>JASHOI010000557.1 GCA_030041195.1 Streptosporangiaceae bacterium | reverse complement strand
AGTGCGAGATCGACATAGAATTCTCCAGCTGGTCGACCGCGGACGCACACGAGCTCATTCAGGTCGGCTATTACGCCAACGACAATACCGATATCCGGTCGGCCGTCCCGCCATATCATGTCAGGGTGGCCGGCTCACAGATTCGGACGCCGAGCGGGACGAAAACCGTCACGGCCGAATTTGAATGGATGCCGGATCACATCACGTATAACGTCTGGTATGGCACCGATGCCCCCGGATCTCCCGATGACACGGTCACAATTCAGGAAGGCCAGGAGTATCAGTTCCGGGACCGGCATGGCGGGAACATGTTCGTCGGCACCGCTCACATTCCCAGGACGGGTGGTCAGCAGGTCATCATGAACCTCTGGTCTCAAGGCCAGACCGTGTCGGCCTGCCAGAAAGTGAGCCTCCATTCCTTCGTCTACACCCAGCCGAAACTACCCCGCTAACTCGGGGCCAACGGCGGCTGGTGGGCCATTGCCGCGGCCGCGCAACGCGGAGCCAACGGCGGTGCCCCAGACCAGCACCACGATTCCGTACAGGCCCAGCGGCGCGGCGGCTGCCGGGCCAAAGGCCGCAGCCGCCAGGCCGGCGGCGATGGCGAAATCGCGCATCGAGGTGGTCAGCAGAACGGCGGCGGCTGCCGGGCGGGGAGCGCCGCGGCCGAGCAGCCGGCCGGTGACGGCCGAGCCGGCCAGGAAGAGGATCAGGGCCGCGGCGACGCCGAGGTAGCGGACGGACAGGTGCACCTCGGCCGCGATCAGGGCGACGAGCGCGGCGACGGTGAGCGTAGCGGTGACGGTGGCCGCCTTTTCCGTCCGCGGTCCAACCGGCCGGACCGCCCGAAGGACCAGGCCGGCCGCCAGCGGGAGCGCGACGACCAGGGCCAGATTGGCGATGACGGGACCGGGATGGACGTTGGCGTGGCCGGCTTCGAGGGTGAGGATCGGCCCGGCTGCCACGACAGCGACCACCGTGGTGCCGATGAGGATCCCGGCGGCAAGTGCGGCCTCGCCGTCGGCCATCGCGGTGGTGGCGACCGAGGCGATCTCGCACGGGGCGACGCCGACCGCCAGCAGGCCCTCACGCAGCGACCCGGCGGCCACCACGCGGGACACCGCCCACGACAGCGCGGGCAGCACCGTGACACCGGCCGCGAGGGCCGCCAGCAGCCGCCGCCACGTCGCGGTCAGCCGGCGCAGCGCGGCGGGATCGATGGTCAGCGCGGTCGAGAAGACCAGGACGGCGAGCAGAATGCTGATCCCCTGGCGAGCGTCCAGCCACGCCAGGGGTGGCTGGACGCACAGGCCGACCACCGCAGCCGCGAGCACGGTCAGCAACTCCCAGTAGCCGGCCGCGAGCGCGCGCAGCCGCGACCGATCCGTGTGCGCGCTGTTCACAGCCGGACTTTAGCTGACGCCCGTGACGGGAGACGGCTACCGTTATCCGGCGGCCGGCCGAGCTACGTCCGGTCGGTGACGTGGGGCTGGGCTACGTGGCCAGCTCGTTATCGCATAGTGTCCGGATTTCGCTGATCATGTTAGCCTCCACGCAAGCGGCCGCCCGAGGAGCGGCCTGGTGCAGGGTCCGGGGAGGCGCGGCACGTGTGCGGGATCGTTGGCATTCGTCTCAGGAATCCGGATCTGCAGCCCGTGCTGGGTGAGCTGGTCGTTCCGATGCTCGACGTGCTGGCTTCGCGGGGGCCGGACTCCACCGGCGTCGCGATCTACGCCAGCGATGCGCCGGAGGGCGCGCTGAAATACTCGCTGTGTGCGCCCGAGGCGGGCTACGACTGGGCGGGGTACGCGGCCGCGGTCGAGGCCGCCGACGGCCGGCCGGTCGAGCTGCGCGGACGAGGCCGTGACGCGATCATCGTCACGCGCCTGCAGCCAGGCAAGGCGCGGCAGGTCCTGGCAGACATCGACCCGGCCGTCCGGCTGTTCGGCTACGGGGCCGCGATCGAGGTCTACAAGGATGTGGGGCCCGCGGCCGAGGTATGCGAACGTTACGGCGTGCCCGGCATGGCCGGCTATCAGGCCATCGGGCACACCCGGATGGCCACCGAGTCGGCGGTGACCACCGAGCACTCCCACCCGTTCGCGGTCGCCCCGGACCTGGCGCTGGTGCACAACGGCTCGTTCTCGAACTACGCCAGCGTCCGCAGGCATCTTGCCTCCGAGGGCGTCGTCTTCGACACCGACAACGATTCCGAGGTGGCGGCCCGGTACATCGCGGTGCAGATGGAGGCCGGAGCGGACCTTGCCGACGCGCTGCGCGACGTGCTCAGGGTGTTTGACGGCTTCTTCACGCTGCTCGTCTCGTCCGGCGACGAATTCGCGGTGGTACGCGACTCGTTCGCGTGCAAGCCGATGGTCGTCGCGCAGACCGACGACTACGTCGCCGTGGCCTCCGAGTACGTCGCCCTCGCCGACCTTCCCGGCGTGGAGAAGGCCCAGGTCTTCGAGCCGATGCCGGAGGAGATCTACACGTGGCAGGGCTGACGGCGGTAGAACTCAGCTGCGCCGAGAAGTCGGTGCGCGAGCTGAACGAGGAGCTGCACCGGCTGCCGGACGGTACCGCGGTCCGCATCACCGAGCCCAGGGGCCGGCACAACCTGGCCGTCGGCCTGTCCAGCCGGCTCGACATCACGATCTCGGGCAACGCCGGGTACTTCATCGGCGCGCTCGGCGACGGGCCCGACATCGTCGTCGAGGGGTTCGTCGGCTGGTCGGTCGGCGAGAACCTGATGTCGGGCACGATCCGGGTACGCGGGACCGCATCGGAATCCGCTGGCGCCTCGGCCCGCGGCGGCCTCATCGTGATCGAGGGCGACGCGTCCTCCCGGGCCGGGATCTCGCTCAAGGGCGGGACGATAGCGATCGCGGGCGACGCCGGGCACATGAGCGGTTTCATGGCCCAGGCCGGAACGATCCTGATCGGCGGGGACGCGGCCGCCTCGCTCGGTGACTCGCTCTACGAGGCCGTGATCTACGTGGGCGGGAAGGTCCGGTCTCTCGGCTCGGACGCAAAGATCGCAGAGCTCGACGGCGACGACGTCGAGCGGGTGCGCGACCTCGCGGCGGCCGCGGGGTTCGACCACGTCTCGGCCGAAGACGTCACCAAGGTCGTTTCGGCCAAGAACCTGTACCGCTTCGACGCGCTGAAGGACCAGAGGTACTGATGGAACCGGGGCAGGCCGGCGTGGGCCGGGCGGAGACTGACGGCCGGGCAGCGGCCGGGAACGGGCGGCCCGGCCTGCCCTGGACCGGCACCGAGGCGAGCCACACCTTCCCCCCCGAGGTGATCGGCCAGATCCACGACATGGCCGAGCTCGGGCGGTACGAGATCCGCGGCTGGGGCGCCAAGCGCCGCGTGCCCAGCTTCGACGACCTCGTCTTGCTCACCGCGTCGCTCACCCGTTACCCGCTGGAGGGTTACCGCGAGCGCTGCGACACGGCAACCGTGCTCGGAACCAGGTTCGCGAGCCGGCCGCTCGAGCTCGCGATCCCGATCACCATCGCCGGGATGAGCTTCGGCGCTCTGTCCGCCCACGCCAAGGAGGCGCTGGGCAGGGCCGCGACGGCCGTCGGCACGTCCACGACGACCGGCGACGGCGGCATGACCCCCGAGGAACGCAAGGCGTCACGGCTCCTCGTCTACCAGTGCCTGCCGTCGAGGTACGGCTTCAACCTCGACGACCTGCGCGCCGCCGACGCGATCGAGGTCGTGATCGGCCAGGGCGCGAAGCCCGGCGGCGGGGGCATGCTGCTCGGCCAGAAGGTCAGCGAGCGGGTCGCGGCGATGCGGACGCTGCCGGCCGGCATCGACCAGCGGTCCGCGTCCCGGCACCCGGACTGGACCGGCCCCGATGACCTGCGCATCAAGATCGAGGAACTCCGTGAGGCCACCGGCTGGGAGAAGCCCATCTACGTGAAGCTGGGCGCGACCCGGGTCGATCACGACGTCAAGCTCGCGGTGGCCGCGGGCGCCGACGTGGTGGTGGTCGACGGGCTGCAGGGCGGGACCGGGGCCACCCAGACCGTCTTCATCGAGCACGCGGGCATCCCCACGATGCCCGCCGTCCGGATCGCCGCCGAGGCGCTGCGCGAGATCGGCAAGCGGGACGAGGTCCAGCTCGTCGTGTCCGGGGGGATCCGCTCCGGGGCGGACGTCGCCAAGGCGCTCGCACTCGGGGCCGACGCGGTCTCGATCGGAGTCGGCGCTCTGATCGCGCTCGGCTGCAACCGCCCCACCTATCGCGCCGACGGCGCCGATCACGACGCCACAGCGGACTACGCCGCGATCGGCACCGCCCCCGGCTACTGTCACCACTGCCACACCGGGCTCTGCCCGGTCGGGGTGACCACCCAGGATCCCGAGCTGGAGCAGCGCCTCGACCCGGAGACCGGCGCCCGGTGGATGACCAACTACCTGAAGGCGCTCACGATGGAGCTCACCGCCCTGGCCCGGGCGTGCGGCAAGTCCAACGTGCATCACCTCGAGCCCGACGATCTCGTCGCGCTGACGGTCGAGGCCGCGGCCATGGCCAAGGTGCCGCTGGCCGGAACGGACTGGGTCCCCGGGATGGGCGATCGACGCTAGCCAGGTGCGCGGCGCGGGCCGTGCCAGGATCACCGCAGGAAGGGAGGCCCGATGTACGAAAAGGTGCTGGCGGCCGTCGACCACTCCGAGGTCACCGAGCGCGTGCTCGCCGCCGCCCGCGATCTCGCGTTGCTGTCCAAGGGCGAGGTCTGGGTGCTCCACCTGCGCGAGCGGGAGGTCATTCCCCGGCTGGGCCTGGTGCCGGCCGAGTCGGAGGACGAGGCCGAGACGGCCGTCACCTCCGCGGTCGACGAGCTGAAGGCGGCCGGTGTCACGACCCACGGCGTGATCAGGGACACGATCTTCGGGCACGCCGCGCGCGAGATCCTCGATGACGCGCGGGAGCACGGGGCCGACGTGATCGTCATGGGCTCGCGCGGCCGCGGCGACCTGACCGGGCTGGTCCTCGGCAGCACCGCGCACAAGGTGATCCACCTTGCGGACCGGCCAGTCCTGGTAGTGCGCTGACCCGGGCCCGGGGCGCGGCGTGACCAGAGCACTGGTGGTGCAGCACATCCGGTGCGAGCCGCCGGGTGCATTTTCCGACGTGCTCGCCCGCCACCACGTCACGGTGCACACGGCCGAGCTTGACGAGGGCGACCCGCTGCCGGACTGGCGCGACGTGGATCTCGCCGTGGTCATGGGCGGCCCGATGGGCGTGTACGACGAGGCCGAGCATCCCTGGCTGGCCGGGGAGAAGAAATGGATCGCCGAGGCCGTGCGCGCCGGCATGCCGTACTTCGGCGTCTGCCTCGGCGCGCAGCTGCTCGCCGCCAGCCTCGGCGCTTCCGTCCGCACCGGGAGCACGCCGGAAGTCGGCGTCCTGCCCGTCACGCTGACCGAGGCCGGCCGGACCGACCCCGTGCTGTCCGTTCTGGGCGGGGAATTTCATGCGCTGCAGTGGCACGGCGACACCTTCGACGTTCCGGACGGGGCGGTCTGGCTGGGCCGGTCGCCGGCCTACCCGCATCAGGCCATGCGGTTCGGCGATGCCGCCTATGCGGTCCAGTTCCACATCGAGGTGACCGACCAGATGTTCGCCGAGTGGGGGAACGTGCCGGCCTACGCGGCCTCGGCGCAGGCCGCGCTCGGCGCCTCCGGCTTCGACCGCCTGGCCCGGGAGTTCGCGGCGCGGCGGGATGAGATGGTCGCCTCGGCCGACCGGATGTTCCACACCTGGCTGCACAAAGTCGGCATTCACTGTAGTGAAACAGGGTTAACCGCGCGGTAACCGTTGGGTCGAACCATGGCTGGGCCGAATCGGCCCCGGGCGAGCGGGCTAACGGCTGATGTCGCAACGTTACTTAGCTGTTACTGATCTATGCGGCATATAGACACACGAGGGAATGCATGCTACACAACGTTTACCTGGGGTGAACAACCAGGTCCTGACGGCTCGCGAGGATACGACGGAGTGAGCGCATGCCGGACGTCGAAGACGACCTGAGGGCACGGGCCACGGCGGACGGAGTCGAGTTCTTCTTCGCCATGTTCGTCGACATGCACGGCAAGCCGTGCGCGAAGATGGTTCCGGTCGAGGCGCTCGACGTGCTCCTCGGCGGCGGGGCGGGCTTCGCCGGGTTTGCGGCGGGCCCGATGGGCCAGAGCCCGGCGGATCCCGACATGATCGCGGTGCCGGACCCGGCGTCGTACACAGTCGCGCCCTGGCAGCCGGGGCTCGCGGTGCTGCAGTGCGACATCCACGTCGACGGCGAGCCGTGGCCGTACGCGCCCCGGCTGATCCTCAAGGGCATGATCGAGAAGGCGCGCCAGCGCGGCCTGACCTACAACGTCGGGACCGAGGCGGAGTACTTCCTGGTCCGGCGCACGCCGCCGCGCGGCATCGAGGTGGCGGATCCGCTGGACCGCTCGGAGGCGCCCTGCTACGACGCCAAGGGCCTGACCCGGATGTTCGACCACCTGACCACGATGTCGAAGTACATGAACCAGCTCGGGTGGGCCAACTACGCCAACGATCACGAGGACGCCAACGGCCAGTTCGAGCAGAACTTCGCCTACTCCGACGCGCTGACCAGCGCCGACCGCCTGATCTTCTTCCGCTACATGGTCCACACGGTCGCGCACCAGGCGGGCATGGCGGCGACGTTCATGCCCAAGCCGTTCGCGAACCTCACCGGGTCCGGGCTGCACCTGCACTCCAGCCTCTGGGACGCGGCGTCCGGCGCGGAGCTGTTCGCCGATCCGGCTGACGCCCGGGGGCTCGGCCTGTCCGCCATGGCCTACCAGTACATCGCCGGCCTGATCGCCCACGCCCCGGCGCTGGCCGCGGTCACCTGCCCCACGGTGAACTCCTATAAGCGCTTCGGCGTGGGCGCGCCGAAGTCCGGTGCCACCTGGGCGCCGGCGTACGCGACCTACGGCGGGAACAACCGGACCCAGATGCTGCGGGTGCCCGACGGCGGACGGGTCGAGAACCGTGCCTGCGACGGATCCGCGAACCCGTACCTGGCCATGGCCGCGCAGCTGGCGGCCGGCCTCGACGGCATCGACCGCGGCCTGGACCCGGGCCAGCCCAACCGTGACAACCTGCACGTGCTGTCCGCCGAGGAGGTCGCCAGCCGCGGAATCAAGGTCCTGCCGCCGACGCTGCTGCACGCCGCCGACGAACTGGTCGCCGACGACGTGCTCCGCGAGGCGCTGGGCAAGACGCCCGACGGCGACTACGTCGACTACTACGCGAAGATCAAGCGCGAGGAGTTCCACGCCTGGCACTCCGTCGTGACCGACTGGGAGGTAGAGCGCTATCTGACGCTCTTCTAGATTTTTCGCCGAGCTTCCCCGGGAGGGAACCATGACCACGGCAGACGGACTGATACAAGAGAAGGGCCTGGTCAAGGGGACGAACTGGTGGGGCGCGTTCGTGATCGGGCTCGCCGGCACCATCCTGGTCACCGGCATCGCGCCCTACGTGGTCCAGGGCACCGGCGCGCTCGGCATCATCCTGATCGGCATTGAGACGCTGGCGGGCTGCTTCCTGTGCCTGTGCCTGGCCGAGCTCGGCACCATGTGGCCGGACCGGACCGGCGGCATCCCGGGCTACGCGACGGAGTCGTTCCGGCCGCTCGTCGGTGACCGGGTCGCCCGGCACATCGGCGGGACGTCCGGCTGGGCCTACTGGCTGGGCTGGTTCCCGGTCGCGCCGATCAACGTCATCCTGACCGCGTCGTACCTGGCGGTGCTGTTCAACTTCAGCGACGGCCACATGATCCAGCCGGTCGGCACCACCTGGGGCTCTCCGATCGGCGTCACCGAGATGCTGATCTGCTTCGCGCTGCTGGTGACGATCTTCATACCGGCGTACTTCGGGATCCGGCTCGGCGCGGCCTTCGCGACCGTGCTCGGCGTGCTGTCGATGCTGCCGATCACCGTGATGATCTTCCTCCCGTTCTTCAAGCCGAGCGTGATCCACTGGGGCAACGTGGCCGGATTCCACGCGCCGCCCGGCGTCCACGTCAGCATCACGTTCCTGGCCGCCTGGACCTTCCCGATCCTGTGGAACGTGATCGCGATGGAGGCTGCGGCGTGCTACGTCGGCGAGTGCCACGGTGGCGCGCGGGACGCGAAGATCGCGCTCACCGCCGAGGGCATCTTCGGCGTGTTCATCTACATCATGACGCCGCTGATGTTCGTCGCGGTGCTGGGCCTGCTGCTCTCGTCCAGCGACCCGCGCACCGAGTACCTCGCGTACACCGCGCACATCTTCGGCAAGGGCTCTTGGGAGAACTGGTTCGTGGGCGTGCCGCTGATCCTGGCGCTGGCGCTGTCGGTGCTCAACGCGATCATGGGTGTCGGCCGGTCGCTGTACCAGGCGGCCGAGGACGGCCAGCTGCCGCGCTGGTTCGAGAAAAAGAACCGGCACGGGGTGCCGGGAAACGCGATGGCCTTCAACGTGGTGTGCGCGGCGCTGCTGGTCCTGCTGGGCTCGCCGCTGCGGATCTACATCATCTCCAACGGCGGGTACCTGCTCGCCTGTGCTGGCGCGCTTGGAGGCTACTTCATCTACCGGCAGCTGCGGCCGAACGAGCACCGGCCGTTCCGCCTGCCCACCTGGTGCAAGTGGCTCGCGCTGGCCATCTTCGTCTTCTGGATGGTCATCTACTTCTTCGGCGGCTGGAACTCGCCCAAGATCGTCGTCGGGCCGGGCCAGGGGCCAGGGCTCTACCTGCTCGGGCTGCTGATCGTCGCCCTCTACGCGCCGCTGTACTGGTGGCGGGCCTGGCAGGACCGCAGGCTCAAGGCAGCCGGCCGGCTCGCGCCGGCCGGGGCGGGCGCCGAGTCGGCCGCGCTCGCGGGGATGAGCATGCCGGATCCGGTGGGCACGACGGAGACCCCACCGACCTCCCCGTCCCGCTCCACTGACGGTACGCCAACGTCGGCCAACGGCGGCGCGCCCGACCCGGTGAGCGGCGCCGAACCGTCGGGCGAGCCGCCGGTCGTCAGGTAACCGGGCATGCTGTTCGGCCGGAGTCGCTTCGATGCGCAGCCGACGGCGCCCGCGGCCGTGCTGCTGGCGTCCTCCGGCGCGCCGTTCAGCCGGGCGGCGGTCCGCCGCGCTCACGAACTCGCCGGCGGTCAGCCGGTCGCCGTGCTGTCGATCCTCAAGGTGTACGGCTCGACCTTCGGGCTGCCCAACCCCGGGCTGATGCCCACCCGCCGCGAGCGCGAGGAGCAGTTCAAGATCGTGGGCAGGGCGATCGCGGATCTGGAGCGGCGCGGCTGCACGGTCGATGGCCAGATCGCCGCGACCCGCAGCGCCGGGCGGACGATCGCCAAGGTGGCGCGCACCCGGCAGGTCCGTTACGTCGTTATGGACAGCGGCCCGGCGACCGGCGTCCGCAAGATCATCGAGGGGGAGCTGGCGAGCATCGTACGGCGGCGGCTGCGGGATCGGGCAACCCTGGAGGTCGTTGCCGCCAGTTCCTGACCGGACCCAGGCCCGCCGTGTCGAGGTCAGGTCCGGTGACCGGCGTGCTGCTCCTCGCCAACGGAGTGAGCGCCGTCTCGGCCCGTCGCCGAGGCCACGATGACGGGGCACGGCGCGCGCTGCAGCACCCGGAGCGTCACGCTGCCGAATAGCCGGGTCATGAACTCGCCACGGCGCGGCGTGCCGAGCACGATCAGGTCCGCATCCCAGTCGGCGGCCTCGGCGAGGATCGCGCCGGCGGCCCTGTCGACCAGGGTGGCGCGAACGTGCCCGGAGGCGCCGAGGTCGGCCATGCGAAGCTCGAAGACCGCCGCCTCGACGACGTAGGAGGCCTCGGATTCGGTCTCGACAGGGAAACGCCGGCCGCCGAAGTTCTCGCGAAGATTGAGATGCAGGACACGCGCCTCGGTCGTGCCGGGTACGCTCGCTTGCCGCGTCAGCTTGACCGCGTCCGCCACCTGGCTGGCATCCTCGACGCACACGAGCACCCGCCGGAACGCCGACTGCATCCCCGTCTCGGCGTCACTCGCCGACATCCCGTCCCGGAAACTGGTCATGAGACGCTCCCAACTCCAGCCGCCTCGGCCTCGGGGGCTCCGAGGGCGGCCTCAGACAGCACCGACTGTAAAGCAAAACCGCCATGGTGGGTAATTACTGATAGCAATGCTGTATTTCCGGCGCCGCCTCCGGCGTGGCCGCGCCGGGCGTCGGTGCCGATCGCGGCCGTCTGTCGCCCTGACTATGGCTTCCAGATTTACCTAAGCTATGAAGCATGGCTGATGAACCGGCGGGCACAGGTGTTGTCGAGCTCGACCGCGCACTCGGCGGTCTTTACTGGGGTGACAACGTCGTGTGGGTTTGGGAGGGCGGCGGGCTCTCATCCCAGGGGCTCTTCTACGACGCCATCGCACAGCGCCGCGACGAATTCGGCGCGACCGGGTACATCGTGACGTCGAGCGATCCGGCCGCGGTGCGAAGACGGTGGCCCTGGATCGAGATCGTCGACGCTCGGACGGGCGCGAAGATCACCAGCCCGCGCGGCCTGCTCGACGCGATACGGCAGTTCTGCGTCCGGGCGCGTCGCCCCCTGCTGCTCTTCGACTCGCTGGAGGCGCTGTCGGACCGCTGGGGGATGCGCACCGCTGGCGAATTCTTCGGGCGCTGCTGCCCGATGCTGCTCGACCTTGGCGCGATCGCCTACTGGTCGGTGCCGGGGGCTCGGCAGTACCAAAGCCTGCACCGCGAGATCGAGCAGATCACCCAGTGCATCATCGTGGTCGGTGACGGCCGCCTTCGGATCAGCAAGGCGGAGGGCCGCCCGCCGGGGGTCCAGGGCCAGTTGTTTCGCTGTTCCGCCCACGCCGGGACGCTGCAGCTGGAGCCGGCCCCGGCGGTGGCGCGGGTCGGTGCCGCGCTGCGCGCCTACCGCCTGCGCCGGGAGCTGAGCCAAAGCGATCTTGCCCGCCTGGCCCAGGTCTCCCCCAGCGCCATCTCCCAGGTGGAGAGGGGAGAGCGGGGGCTCTCCCTGGAGACGCTGCTCTCGCTGGCCGGGCGCCTCAACATCACCCTCGACGAGCTGCTCGGCGGTGAGGTCACGCCCGACTACCGGATCGGCAGGCGCCGCAGCCTGGGCGAGGCGCCCGCGGGCTCGGTTCTCCCGCTGCTCGACGACGCCGAGGCGGGCATGCGGGCGTATCTCGTCTCACTGCCGCGATCCGCGACGGTCGAGGCCCCGTTCGCGCACAAGGGCCCCGAGCTCGTCGGCGTGGTCAGCGGCCTCGTGCAGGTGCTGCTTTCATCGGGCCGGCCGGTCCTGCGCCGCGGTGAGACGCTTCTTGCGTCCCGCCGCGGAATCGACGGCTGGCGCAACGTCGGAGACAGCGATGCGCAGTGCCTGTGGGTGCTGCGGGACTGAGCCGATGTGGCGCCGTGCGTTTCGCGGGAAACCTTAACGGGATCCATACGGCCCGGGCGACCGAGCACATCGTGCACGGCGCGATGATGGATATGATGCCAGGCTTCTGGCAGAGCCCCCCACGAAGGCCGCGTGAGATTCGATGTTCGCCAGGATCCTGGTAGCGATCGACGACGTCGACCAGATCCCGGACGCGCTTGACCTGGTGAAGGACGTCGCCGTCCCCGGCAAGTCGCAGGTGCGAGCGCTGCACCTGCGGCTTCGCGAGGTGGCCGGCTTCCGCTGGTACCCGCGGGAGACGAAGTCGCAGGCGTCGCTTGTCGCGGACGCGGCCACATTCGAGCTGCGGATGGCCGGCCTGGCGGCGGGCGGGGGAATCCGCTACGTGGCCGTCGACCGGGTCGCCGAGGCGATCCTCGCCGAGGCGAAGGCCTTCGACGCCGATCTCATCGTGCTGGGCCGCCCGGCTCGCGGGGAGGTGCTGACCCGCCTGCTCGGCAGCGTCACGCTGCGGGTCATCCGGCGGTCGAGCTGCCCGGTGCTCGTGGCGCAGCGCCGCCGCGATGTTCGGCAGACCCTGCCCTCGGGGGCCTCCGTCGACGGCGGCTCGTCCTGAGTCAGGGCGGCCCAGGCCGCTCTGGTTATGCGTCCGCCCGTGCGGAGTACGGTACGTCCATGAGCCGGACGCCCTCAGCTGGCGCCGCCGCGTTTCCCGGGGGCGTGCTCGCCGCGGCGATCCTGGCGGCCGAGCGAGCGTCGTTCCTGCTCGTCGGCAGCGCGGCGCTGTGGCTGCGGGGTGAGCCCCTGCCCGTGGCCGACGCGGACGCGGTGATCGAACCGGGGCTGCAGAACCTCCGCTGCCTCCGCGACGCGCTGGCCGGGCTCACCGTGAATCCGCGGCAGGTCCCGTCGGTTCCGGTGCTGCTCTCCCAGCCGCTGATTACCGTCACGACGCCGTACGGCCGGGTCGATTGCCTGCTGGAGCGCGGCCGCCGTGACTGGAACCGGCTTGTCCGTGGCGCCGACGTCGTGCCCGTGGCCGACGCCGCGGTACTCGTGGCCGGCGCTGCCGATTGCTGGTCGCTGCGGCGTCAGTTCAAGGAGTAGTACATGGGAGAACGCAGCGGCGTCGGCCTGGCCGAGGGCGCGATCCTCGAGGCGCTCGACCGCCTGGGCGGCCGGCCCGGCCGCGGGTTCGTCAAGTCCGCGCGGGCGCTGGCGGCCGTGGAGGAGCGGATCGGGCTCGCCCCCGGCTACGCCTACCAGGTGCTCGTCGACCTGGTCCAGCCCTGGACGATGCCGGTGCCCTTGGTCAGCGGGCAGGGCAACTTCGGCGGCCGCGGCGACGACCCCGCCGCGAACTACCGCTACACCCACGTCCGGCTGTCGCCGGCGGGTCAGGCCGCGCTGGCAGCCGAGCGCGGCCAGATCGCGCCGGTGCCCATTGGCCTGATCAACGGCAACACTCACCGGGAGGGCACCCGGCCGCCGTTCCGCCCGCAGGGCGTCATCGGAGCCGTGCGCGAGGTCCTGCGGCGGCCTCGGGCCACCAGCCGGCAACTGATCGACATCGTCGGCCCACCCGACTTCATCACCGGGTGCACCGTTGGCGGCGACATCGACGCGCTCGTCGCCGGCCGGCCGGCCCTGCTCCGGCTGCAGGCTCGCGTCCGTATCAGCGATGAGAGCCAGGGGGTTATCGTGGTCGACAACCTGCCTCCCTACGTCAGTACCGATGAGGTCTGCCGCAGCGTCGCCCACCGCGCGACCGAGCACCGGTGGGCGCGCGACCATCCGGGCCTCGGCCGGGCCACCCGGCTGCCGGTCGCCGATGTGCGGGACCACTCAGCCCGGGACAGGTACTGGTTCACCTGCACCCCCGAGCCCGGGGCGGCCCCCGAAGTCGTCGCCGACCAGCTCAAGGAGGTGTACGGAGTGTCGACCGAGGTGCGGGCCGCCCTCCCCCGGCCGTTGCCCGCGATGATCAGGCAGTGGGTCCGGGCATACCACGACGAGGATCTCCCGGCCAGCCTCACCGTCCTGGAGGACGCGATCGCATCGGTTCCGCGCTACGCCGAATGAGCTCCTTCCCGGTCCCTGGCTGCTCGCGAAATCCGCGCAATCCCGGCATAATTCCTCATGATCGTGTTAACGGGGAACCTTCTGTCGGGTCTATTCGCTGACGCGTTTCCCCGCTCCGACGGGATTCCCCGCTATCTGACCCGTGCTCTAGTCACGACCGGGGCACACCGCTGCGATCTAGGACGGCTGCTACGTCTCGCCGACCGTCGTCGACCCGGCCCGCCACGGGCCCAGTTCCGGCTGGGGGAACTTGGCGTACCGGCGCTTGAGCCAGATGCCGTAGGAGTTCCCCTCCTGCAGGTGCTTGATCAGCACCTTGCGCGCGTAGTCGTCCTCCTGGCCGGCCGGAATCTCGAAGTGGATCTTGAGGAAGGCGTTGGTGTAGCGGTCGAAGACCGCGGGCACCCCGTCCTCGTACATCAGGTGGATGTCCTCCAGCCAGTTGATGTCCTCGCCCGGCGTCGCGGCGACCAGGTCCACGTCATCCACCAGAGACCGGTCGAACTGGTACGGGAACGTCCGCCCGGTCAGTTCCTCGGTGTCGATGCCGACCTTCACCGTGAGCCGCGGGGCCGCGCCGGAACCGGGTTGCTCAGACACCGCGCCCACCCCCTGGCGTTTCGTTCAGGATCTGCTTCTCGAGCAGCGCCTTGATCTCGGCCAGCGCGCGCTCTTCGGTCTGCCCGGGGATGTAGTTGGTCCCTGCCAGCGGCACCTTCGCCATCGCCGACGCCTCGACGGTCAGCGCGCACAGATCCTCGGGCTCGAGGCTGTGCACGTCGCTCTTGCCGCACGCCCGGGCGAACATCTGCGCCTCGAGCGTGAGCGTGTGCAGGAAGTTGTAGACGCGCTCGGCGGCCTCGTCGACCACGAGCCGCTTGCGCAGCTCCGGGTCCTGCGTGGTGATGCCGACCGGGCAGCGCCCGGTGTGGCAGTGGTAGCACTGGCCGGCCGGGACGCCGACGGTGCCCTCGTAGTCGGTGACGCCGGGGATCTCCTTGTTGCAGTTGAGCGCCATCAGCGCCGAGTGCCCGATCGCCACCGCCTTGGCTCCCAGCGCCAGGCACTTGGCGACGTCCGCGCCGTTGCGGATGCCGCCGGCCACCACCAGGTCGATCTCGTCGACGAGCCCGACGTCCTCGAGCGCGCGGCGCGCCTCGGGGATCGCGGCCATCAGCGGGATGCCGGTCTCCTCGGCGGCGATGTGCGGCCCGGCACCGGTGCCGCCCTCCGCGCCGTCCAGATATATGGTGTCCGGCCCGCACTTGGCGGCCATCCGCACGTCGTCGTAGACCCGCGCCGCGCCGAGCTTGAGCTGGATCGGCACCTGGTAGTCGGTCGCCTCGCGAATCTCCTGGACCTTCAGCGACAGGTCGTCGGGGCCGAGCCAGTCCGGATGGCGCGCCGGGCTGCGCTGGTCGATGCCGGCGGGCAGCGAGCGCATCTCCGCCACCTGCTCGGTCACCTTCTGCCCCATCAGGTGGCCGCCGAGCCCGACCTTGCAGCCCTGCCCGATGAAGAACTCGACGCCGTCGGCGAGCATCAGGTGGTGCGGGTTGAACCCGTAGCGGCTCTGGATGACCTGGTAGAACCACTTCGTCGACAGATCGCGCTCGGGCGGGATCATCCCGCCCTCCCCGGAGCAGGTCGCGGTGCCGGCCATCGAGGCGCCCTTGGCCAGCGCCATCTTGGCCTCGAGCGACAGCGCGCCGAAGCTCATCCCGGTGATGTAGATCGGGATGTCCAGCTCGAGCGGCCGGGCGGCGAAGCGCGCACCGAGTACGGTCTTGGTCTCGCACTTCTCGCGGTAGCCCTCGATCACGAACCGGGTCAGCGTCCCGGGCAGGAACATCAGCTCGTCCCAGTGCGGGATCCGCTTGAACATCGAGAACCCGCGCATCCGGTACCGGCCCAGCTCGGACTTCACGTGGATGTCGTTGATCACATCGGGCGTGAAGATGCTGCTGTGCCCCAGGACCGACCTGGCGCCGTCTTCCTTCTGGCTCATCAAAGTCCTTCAGATCTTTCGCGGGCCCTACAGCACGAGCTTGCGCTCGGCCGGCTCGAGGTTGTCGTAGTTCCACAGCTTCTGGCCGCAGACGAACTTGCGGAACGTCACGTTCGGCTCCATCCCGTAGATCCGCAGCTTGCGGGCGAGGAACTCGTCGTCGGCCGCGGTGCGCTCGGCCTCCACGCAGTCCACGCCCAGCGAGGTGATCTTGCCGCCGACGTAGATCGCGCCGTCGTACATGGAGTCGCCAAGGCCGCTGCCCACGTTGCCGCAGATGATCTGGTGGCCGCGCTGCATCATGAACCCGGTGAGCAGCCCGGCGTCCCCGCCGACGAGGATCGTGCCGCCCTTCTGGTCGATGCCGGTGCGGGCGCCGACGTCGCCACGGATCACCACGTCACCGCCGCGCAGCGCGGCGCCGGTCAGCGAGCCCGCGTTCTTCTCGATCAGCACGACGCCGGACATCATGTTCTCCGCCACCGACCAGCCGACCCGGCCGGTGACCCGGATCTCCGGCCCGTCGATCAGGCCGCAGCCGAAGTAGCCGAGGCTGCCGTCGATCGTGATCCGGCACCGGGCCAGGATGCCGACCGCGATCGAGTGCTTGGCGCCCGGGTTGCGGACGGTCACGTCGGTGATTTCCTCGCCATAGATCAGCCGGCGCAGCTCCAGGTTGATCTCGCGGGTGGACAGGTCGGCGGCGTCGAACACCGCCTTGCGCCCGGCGCCCTCACCCTCGATGACGGCCGTTTCCGGAGCCCGGGCGTGCGGCTCGGCGAGGCCGCGCGCGTCATAGCTGATCTTCATCGGTGCCACACCAGGACCTGACGCTCGTACGGGTCGTAAGTATCGATCTCGCGGCCGATGACCGCGCGGATCGCGACCTCTTCGGAGGCCAGCGCGACAAGTTCCCGCGACTCGTAGAGAACCAGCGGCTTAGCGGCCATTTCATCCTTTGCCACCCCGAGCGCGTCGCCGGTGACGACCAGATACGTGAACACGCCGTCGAGCTCGTCCAGGCTCTGCTTCATCGCTGTTTCCAGCGTCAGCCCGTCGTCCATCTTCTGCGCCAGGTAGACCGCGATGATCTCGGAGTCGCACTCGGACTGGAACCGGTGCCCGATCCGCTCCAGCCGCCGCTTCCACTGGTGGTAGTTGGTCAGCTGGCCGTTGTGCACGACCGCGATGTCCGAGAACGGGTACGCCCAGTAGGGATGCGCGCCGGAGATGTCCACGTCGGACTCGGTGGCCATCCGGACGTGCCCGATCGCGTGCGTGCCGGTGAATCCGGCGAGCCGGTACCGCTCGGCCACGCTCTCGGCGTCGCTGAGGTCCTTGACGATCTCCAGCGAGTGGCCCAGGGAAAGCACCTCGCACCCCGGCACGTCCTCGACGTAGTCGGCGAGCGGCTTCAGTTCGCCGTTGTAGCGGAACCGCACCCGGAACGAGTACTCCTGGTCGCCGCGCACCGTGTCGATCACCGCGCCGAGCTTGGCCAGCCGGGCCTCGATCTCGTTGCGGTGCCGTTCCAGCCGGTCGGCCCAGCCGTAGTCGCGTGTCTCGTTCGGGTCGGCCAGCTTGATCCGCATCACGAGCATGTCGTCCGGCGGCCCGTACAGGGCGAAGCCGCTGGAGTCCGGGCCGCGGTGCTTCATCGCCTGAAGCATCTGGGTCATCTCGCTGCCGATGTCGCCGGGCCCGTCCCGGTGAATGATGCCAGCAATGCCGCACATGATCGTGGCCCTCTCTTGCCGGGGTGGCTACGGGAGGATGTCCAGGTACTCGCCGACATCCCAGTCGGAGACGGTCGCGCAGTAACGCTCCCACTCGTCGGTCTTGTAGTGGTGGAACACCCGGTACATGTCGCCCGGCAGCGCTTCCTTGATCACTTCGTCCTCGGCCAGCGCGTCCAGCGCCGCGCCGAGCGTCATCGGGACCTTCCGGACCTTCTTGCCGCCCGCGATGGCCTCGTAGATGTTGCGTTCCTCCGGCGGCCCCGGATCCAGGTTGCGCCGGATCCCGTCGGCCATGGCCTTGATCACCGCGGCGCAGGACAGGTAGGGGTTCACCGCGGAGTCGACCGACCGGTACTCGAACCGGCCGGGAGCGCTGATGCGCAGCGCCGTGGTCCGGTTCTGGTAGCCCCAGTCGGCGAACAGCGGCGCCCAGAAACCGGTGTCCCAGAACCGCCGGTAGGAGTTGACGGTCGGCGCGGTGATGCAGGTGAGCGCGCCCAGGTGCTCCAGGATGCCGCCGACCGCGTTCAGCCCGAGCTTGCTCGGCAGCCGCGGGTTGTCGGTGTCCGGCAGGAACATGTTCTCCTCGCCCTGCCACAGCGAGATGTTGTGGTGGCAGCCGTTCGCGGACACGCCCATGAACGGTTTGGGCATGAAGCAGGGGAATGCGCCGAGCTCGCGGCCCACCTGGCGGCAGATCTGCCGGTAGGTGGTGAGCCGGTCCGCGTTCAGTTCGGCCCGGTCAAACTGCCAGTTCAGCTCCAGCTGGCCCGGGGCGTCCTCGTGATCGCCCTGGATCATGTCCAGGCCCATCGCCCTGCCGTACTCCATCACCTTGTGGATCAGCGGCTGGAGCTCGGCGAACTGGTCGATGTGATAGCAGTACGGCTTGGTCTTGCCCTCGACCGACGGCGTGCCGTCCGGGTTCGTCTTGAGCCACATCATCTCGGGCTCGGTGCCGACCCGCAGGTGCAGCCCGGTCTCGGCCTCGAACGCCTGGTGTATCCGGCGCAGGTTGCCGCGGCAGTCGGAGGTCAGGTAGCCGCCCGGGTCCACCTCTTCCTCGCGGTTGCGGAACAGCGTGCAGAACACCCGGGCGGTCTTCGGGTCCCAGGGCAGCTGGCAGAACGTGTCCACGTCCGGCAGGCCGACGAGCTCGGATGCCTCCGGCCCGTACCCGATGTAGTTGCCGTGCCTGTCGGTGAACAGGTTCGCGGTGGAGCCGTACACCAGCTGAAAGCCGCGGTCGGCGATCCGCTCCCAGTGATGGGCGGGCACGCCCTTGCCCATGATCCGCCCGGTGACCGAGACGAACTGGTAGTAGATGTAGCTGATGTCCTTGGCGTCGATCTCCGCCCGGACGCGCCTGATCCCTTCGGCGCGGCCGTCGGAGTCGGTGAACCGTTCGAGGTCGGTGCTCACGTGCCCTCCTGGCGGTCGTTTGGACCGGCGGGCCGCGGCCGACAGGCCCGTCATGATTTACGGACAGTAAACCCCGTATCATGACACGACACAACACCTTGCCCTGCGCTTCTTCTCCCTCCGGGGTCGGCGGCCGCGCTGCAGGCGCTGCCGCTGAGGCTAATACCGGACCGGAGCACGGCCGAGGGGAGGCGGCAGATTTCTGGTTCCCGCCGCGGAGGAGGACACTGTAAGGAATGACGCAAGTGACAGGTCTGGCCGAGGGCAGCAGCCCAGCGGAAATCCGCGGGAGGGCGGCCCGGCTGAGTGCTGCGGCGCTGCCCGACGATGCCGGTGCGCCGGCCCCGCAGCCCGGCGGCGCTGGCGCGCTCGAGGAGTCGCTCGGCGCGGTCATCGCCGAGCGGGTCCGCGAGTTCCGGCTGCAACTCGGGCTGACCGTGGGGCATCTCGCCGAGCTGACCGGGCTGTCCAAGGGCATGCTCTCGAAGATCGAGAACGCGCAGGCCTCGCCCAGCCTGGCCACGCTCGCCCGGCTGTCCGAGGCGCTGAAGGTTCCCGTCACCGCGTTCTTCCGCGGCCTGAACGAGGAACAGGACGTCATGGTCGTGAAGGCCGGCCGGGGGCTGGACATCCAGCACACGAACTCCGGCCCCGGGCATCGCTACCAGTCGCTCGGCACCATGCGCGCGCCGCATAACACGCTCGAGCCGCTGCTGGTCACGCTCACCGAGAGAGCCGACACCTTCCCCCTCTACCAGCATCCGGGCACCGAGCTGATCTACATGATCGCCGGCCGGCTGGAGTACCTGTACGGAAGCTCCCGCTACCTGCTCGAGCCCGGGGACGCCATGCAGTTCGTCGGCGAGGTGCCGCACGGGCCCAACGCCCTGATTGAGCTGCCTATCCAGTTCATATCGGTCAAGTCGATCCAGCCGGTCGGCTGAGGCGCCGGGTCGGATCGAGCCCCGTCCCGGGACCGCGCACGGGCCGGAAGCGAGCGCTGCCGGGCCCGGATTCAGCGTTTCCTGTAGGTGGACAAGGTTTCATAGCCGGCGTAACCTTTGCTCCGGGAATGTCGGTCGCCACGACGACACGCGGGGAGGACGAGGTTCCGTGCAGGTGATCACGAACGGACACCGGCCCACCACGCGCCGGCCGGCATATCCCGCCAAGTACTCGGCGCTCGGGCTGCTGCGCCGGGGCCTGACGCACCAGGAATGGCCGCCCGCCTGGCGCGCGCACCCGCTCAAGGGCAGCTACGACGTCGTGATCATCGGCGGCGGCGTGCACGGCCTGGCCGCCGCCTACTACCTTGCCGCTAATCACGGGATCACCGACGTGGCCGTGCTGGACAAGGGGTACATGGGTTCGGGCGGCTCGGGCCGCAACACCGCGATCCTGCGGTCGAACTACCTCACCCCTGAGGGCGTCAGGTTCTACGACCGCTCGATCCAGCTCTACCGGACGCTGGCCGCCGACCTGGACTACAACGTGATGTTCTCCCGGCGCGGCCACCTCACGCTGGCGCACAACGACTCGTCGCTGCGCACCATGCGCTGGCGCGCCGAGGTGAACAAGGCCGAAGGCGTCGACTCCGAGGTGATCGGCCCGGCCGAGATCAAGCGGCTGGCGCCGTTCCTCGACGTCTCCGGGGAAGCCAGGTACCCCATCCTCGGCGCGCTGTGGCATCCCCCGGGCGGCATCATCCGGCACGACGCGGTCGTGTGGGGCTACGCACGCGGCGCCGACGCACTGGGCGTGCAGATCCACCAGAACACCGAGGTCACCGGCATCGACGTCGCCGACGGGCGGATCCGGGGCGTGCGCACCACCCGCGGCGACATCGCGACCCCGGTGGTGCTCAACGCGACAGCGGGCTGGTCCACGCTGATCGCCGACATGGCCGGGGTGGCCCTGCCGATCACGACCTCGCCGCTGCAGGCCGCGGTCACCGAGCCGGTGAAACCGTTCCTGTCCACGGTCATCGTGTCCGGCACGCTGCACGTATACATCAGCCAGACCGACCGCGGCGAGCTGGTGTTCGGCGCCAGCGTCGACCCGTTCACGTCCTACTCGATGCGCGGGTCGCTGGAGTTCATCGAGGGCCTGGCCGGTCACGTGATCGAACTGATGCCCGCGCTGACCAAGGTGCGGCTGCTGCGGCAGTGGGCCGGCCTGTGCGACATGACGCCGGACTTCTCGCCGGTCATGGGCCACACGCCGGTGGAGGGGTTCCTCGTCGACGTCGGGTGGGGCACCTACGGCTTCAAGGCCGGCCCGGTGTCCGGCGAGGCCATGGCGCAGTGCATCGCGTCCGGGAAGCCCCCGGAGATCATCGCCGCGTTCGGCCTCGAACGGTTCGGCGAGGGTGCGCTGGTGGGCGAGAAGGGCGCGGCCGCCGTCGGCCACTAGACCTGAAAGGTTCGATGATGATCCTGCTGCCGTGTGCCTGGTGCGGCCCGCGCGACGCCGGCGAGTTCCAGCACGTCGGCGAGACCGTCGCGCGTCCCGATCCGCGAACCGCCACTCAGCAGGAATGGCGTGCCTATCTCTACCTGCGCGCCAACCCGTGCGGGTGGACCACAGAGACCTGGTACCACCGGATGGGCTGCCGCCGGTACATCAGGGTCGAGCGGCACACGGAGACCAACGAGATCCGTTCGGTCTCGGCGGCGGGCCTGCCCGCGGACGAGACGCCCCGGATGAGTGTCGTGCCGGAGGCGCGCAAATGACCAGCGTGATGCGCATCGGGCCGCAGCCCGGCGAGGTGATCGATCGCGGCAAGGCGCTGACGTTCACCTGGAACGGAAGGCCGGTCCGCGGCTACCCGGGCGACACGATCGTCTCCGCGCTCGCCGCTGCGGGCGAGCGCGTGTTCTCCCGGAGCATGAAGTACCACCGACCCCGCGGCCTGCTCACCGCGAGCTTCCACGACCCGGGCTGCATGGTCCAGGTGGGCGACGAGCCGAACGTCCGCGGAGCCCACCGCCTGGTCACCGACGGGATGGCGGTGACCGCCCAGAACGCCTGGCCGTCGCTGAAGTTCGACGTCAAGGCCGCTAACCGGTTCGCTGGCCGGTTCCTGGGTGCCGGGTTCTACTACAAGACGTTCATGCAGCCGCAGGCGCTGTGGCCCGCCTACGAGAGCGTGCTGCGGCGGTTCGTGAACGGCGGGACCGTCTCGCCGGACACCCCGCACAGGCTCCCGGAGAAGCGGCACGCCCATCCGGACGTTCTGGTCGCCGGGGGCGGCCCTGCCGGGATGGCCGCGGCCGTGGCCGCGGCGCGCGCCGGGGCAACGGTCCTGCTCGTGGAGGAGGAGCACCGGCTCGGCGGTCACCTGCGCTGGGGCGGCGAGGCCGACCTGGCGGTCCTGGCCGACCTGGCCGGCCAGGTCGCGGCCGAGCCCGGCATCGAGGTACTCACCGACTCGGTGGTGCTCGGCCGCTACGACGGCAACTGGATCGCGGTGCTGGAACGCGGCTCGGACCCGGCGGGTGCGGCCGCCGAGCGGCTGGTCAAGGCGCGGGCCAAGTCGCTGGTGGTGGCGCCCGGCCTGATCGAGCGGCCGTACGTGATCGAGGGCAACGACCTGCCCGGGGTCATGCTGTCCACCGCGGTGCGGCGGCTCATCAACCTCTACGCGGTCCGCCCCGGCGAGCGGGCGGTGGTGCTGACCGCCAACGGCGAGGGCGACACCGCGATCGCCGACCTCAAACGGGCCGGCGTCGAGGTCGCCCGGGTGGAGGACGCCAGGCTCGGCGGCGACGTGCGCGCGGTCAGGGGGCGGAGCGGGGTGCGGGCGGTCGAGTTCGGCGACGGCACCACGGTCGGCTGCGACCTCCTGGTCACGGCGGTCGGCTGGACCGCGCCGACGTCGCTGCTCAACATGGCGGGCAACCGCCCGGTATACAGCGAGCGGGCGGCCAGATTCCTCCCGGATGTGGCCGCGCTGCCCGAGGACGTGCTGGTGACCGGCGGCATCGCGGGCGACGGGAACCTGGAGGAACTGGCCGGGCACGCGACGGCCACCGGGACCGAGGCGGCCCGGCGCGCCGCGCGGACCCGCCGCGCCCGCGTCCTGGCCACCCCGACAGCGCTGACTTACGGGACGGATGGGGCGCCCGGGACGGATGGTGCGCTCGGCCCCACCGCCGGCGCAGATGGATGTACCGATGAGCACGTTAGAGTGAGCCGAACGGTACATCCATTCGCGGCGGAGGCGGCGGAAGGAGCCGAGGCGCCCGGCACTGTCATTCCCGGGCTGCCGATTGACCAGCATCCCGAGCTGTTCATCGGGCGGACGCACGGGTTCGTCGACTTCAGCGAGGACGTGTCGTCCAAGGACCTCGAGGCGGCCGTCGCCGAGGGCTTCGACTCGGCCGAGCTGGCCAAGCGGTTCACGACCGCGACCATGGGACCGCTGCAGGGCAAGCTGGAGACCGTCAACACGGTGGCGGTCGTGGCCCGCGCCATCGGCCGCTCGCTCGCCGACACCGGCACCACCACCTGGCGCCCGCCGTACGCGCCGATCACGCTCGGCGCGCTGGCCGGGCAGGCCTTCGAGCCGGTGCGCTACTCGCCGATGCAGCCCTGGCATGAGGCCCACCGGGCCGCGCCGCTGGTGGCCGGGGCGTGGATCCGGCCGGACCACTACGGCGACGCGCAGGCCGAGGTGCGGAACGTCCGCGAGAACGTCGGCATCATCGACGTCACCCCGATCGGAAAGCTCGATCTGCGCGGGCCCGACATCCCGAAGCTGCTCAACCTGCTCTACGTCAACAAGTGGTCCAAGCTCGAGATCGGCCGGGTCCGCTACGGCGTGATGTGCGCCGACGACGGGGTGGTGCTGGACGACGGCGTGACCGGCCGCCTCGGCGAGGAGCACTACCTGATGAGCACCACCTCCTCCGGCGCGGCCACGGTCTGGGAGTGGGTGGAGAACTGGCTGCAGACCGAGCACCCGGAGTGGACGGTGCACGTCACGCCGGTGACCACCGCATACGCGAGCATCAACGTGGCCGGCCCGAAATCGCGCCAGCTGCTCGAGCGGCTGACCGAGGGCGTCGACCTCAGCAACGAGGCCTTCCCGTACATGAACGTGCGCACCGGAACGATCGCCGGGGTCCCCGACAGCGTGCTGTGGCGGATCGGCTTCACCGGCGAGCTCAGCTACGAGCTGCACGTTCCGGCCAGCTACGGGCTGCACGTGTGGGAGGCACTCCTGGAACACGGCAAAGACCTTGGCGCCGCCGCGTTCGGCGTGGAGGCCCAGCGGGTGCTGCGGCTCGAGAAGGGCCACTTCATCGTGGGTCAGGACACCGACGGCCTGACCCGGGGGTTCAGCGCCGGGCTGGACTGGGCGATCAAGCTGGACAAGGACGACTTCGTCGGCAAGCCGGAGCTGGTCTGGCAGGGCAGCAGCAGCGACGGGACCCGGCTGGTCGGGGTGCAGCCCGTTGACGGGTCGGTGGTGCCCGAGGAGGCCAGCCTGATCATGGACGGGGACAAGATCGCCGGGCGGATCACCTCCAGCCGGATGTCACCGACCCTGGGCAGGTCGATCTGCCTGGCTCAGGTGGACGCGCACCTCGCCGAGCCGGGCACCGTGATCACCGTGCGGCTGCCGAGCGGCCGCACCATCGAGGCGAAGATCCAGCCGCAGCATGCGCACGTCGACCCGGACGGGGGGCGGATGCGTGTCTGAGCCTTATGTCGACGGAGGTCGGATGCTTGTCTGAAGAACAAGTGCTCGCCCGCAGCCCGATCGCGCCGGCGTCGCCGGTGGTCGTCCACGACGGCTGGGAGGTGAGCGGGCGGCGCGCGGAAGCGGCGCTCACGCTCACCGACTGCACCCCGCTGACCAAGGTCCAGATGCGCGCTCCGATCGGCGGCCAGGCGGCCGCCGTGCTCGGCGTCGGGTTCGGCCGCGCGGAGCGGGCGGGCTGGGCGGGCAAGCACACAGCCGGCACGCTCGTCGTGGGGTCCGGACCCGGGGAGTGGCTGCTGCTCGCGGCCCCCGGCCCCCCCGGACGGGCGCAGGAGCTCGGGCCCGACGCCATCGCCGCGCAGGCCCCGGGAGAGTCGGTGACCTGGGTCGACCAGACGCATGGCCGGGCGCTGGTCCGGCTGAGCGGGCCGCAAAGCCCCGGCCTGCTGGCCAAGCTGTGCGGGATCGACCTCGACGACGACATCACGCCGGACGGGTCCGCGTTCCGCACGTCGGTCGCGGCGCTGGCGACCGACGTGATCCGCGACGATCTCCCTGGGGGCCCCGGCCAGAGCGGCCCCGGCGGGAGCACCGGGCGCACCCGCTCCTACCTGCTGCACTGCGAGCGCTCGTCCGGCCAGTACCTCTTCGATGCCCTGCTCCGGGCCGGGGCCGAATTCGGCATCGACATCGACGGATTCCGGATGCCCGACGCCCTCCCCGACCGCCCGCCCCGTTAGCCCCCGCAACGAAGCTGAGGAGCCCCCGATGCCGTTCCCGACCGACCTGGAGATCGCGCGCAGCGCACAGCTCAAGCCCATCGACGACGTCGCCAGCGAGATCGGCCTGGGCCTGCACCTGCTCGAGCCGTACGGCGAGCAGGTCGCCAAGGTGAAGCTGGAGGCGATCGAGGAACTCGCCGACGCGCCGAAGGCCAAGTACGTCGTGGTGACCGCGGTCACCCCGACGCCGCTGGGCGAGGGCAAGACCACCACCACCGTCGGCCTCGGGCAGGCGTTCAAGCACATCGGCAAGCGGGCCACGATCGCGATCCGGCAGCCGTCGATGGGACCGACGTTCGGGATCAAGGGCGGCGCTGCGGGCGGCGGGTACAGCCAGGTCGTCCCGATGGAAATCCTGAACCTGCACCTGACCGGGGACATGCACGCGGTCACCGCGGCGCACAACCTGCTGTCCGCCATGATCGACAACCACCTGTACCAGGGCAACCAGCTCGGCATCGACGTGAACGAGATCACCTGGCGCCGGGTGCTCGACGTCAACGACCGCGCGCTGCGGAACATCGTGATCGGGCTCGGCCCGAAGGCCGACGGCGTCGTCCGGCAGACCGGGTTCGACATCACCGCCGCATCCGAGCTGATGGCCACGCTGGCGCTGACCCGGTCCCTGCCCGACCTGCGCAAGCGGCTCGGCCGGATCGTGATCGGCTACACCTCCAACGGCACCCCGGTGACCGCCGAGCAGCTCGACGCGGCGGGGTCGATGGCGGTGATCCTGCGCGACGCGATCAAGCCGAACCTGCTGCAGACGATGGAGAACACGCCGGTGTTCGTGCACACCGGGCCGTTCGGCAACATCGCCACCGGAAACTCCTCGATCGTGGCCGACCTGATCGGGATCCACACCGGCGACTTCCTGGTCACCGAGGCCGGGTTCGGCGCCGACATGGGTGCCGAGCGGTTCTTCAACATCAAGTGCCGGTACTCCGGGCTGGTTCCGGACGCCGCGGTCGTCGTGGCCACGGTGCGGGCGCTGAAGGCGCACTCGGGCAAGTACAAGGTGGTCGCCGGGCGCCCGCTGCCCGAGGAGCTGGTGGCCGAGAACCCCGATGACGTCTTCGCCGGCGCGGCCAACCTGCGCAAGCAGATCGAGAACGTCCGGCTGCACGGCATCTCGCCGGTCGTGTCGATCGGCACGTTCCCGACCGACCACCCCAGCGAGTACGACGCGATCCGGCAGATCGCCGCCGAGATGGGCGCTCGCGCCGCGGTGTCCAGCCACTTCGAGAACGGCGGCCGCGGCGCGACCGAGCTGGCCGAGGCGGTGGCAGAGGCGGCCGAGGAGCCGAGCAACTTCCGGTTCCTCTACCTGGAGCAGGACAGCCTGCGTCAGAAGATCGAGGCCGTCGCCACCAAGGTCTACGGCGCGGCGGGCGTCTCCTACTCGGCACAGGCCACCAAGCAGCTCGATACCTACGAACGCAACGGCTTCGGCCGGCTGCCGGTGTGCATCGCCAAGACGCAGCTCTCGATCTCCTCCGATCCGGCGCTCAAGGGCGCGCCGACCGGCTGGACGCTGCCGGTCCGCGAGGTCCGCGCGTCGATCGGCGCCGGGTTCGTGTACCCGATCTGCGGCGAGATCCGCACGATGCCGGGGCTGTCGTCCAACCCGGCCGCGGCGCACATCGACCTCGGCGAGGACGGCGAGATCGTTGGCCTGTCCTGAGCCCGACACTAGCGCAAGCTCGCAACCAGGGCGGATGATGATTTTGGCCATCAATCAACAGCAAAGGGGTCCACATTGAGCCAGGAGAAGATGTGGGGTTCCGAGCCGTACTGGGGGCTTAGCTACGACTGGGATCCGGACTGGATGCTCACCGACCGGCACAAGGAGCTCCGCGCCGAGCTGATTGACCTGTGCCAGCAGGAGATGCGCGACAACGCCAAGCGCTCCGACGACGAGCTGAAGTTCCCGCGCCGGAATCTGGAACTGCTGGGCGAGCACGGATTCCTGGCGCTGACCGTCCCGGAAGAATATGGCGGCCTCGGCCAGAACCACGTCGCCTACTCGATGGTCTGCGAGACCATCGCCCGCTACGGCTGCGCGTCGACCGCGATGTGCTACGTCATGCACATGGGCGCCGTGAACGCGATCATGCTGCGCTCCACGCCCGCGCTGATCGAAAAGTACATCCGCCCGCTGAACTCGGGGAAGATCGGGACCCTGTCCTACTCGGACCCGGAGACCGGCAGCCACTTCTGGTACCCGATCTCGTCCGGCGCCGAGCGCGTCAACGGGGGCTTCAAGGTGCGCAAGAAGGCGTCCTGGACCACGTCGGCGGGCTTCGCCGATTTCTACGTCATCCAGACCACCAGCCCGGACTTCAAGGGCTACGACGACCTGTCGGTGTTCGTGGTGGACGCCGAGGACGCGCACGCCCAGCCCGCGCTGTGGGACGCACTGGGGCTGCGCGGCAACCAGTCCGGCGGGCTCGACGTGCAGGGCCAGATCCCCGGCGATCAGATCGTCGGGCCGGTCGGGGACGGCGCGGAGTCCAACGACGAGTCCGTGGACCCGTGGTTCCTGCTCGGGTCCTCGTCGGTCTGGAACGGGATCGCGATGGGCGCGATCGACATCGCCAAGCGGCACACCACCCGCAAGCGGCACGTCGACGTCGGCCTGCGGGTCTGCGACTACCCGACGATCCAGGACTACGTCGGCGAGGCGGTCATCGACAGCAACGCCGCACGGGTGTTCGCGCTGTCGGTGGCCGAGGCGTTCGACCGGGCCACCGACAACAACACCCGGGTGCTGCAGCCGGGCAGCACGGCACGCGCCGGGTTCCTGCACTGGGGCTGGCAGCTCAAGTTCGCCGCGGCGAAGAACGTCGCGCACGTGGTCGACAAGATGCTGCACGCCTGCGGCGGCTCCGGGTACAAGCGCGACATGGAACTCGAGCGGTACCTGCGCGACGCCAAGGCAGGCTGGGTGATGGGCCCGACCAACGAGGTGCTCCGCCAGTTCGTCGGCAAGTCGGCGCTGCTCGGCTTCGACGTGCTCGACTACTGGAACCAGCACGTCAACGAGCGAGCGATCACCAACGAGACCAAGAAGCTGGACGCCAAGGGCAAGCGGGCGCTGGCCGAGAAGCTGCTGGCCCAGGCCGCCGAGGACGAGGCCAAGGAACCGATCCCGAGGTGAGTTGACGGTGACAATAGCGGGGGGTTCCGGGGGGTCGTCCCCCCGGGCCAGCACTGTGGAGCGCCCCCGGCTCGTCCTGCCGGGCCTGATCCCGGCCGATCCCCGGCTGGAGCGCTACCTGGTGCACCCGGGTGCCGTCACCGCCGTCGAGCTCGACACCGGCGACGAGATCACGGTCATCGACACCCAGGGGCGGCAGCGCGGCGAGCTCACCGTGCTGGCCCGGGGCAGCGAGGACTACGCCGCGCTCGGCGCGTCCCCCGACGCGGCGGCGACCGTGGTCCGCGCACTGGCAGCACACCCATGGGCCGGAACGGGCAGCGCCGTGCCGGGTCCGGCCACCGCAACGACCACCGGGCCGGAGGTGATCGCTGAGCTCGCGGCACGCGGCCTGGACCCGGGCGCGGCGCGGGCTGTCGGCCTGTTCGGCGAGTGGTCGCCGGCCGGCCAGGCCGCCGCGTTCACCGCTCAGCAGCCGGCGACCTGCATCGTCGCGGCACCCGGCGGGCCGATGGCCGTGGCCGAGGACAACCCGCCGTCAGACCTGGTGGTCGAGGTGAGGCGGGCGCGCCCCCGGTCGCCGCGCGAGCCCACGCTGCCCCCGCCGCTGGCCGATCCCGTGCTCGACCTGCGGGTGAACTCCTCGACCGCGCTCGCGTACCAGGTCGAGGCCGGGCAGTACATCCAGGTCATCGACGTCGAGGGCCGGCAGTGCTCGGACTTCCTGGCGTTCGACGAACGCCGGCTCGCCGACGGCACCGAGCGCGGCCTCGACGCCACCACCACCCGCAACCTGATGGGCAACGCGTACCCGCAGCCCGGGCTCTACGGCAAGTTCTTCGACCAGGACATGCGCCCGCTGGTCGAGGTGGTCCGCGACACGGTCGGCAGGCACGACACGTTCGCGCTGGCCTGCAACGCCAAGTACTACGAGGACATGGGCTACCCGGGCCACGTGAACTGCACCGACAACTTCAACGGCCAGCTCACCCCGTTCGGCATCGCGGCGCGGCGCGGCTGGCCCGCGCTGAACTTCTTCTACAACACGTTCTTCAACGACGCCAACCAGCTGTTCTTCGACGAGCCGTGGTCCCGCCCCGGCGACTACGTGCTGCTCCGCGCGATGACCGACCTGGTCTGCGCGTCGTCTGCGTGCCCCGACGACATCGACCCCGCCAACGCATGGA
This sequence comes from Streptosporangiaceae bacterium, assembly GCA_030041195.1. The sequence continues at coordinate 59,779 of JASHOI010000557.1, read as the reverse complement.
CCCCCACCGACATCCACGTCCGCGTCTACCCGGCCGAGCGGAGGTTCTCCATGGCGATCGCGCACCGCGTCACCCCGGATGCCGAGCCGAAGCTGACCCTCCAGACCGCGTTCCAGCCACGCTGGTCGGCGCTGACCCGGCGGACCACCGAGTACCGCGGCTACTGGCTGCCGACCAGCTTCGACAACCACGGCGCGATCGACGAGTACTGGGCGTGCCGCGAGGGCGCCGTGGTGATGGACCTGTCCCCGCTGCGGAAGTTCGAGGTCGTCGGCCCGGACGCGGAGGCGCTGCTGCAGGCGGCCGTCACCAGGAACATCAGGAGGCTGGCCGAGGGACAGGTCGTGTACACCGCGATGTGCAACGACACCGGCGGGATGCTCGACGACGCCACGGTGTTCCGGTTCGGCGCCGACCGGTTCCGGTTCGTCGGCGGCGACGAGCACGACGGGATCTGGCTGCGCGAGCTGGCCGGCCGGCTGGGCCTGGACCGGGTCTGGGTCAAGCACTCAACCGACCACCTGCACAACATCGCGGTGCAGGGGCCGAACTCCCGTGAGCTGCTGAGCGGGCTGGTGTGGACCCCGCCGGCCCAGCCCGAGCTCGGCGACCTGGGCTGGTTCCGGTTCGCGATCGGGCGGATCGGCGGACCGGCCGGGCTGCCGCTGATCGTCTCGCGCACCGGGTACACCGGCGAGCTCGGCTACGAGCTGTGGTGCCATCCGAACGACGCCGAGGCGCTGTGGGACGCGGTGTGGGAGGCCGGATCGGCCCACGAGCTGACCCCGCTCGGTCTTGACGCGCTGGACATGCTGCGGATCGAGTCCGGCCTGATCTTCGCCGGGTACGAGTTCTGCGACCAGGTCGACCCGTTCGAGGCCGGCATCGGGTTCACCGTCCCGCTCAAGACCAAGGAGGACGATTTCGTGGGCCGCGCCGCGCTGGAGCGCCGCAAGGCCTCGCCGCAGCGCACCCTGGTCGGGCTGGAGCTGGACGGGAACGAGGCCGCCGGGCACGGTGACTGCGTGCACGTCGGCCGCTCGCAGGTCGGCGTCGTCACCAGCGGGACCCGGTCACCGATCCTGCGCAAGAACATCGCGCTGTGCCGGATGTCCGTCGAGTACGCGGAGATCGGGACCGAGGTCGAGGTCGGGAAGCTGGACGGGTTCCGCAAGCGGATACCCGCGCAGGTGGTCAGGTTCCCGTTCTACGACCCGGACAAGACCCGCCCCCGGTCCTAGCGCGCGGTTCGCCCAGCTTAGGCAGGTCCGGCACCCTCCTCGGCAGGGAAGTGGCTGCCGAAGCGGGCCCAGCGCCGGACCGCGAAGCCGGTGCCGCTCCGCTTGATTTCCACGGCACCAGCGCCGGCGAAATGGGCGGGGATCACAAGGGCCGTATGGTCGGCGGCCCACTGCAGGACCGCGCGCCGGGTCCGTGCCGCCGCGGGCCCATCGTGGCAGAAGCAGCTGGACAACTCGGGCGCGCGCAGCTGCACCGGTGTGTGCAGCAGATCGCCGGCGAAGACCGCCCGGCAGCCGCCTGAATCCAGGATCACGATGCCGTGTCCCGGCGTGTGGCCAGGCGCCAGGCGAAGCCGGAGGTTCTCGTCGATGGTGTGCGCGCCGTCCCAGATGAGCGCCCTTCCCGCGCGCAGGATCGGCTCGACCGACTCCGCGTAGACGACCGCGCTGCGGCCGGGTTCCTCGGTCAGCGCGCTGGGATGAAAGAAATCCAGGTCGGGGCGGGAGAACAGGTACCGTGCGCGGGGAAACACCGGGATCCGCTCGGCGCCGTCAAGGCGGGTGTTCCATCCCACGTGATCCGCGTGCAGGTGCGTGCAGACGACGAGGTCCACGTCCTCGGGTGCCACCCCGGCAGCGGCCAGCGCTTCCGGAAGCGAGGTCCCGGCCGGGACCCCCGGGCGGGCGGTCTGCGCCGCCAGGCCGGTGTCGATGATGATCGTGGCGCCCGCGCTGCGCAGCAGCCAGGACTGGACGGCCACCCCCACCCGGCCCGTCGCGGGCTGCCAGTGCACCGGGGCAAGCCACGACTTGTTTGCCTGCCACAGCGCCGGGCCGCTTCCGGGCAGGAATTCGGCGGCGGGCAGGGACCAATGCCTGAAGTGGGGGATCCTGGTTACCGAGACGTTTCCCAGCTCGATCGTGTGCATACGCTGATCGTCGGCCAATCGCCACGCAGACGGGGAGAAGGCACATTGATGTCCACTGAACCTGGCGGAACCGTCGTCACGCTCCGGGCGTACGAGAGCTGCGCGGTTACGAAGGTACTGCGGCGCGTCGGCGACAAGTGGAGCCCGGCGGTCATCCGGCTGCTCGCCGAACGCGACCACGGGTTCAACGAGCTGGACAGGTCGATCGAGGGCATCAGCCGGCGCATGCTGACCCGCACGCTGCGCACCCTCGAGGAGGAGGGCTTTGTCAGCCGGGCCTCCGGCGGCCCGCCGCCAGCCCCTGTCCGCTACTCACTGACCGAGCTGGGCCGTTCGCTCCGGGAGCAGCTGCACGCGCTCGGGCAGTGGGCGGACACGCACAGCACCGACCTCCGGGCCAGCGGCGCGGGCACTGTGAGCTGATTCTGCGCCCGGCCGGTGCCTGCCCGTCCGGGTTAGCCGGTCGCGGTGTCGGCGACCACCGTGCCGAACCGGCTGCGGTGGAACACCAGCGGCTCGCCCTCGTACACCCTGACCCGGTGTACCCGCCCGATCACGATCTCGTGATCCCCGCTCGGGTGACGATGCTCGAGGGTGCACTCGATGTGCGCGATGCAACGGTCGAGCAGCGGCGCGCCGAAGATGCCGACCCGCCAGTTCAGGCCAGCGAACTTGTCGTCGGAAGGGCGCGCGAACCGCCTGGCGACCTCCTCCTGGTCCGCCGCCAGAACGTTGATCGCGAAGTGCTGGCTGCGGTTGAACCCGTCCAGGCTCGGCGCCCGGTGGTCGACGCAGAACAGCACCAGCGGCGGATCGAGCGACACCGAGGCGAACGAGTTCGCGGTGAGGCCGTAGCGCGTGCCGGATTCGTCGCACGTCGTCACCACGGTGACGCCGGTCGTGAAGGCACCGACAGCCTCCCTGAAGTCCCAGCTGTCGAGCTGCCCCGCCCTGAGCGGACGCGATGCGACCATGGCGTGCTCTCCCAGGCCAATTGCCGCCAAGGCAATAGGGTTGCCTGCTTGTGTCCATTCTAGGACCGCTGTCCTCAGATCGTTAGCGCTCAATCTGAAACAGTGTTGCCTCAGTGGCAATTATTCGTATTGAGCGGCCAGCGGCGAAATAGCCCGCGCCCGCAGCCGGGTTCCATGGAAGGCGGCCCAGGGCGGGGGTGGCCGGCCTGGGGTCGGCCGGGGGGCGGTTCGGTTGGCGCGGGAGCCCGGGCGACCCCCGGGCCGCCGGCCAAGTTGCCGGCCTGCCCGGGCGTCGATGTACCGATGGGCATGTTCTATGCGGCCGATCGGTACATCGACGCGGCCGGGGCGTGCGGTTGGCGCGGCGGGGGCGGTCACAGGGCGGCGGAGATGAGGGCGGTCTTCTCCGCGAGCAGACCCACCGCCACGCGCATCGCGCGCGGGCTGAACCTGACCGCCGGGCCCTGAACGCCGAGGATCGCCACGAGCTTGCCGGCCGCGTTCAGGACCGGCGCGGCCACCGCGTTCAGGTCCTCTTCCCGCTCGCCGAGCGCCTGAGCCCAGCCGCGTTCGGCGACCGTGGCGATCTCGACCTGCAGCACGTTGCGGTCCACGATCGTCCGGTCGGTGAACGCGCGCAGCGGGCCGTCGGGCAGCCTGCCGCCGTGCGCCAGGAACACCTTGCCCACCGCGGTGGCGTGCGCGACGCTGGTGCGGCCGACCTCGGCCACGCTGCGCACGGTGAGCTCGCTCTGCACGAAGTCGAGCGTGAACGCCTCGTGCTCGCCGGGAACCGACAACGTGATCGTCTCGCCGATGTGCTTGCCGAGTTCCTCCAGATGAGGCCGGGCGAGCGACCGGATATCCAGCGCCGCGGCGTTGGCGAGCCGGGCCACGCCGGCGCCGAGGCGGTAGCGCCCGGTGGACGTGACGTGGTCGACCAGGCCGCCGGCGGCGAGCGTGGCCAGGATCCGCGAGATCGTGCTGACGTTGATCCCGGTGCGGCGGGCGATCTCGTTGGTGCCCAGCTCGCCGCGTGCCTCGGCGAGCTCGTCGAGGATCGCGATCGCCCGCTGCACGGCGGCGACCTGACGCGTGGCTGGCAGGCCGGTTCTGGCCAAGGTACGATAGTCCTATCTGGGAAATACTATTGCCCTATGGGCAATAGTAGCAAGCCGAGGACCCAGCCGCCAGCAGAGGGGCGAACCGATGAGTGTTCCTGCCAGCAGTCGTTACGTCATCATCGGCGCGGGGATGCACGGCCTGTCCACCGGGTGGCACCTGGCGAGGGAACTGTCCGCCCGCGGCCTCGGCAGCGGCGCGGACATCCTCATCCTGGACAAGCGCGGTATCGGCTCCGGCGCCTCGGGCATCGCCTGTGGCGTGATCCGCAACAACTACTTCCAGCCGGCGATGCGTGAGCTCATGGCGCACTCGGTGTCGGTGTGGGAGTCCGACCCCGAGGCGTTCGCGTTCCATCCCGTCGGCTACATGCAGATCGCTCCCGAGGCCATGCACGAGAACGTGGCGAAGATCTACGCGGAGCAGCAGGCGATCGGCTACCCGTCCGCGCTCATCGAGGGCGAGGGCGACTGCCGGCGCTACATGCTGGACATGTTCAGCGACTGGCAGGCGCCGGGCATCACCGCGATCCTGCACGAGCAGAAGGGCGGCTACGCCAACAACGTCCGCTCGCTGCGCGGGCTGACCGCGAAGGCGGAGGCCGAGGGCGTGCGGATCGAGGCCGGGGTCCGGGTCACCGGCTTCCGCACCGACGGCGGGGCGATCACGGCGGTGCAGACCGACCAGGGCGAGGTCCGGTGCGACCAGGTGATCCTCGCCGCCGGCCCGTGGATCCGGGACCTGTGGGCGATGCTGGAGCTTCCCGACGAGATCCCGGTGACCAGCCCGGATGGCACCCGGACTCAGCCGATGTGGACCTACTGGGCGCTGCAGGAGGGCACGCTGGCCGTTGACCCCAGGGAATTCACCGACAACCGGGGCGGCTTCCCGCCGGTCCTGCACGTGGACTCCAGCGCCCCGCTGCACGACGACGCCGACGGCAGCCTGATCACCGACCGGATGTGGGGGATCTACTACAAGCCGGACTTCTACTTCGGCGGGGTCCAGGGCGGCACGTCGCCGTATGTCGTCGGCAAACCGGCCGCGCAGGTCGCCGTCGATCCGTACGGCCCGGAGAGCCCGGAGTACACGGTGCGCGACGACTTCATCCGGATGTGGACCTCGGCACTGGCCCACTGCCACAAGCGGTTCGAGGGAAAGCGGGCCCTGTACCGGCGCGAGCCGACCGGGGGGATCGGCGCCTTCACGCCGGACAGCTTCCCGGTGTTCGACGTCTTCCGGCAGAACGCCTACGTCATCGCGGACTCCAACCACGGGTACAAGATGATCGGCGTCGGGGCGCTGGTGGCGAAGGAACTGCTCGGCGAGCAGCAGGGGCTGCTGGCCCCGTTCCGGTTCGACCGGTACCGCACCGGCGAGATGCACCCCAAGAGCAACTCGCCGTTCCCGTGGAGCTGAGGCGGGCGGCGGCGGAGTGACGGCAGGCCGCCGGGCCGGTCAGTCCGCCGCGACCGCCGCCTCCTGCCCGAGCAGCGCCATCTGCTCCGGCGACGGCATGTCGGGAACCTCCTCGCGGAACGTGACGTGCGACTTGTCCTGCACGATCCGGCGGTAGAAGTACAGGACAACGGAACCCACCAGCACGCCGACCCCGATGCCCATGTCGGTCCAGGTCCCGTAGCCGGTGAGGGTCGGGTTCGTGATGCCGAAGCCCAGCAGCACGGTGTTGAAGACCACGAGCACAGCGGCGATCCAGACCCAGACGGGCCCCACCTTGATCGGACGTGGCCAGTGCGGCCGGTCCTTCCGCAGTAGCAGGAAGCCGCTCAGCGCGAGCACGTGGGACAGCACGTACCCGATGTTGCTCATGTACAGGATCGCGAGGTTGCTGGAGATGAACAGCACCAGCAACGTGTTGACGACCAGGTCCACGGTCATCGCCCGGGCGGGCACGTGATAACGGTTCAGGTGATAGAGCTGCTTGATCGTCATGTCGTCGCGCGCGATCCCGTACAGCGCGCGCGAACCGTCGGCGGTGGAGGAGATCATCGACAGGAACAGGCTGCCGATAAGCAGCACGATGATGACACCGGCCGCGCCGCTGCCCACGATCTTCGCCAGGTCGGTGACGTAGAACTCACCGCTGGCGGTTGCCGCGGGCGGTGCGCCCGCCACCCCGCCGATGCCCAGCGGGAACAGCAGGAACACCAGCAGCGTGAACACGGCCGCCGACCGGAGCGCGATCGTCGTGTCCCGCCTGGTGTCGTGGTACTCGGGGGCGAACGTCGCGCAGACCTCTGCCGCGTACGCCGACCAGCCGAACAGGAACAGGTAGACCATCGCCAGCTTGAAGCCGCTGAAGCCGTGCAGGTACCAGGTCATGTTGGTGCTGTGCCAGTGCCCGGTCAGATAGGGCACCAGGATGAAGATCACCAGCGGCACCATCAGCCCTAGCCCGGTGAGATACGAGATCCACACGGCCGGGCGGATCCCGAAGATGTTGAGCAGCCAGACCAGAATGATGATGCCGATGCCGAGGAACTGGGGCAGGCCCAGGTGCACGACGCCGTCAAACACCGACCATGTGGCCGACGGGAACCACTGGGCCTGGATCAGGTCGCCGATCAGCACGCCGAAGATCGACAGCACAACGGACCAGCCGATCCAGTAGCCGAACGCCCCGATGGGCCCGGCCAGGGAGAACCGTCCGCGCCAGCCCTCGTGGGCGTACAGGGAGATGCCGCCGGGCTTATCAGGGAACATCGAGGCGGTCTCGGCATAGATCCAGGTCTGCAGCATGCCGACCCCGGCCGAGATGGCCCACAGCAGCACCGCGCCCCACGTGCCAAGAGCACCCATGGAGAAGCCGAGTGACGCGATCAGAAAGCCCGGATTACACAGGGCTATCACGAACCCGTCCCACCAGCGGAGTGCTTTCAGCAGGTGCCGTTCCTCAACGTACGCTTCGGCCATCTGGGCACCTCCGTTCACCCCAGGTAAACGTTGTTTAGCACGCCAGGGCCCTCATGTCTACATGTCTCCTACTTGCGTAACGTCGCTGTTACTCAGCGATGTGATCTTCGCGCTATCTGCCCCGTGATCGGCGGCCAGGCCATGATCAGGCACGATCCGGTCGTGTTCGGTCCTGTTCGGACGGCGGGCGGGCATCTACAATGCGGGCATGCGCGGGGCACAGATCACCGTCCGCTGCGACTGCGGCGACGTCGGCTACGTGCCGCACGGCGAGCGATGGACGTGCCCTAAGTGCCGGCGCACGTGGAACACCGCGCAGATCCCCGCCGAGGAGTACTGGGGGATCATGCGGGACATGCGCCGGATGCGGCTGACCGTGATCGCCACCGCGCTGGGGCTCATGGTCCCCGTCCTCGTGCTGGTGCCGTTTGCCGGCCTCCGGATCCTGCTGCTCATGCCGCTGCTGATGGGCTTCTGGTACCTCTTCTACATGCCCAGGTGGCGGCGGCAGGTCAGGGAGCGCGCCCGGAACCTCCGCCGATGGAAGCTGCACCCGGAATGAGCTGAGATGCGGTCGACGCAGTGCCGGGATCCGGATACCCCGCTGAAGCCCGACCCGGACGAGGTCCGTCCGGTACTGCTCAGCACGCTCGACGTCCCGTTTGATCCCCGCGCCGTGACCTTCGCCGTCGACTCGGCCGTTGAGCTCGGCCAGCGGCTGATCATTGCCAACTTCGTCGAGCGCGCGCCGCTGCCGCTCTCGGCGATGCTCGGTTATGACGACCTGCCGTACCCGCCGCAGCTCGCCGAGTCGCTGGCGGCTCCGGCCCGGCTCGCGCAGTCGCTCGGCGTCGAGGTGACCAGGCTGCGGGTGAAGAGCTTTCATCCCGTCCCGGCCATGCTGGAGGTGCTTGCCGAGCAGCGGGCCGGGATTTTCGTGTTCGGGCCGGACCGGAGCAAGATCCAGCGGCTGCGGTACCTGCGGGCGGCGCGGGCGATCCGGTCGAGGGCGGGCACGCTGGTCTGGCTGCCCGAGTGAGGCGATCGGCGGGCGCGGCCCGCTGGCGTCATCATCCCGGCCGGGGCCGGTGACTGCGCGCGTCGGGTGGCTAGCGTTCGGTGAAACGGATCTGTTGCCCTCTGGTTAAACGATGTTTCATCTGAGTGAATGAGCACGCCGCCGCATCCCGCCGGTCTGCGTCCGGGACGTCAACCCGACAGCCGGCCCGTGCCGGGAGTTCCACCTCGGGGTTGATGCCCGGTGAGCGGAAGCGAACTTACGTTGCCAGGATGCATGCCCGCAGCCGGCCGGAAAGGGCCGTGACGGATCACCGCTGCCCGTGGCCGATTAGTTGAGTTGACTGCCTGAAAGGCCCCATGCTAATTTTATTTTGCACATGCTAAGGATATCGAGAACGTTGCGAGGCGGAGCAGGGATGAAACAAAGAACGTCGAGGGAAACGGCGATGATCTGCGTGGCCGTTGTGGTCGCGGTCGGGGTACTGACGATCCCCTTCGAAATAGAGCCCTACGGCCAGCGCCCGGACACTCAGGGGCTCATCAACCTGGTGATCATCGGGGTGTTCGCGCTCGGAATGTTTCTGGGGTACCGGTACCTCATCACCAGGAAACGCGCGCAGATCGAGCTGAACAGCGGCGAACAGTACCGCCGGCTGGCCGATGAGTACCGTCGGCTGGCCGACCTGGCCATCACCGTTCAGGAACACACCGACCTCAAGCTCGGCGACGTCACCGCGCAGCTCGATTACCTGCGGGAGCAGAACGACTCGATGCAGAAGGTTCTCAAAGAAGTCGAGTAGCTCGACCGCCCGACCGTGGCGCCGGATCGGCAGTAGCGTGACGGGGTGGCTGCCTCGGTTGCGGTCCGGGCTGGCATGGTGCGGGCGAACGGTCTTGAGTTCGGGGTGCTTGAGGCTGGTTCCGGCCCGCTGGCGCTGTGCCTGCACGGTTTCCCGGATACGGCGCATACGTGGACGCATCTGCTGCCGGCCCTCGCGGAGGCCGGGTTCCACGCGGTGGCGCCGTTCATGCGCGGGTACGCGCCGACCGCGGTGCCGGCGGATGGCGCCTATCACATCGGGGCGCTGGCGGGCGATGCCCTGGCCCTGCACGAGGTGCTCGGCGGCGATGCGGACGCCGTGCTGATCGGGCACGACTGGGGAGCGGAGGTCGGCTACGCCGCGGCAGCGGACTCGCCAGGCCGGTGGCGGCGGCTGGTCACGCTTGCGGTGCCGCCGGCGGCCCTCGACCCGGTGCTGTACAGCGACTACGAACAGCTCAAGCGGTTCTTCTACGAGTTCTTGTTCCGCGACCCGGAAGGGTCGGCTGAAGCCGTGGTGGCGGCCGACGGCATGTCGTTCCTGGACCGGCTCTGGGCCGACTGGTCACCCGGCCTGGAGGCGGGCGAGCACCTGAACCGGGTCAAGCAGTCGCTGGCTCAGCCAGCGAACCTGGCCGCCGCGATCAGCTACTACCGGAATTCCCCGGCCGAGGCGGGGCTGGACGTGACGCGCACCGCTCCGCAGCCCACCCTCTATCTGCACGGTGCCGACGACGGCTGCGTGGTGGCCCGGCTGGCCCGCCGCGCCGAGCCCCTTCTCGCACCGTCCTCGCGCATGATCGTCATCAACGGCGTGGGCCATTTTCTGCACCTGGAGAAACCCGGGGAGATCAACAGCCACATCGTTGCCTGGGTCACCAGCTGAGTCCGGGACCCCTAGTCCGCCTGGACGTTCCGGATCCGCTGGTAGTGCCGGCGGGCCTTCATCCTGTTGCCGCACAGCGCCATCGAGCACCACCGGGCGGCGTTGGCCTTGCTGTGGTCAACGAGGAACAGGCGGCATTCGTCGTTCGCGCACGGGCGCAGCCGCCCGGGGCTGTGCCTGGCAAGCGCGTCCCAGGCCAAGACGGCCCGCGTGGCCATCTCGCGGTCGGGGGGGACGCTGAGGGTCCAGCTGATCTGGCCGTCCACCATGGCCGGCACGTATCCCACGCCCTGCAGCGCCGGAGCCAGATCGTCCGCCGGCTGCTCGCCGCGCACGACCGCCTGCAGCGTCTGCCGCACCTCCAGCACGTGCCGCAGTTCGGCCTCGGTGCCCAGGCCGCCGGCGTCGGCCAGCCACGCCCGGGCCCGCGCGGTGTCAGCGAAGACGTCCGTCGGTACCCCGTCGACAACCGGGGTGCTGTTGAGGACGGCCAGGAGAAATCCCTCGTCCGGTACGGTGTCCGCCGTCCCACCTCCTAACCATGTTGAGTCGTTTGACAGGTTAAACCCGTCGTGGTTGACTGCCAACATAACCAGGTAAACATTTTAATGTGGTTAAGCATGCCGTGGCCGTGAAGAACGGAGAGAGAAAGATGGGCCTTTCCTGGCAGCAGGGACCGCTGGCACCGGGGGCGGTCGGCCGGTTCCTGGTACCCGACCCGCTACCGGAGCGGCTGCTGTTCGCCGAGCCGCTGCGGCGGCGGATGCGTGTGCGGTTCGGCGGAGCCTGGATCGCCGACAGCGAGGACGTCGTGCTGCTGCACGAGCCCGGCCGCTACCCGGTGGCCTACTTCCCGCTCGGCGACGTCGCGGCGGGCGCGCTGGAGCCCAGCGAGTACAGCACCCGCCACCGTGACCTCGGTACGACGTCCTGGTACAGCGTCCGGGCCGGCGAGTACGCCAAACCCCGCGCTGCCTGGCAGCACATCGACCTGCCCGGGTACGCGACCGAGCTGAAGGGACGGATCGCATTCGCCTGGCGGGCCATGGACGCCTTCTACGAGGAAGACGAGCGGATCGTCGGCCATGCCGCCGATGCCTATCACCGCATCGACATCCGCCAGACCAGCCGTCACCTCGCAGTCCGGCACGGCGACCGGAGCATCGCCGACACCACGCGCCCGCTGGCCTTGTATGAGTCCGGGTTCGCGCCCCGCTGGTACGTCCCTCGCGCCGACGTCGACGAATCCGCGCTCGTCCCGGCTCAGGGCCAGACCTTCTGCCCGTACAAGGGCCTGTGCAGTTACTACGACGTCGCCGGCGCGCGCCGCGCTGCCTGGTCGTATGAGGAGGCCTGGCCCGAGGCCGGACGAATCTCAGGGCTGCTGTCTTTCGAGCCGGACAAGATCGAGGTGTACCTGGATGGCACCCGGCTCAGGCTCGAGCCCGGCCAGAGCGTGGTCCCGCACGGGGTCGACCGCGACCTCACCGCCGGTGAGGTGAACCCCGCCAGCGGGCCATGACCGCGACGAAGACGGCGCCAAGCGTGCTTTCGGTCAACGTGGGCATGCCGAAAGACGTGCCCTGGCAGGGCAAGAGCGTCTTCACCGGAGTGTGGAAGCACCCGGTGCGCGGCCCGGTGATGGCCCGCCGGCTCAACATCGACGGTGATGGCCAGGGTGACCTGAACGGCCATGGCGGCGAGCAGCGCGCCGTGCTCGTCTACCAGATCCAGTCCTACCGGCACTGGGAACAGCACTTCGGCCGTAAGGAGCTCAGCTACGGGCAGTTCGGAGAGAACCTGACCGTCGACGGCCTGCCCGACGACGAGGTCTGCATCGGCGACCGGTACCGCATCGGCGAGGCCGAGTTCGAGGTCACCCAGCCCCGGGTGACCTGCTACCGGGTCGGCCTGCGGCTCGGCCAGCCCGAGCTGCCCGCGCTTCTGGTCAGCCATCACCGTCCCGGGTTCTACATGCGCGTCATCAGCGAAGGGCGCATCCAGGCCGGCGATCCGATCATCAAGACTCAGGCCGGCCCGCACGGGCTTACCGTGGCCGACACCGACGCGCTGCTCTACCTCCCCGGTCGCGACCTCGCCAAGCTTCGTGTCGCGACGCAGATCCCCGCCCTCAGCCCCGGCTGGCAGCAGTCCTTCCGCGAAGAGCTCCAATCGGCCAGTGGTGCCGGCGACGTGCCCGAGCGCACCGCGCCGGCCTGGACCGGATTCCGCGAGCTGAAGGTGACCAAGGTTGTGCCGGAGAGCGCGACCGTGTCCTCTGTTTACCTCGCCGCCGCGGACGGGACACGGCTGCCCGCCGCCGCGGCCGGCCAGTACCTGACCTTGCGGATTGCCGGCGCCGGCCAGCCCGCCCCGGTGCGCAGTTACTCGCTATCTGCCGCGCCCGGTGCCGACCCGTACCGCATCAGCGTCAAGCACGAGCCGCACGGCGCCGCCAGCAGCTACCTGTGCTGCAGGCTGCACCCCGGCGCCATCCTCGATGTAGCGGCTCCACGCGGCGACTTCACACTCGACGAAGACACCAGACCCGTGCTGCTGATCTCGGCCGGCATCGGAGTCACGCCGGTGCTGTCCATGCTGCACCAGCTCGCTCACACCAACAGCGAGCGCGAGGTGTGGTGGATCCACGGCGCCCGCCGGCCGCAGGAGCATCCGCTGGCGGCCGAGGCACATGGTCTGCTGGCCTCGCTGCCGCACGCGCGTGAACACGTGTTCTACAGCGCGGCCGCTCCCGGGGAACGCCGGCGTGCCCACGCCACACTGGGCCGGCTCAGCAAAGACAAGCTGGCCGGGCTCGCGATCCCGGCCGACGCGAGCGGCTACGTCTGCGGCCCGGCCCGGTTCATGACCGACATGCGCAGCGCCCTTGCCGCGCTGGGCGTCGACCCCGCCCGCATCCACACCGAGCTGTTCGGCGCGCGCCCGCCGATCAATCCCGGGCTCACCGCGCAGACCCACAAGCCGCCCCACCAGCCGCCTGGGCCGCCCGGAACCGGGCCGCTGGTGACCTTTGCCCGCAGCGGTATCTCGGCGCCGTTCCCGGACGGCGACCGCAGCGTGCTCGAGCTTGCCGACGCCTGCGACGTCCCAACCCGGTGGAGCTGCCGCAGTGGCGTCTGCCACACCTGCACCACGCAGCTGCTCTCCGGCGACATCAGCTACTCCCCGGAACCGCTGGAACCGCCGGCCGATGGGCAGGTGCTGATCTGCTGCGCCCGCCCCGGCACCGACGTCGTCCTGGACCTGTGAGGCCGGTGCCGCGTTCGGCACAGGCCAGCAGCAGGGTCGCGGCCTGCTAGATGCTCCAGAGGGCTTCGGTGGGGGAGAGGCGGGCGGCGCGGATGGCGGGCAGCAGCCCGGCGAGGGCGCCGGTGAGGATGGCGGCGGCCAGGCCGCCGGCCCAGGCGTTGGTGGGGATGACGGTGGCCCAGCCTTTGCTGTGGGCGTAGATGGCGGTGGCGGCGGCGCCGGTGATGGTGCCGGCCAGCCCGCCGAGCAGCGACAAGGTGGTGGCTTCGGTGAGGAACTGGGTGCGGATCTGGCCGCGGGTGGCGCCCAGCGCGCGGCGCAGCCCGATCTCGGAGCGGCGCTCGAGCACGGCGATGACCATGATGTTGGCCACGCCGATGGCGCCGGCCAGCAGCGCGACCGCGCCCAGGCCGAGGAACAGGGTGCTGAACGCGGCTTTGGCGTCGGCCTGGGCGACCAGCGCGTCCGAGGGCTGGGACACCTGCACCCCGGCGGGGTCGGCCGGGTTGGCCTGGGCGGCGAGCAGGCTGTCGACGGCGCTGACCCGGGTGCCGGCGGCTTTGACGTAGATGGTGGTGGGGTTGCCGCCGAAGGACAGGTGGTGCTGGGCGAAGGGGAACCCGACCAGGACCGAGGAGTCGACGTCGGGGGACAGCACGTCGGGGTTGAGGATGCCGGTGACATACAGCCACATGCCGCCGTTGCCGTTGGCGCCGGTGCCGGTGACCCAGACCCGTTCGCCGGGGAAGATCGTGTCGATGCCGAGCAGTTGCGCGGCGGCCGCGCCGAGCACGGCGACCGGTTCGCGGGCGGTGGCGGCGTTGAGGAACTCGCCGCGGGCCAGGCTGGTCCCTGACGTCGCGGGCAGGCCGGTGGTGGCGGCGTCGACGCTCAGCGCGTTGGTGTTCACCGCCGGGATCAGCGGCGAGCGGTAGACGTTCGCGTTGGTGGCGCCGGTGGACTGGACCTGGGTGACGCCGGGCAGCCGGGCGATCATGCCGGGGGCGGTGGTGGGCAGCTGCGCGGTGGCGCCGGTGAGGTTTTGCCCGGGCTGGACGGTGAGCAGGTTGGTGCCCAGCGCGGCGATCTCCGCGTTCAGTCCCGCCGCCGATGACGAGGACAGGCCGAGCACGGCGACGATCGCGGCGACCCCGATCGCGATGCCCAGCGCGGACAGCGCGGCGCGCAGTTTGCGGGTGCGCACGCCCACCACGGCCAGCCGGGCCAGATCGGCCAGGCGCAGCCGGGCCGCCGCGGGACGGCGACCCGCTTGGGGGATGCCAGAGATGGTGGCGGTCATCGGGGTCCTCCTTGTGGCTGGCCGGGCCAGCCCGCGATCCGCTCGGCGGCCTCGCCGGGCCAGCCCGGGGTCTGTCCCGCTTCATCCGGCCAGGGGATGGCGGTGTCGGTGTCGGAGACGATGCGGCCGTCGAGCATCCGGACCTGGCGGCGCATCCGCGCGGCGACACGTTCGTCGTGGGTGACCACCACGATCGTGGTCGCGGCCGCCGCGTTGAGGTGGGCGAGCAGGTCCAAGATGGCGGCGCCGGTGGCCTGGTCCAGGTTGCCGGTGGGCTCGTCGGCCAGCACGATCGCCGGCTCCCCCGCGATCGCCCGGGCGATCGCGACCCGCTGCCGTTCCCCGCCCGACAGCCGGGTGGGCCGGGCGGCGAGCTTGTGGCCGAGGCCGACGCGGTGCAGGGCCTGGGCGGCCTGGTCGCGGCGGCGGGCCAGGGGGACCCCGGCGTACAGCAGGCCGTCGGCGACGTTGCCGAGCACGCTTTGGTGCTCGGCGAGGAAGAACTGCTGGAACACAAACCCGACGGCGGCCGCGCGCAGCCCGGCAAGCTGCCGGTCGGCGAGCCGGGACACGTCCAGGCCGGTGACGCGGACGGTTCCGGCGGTCGGCAGGTCCAGGGTGCCGGCCAGGTGCAGCAGCGTGGTCTTCCCGCTGCCCGACGGGCCGAGCACCGCGACCAGTTCCCCCGCGGCCACCTGCACGCTCACCCCCCGCAGCGCCGGCACCGGCGGCCTGCCGGGGTAGATCTTGGTCACGCCCTGCAGCTCCAGCACGGGCTCGGGTGCCCCGCCCGGCGCCGTGCGCGGAGTGTGGGCCGGGTGAGCTGTGGGTCGGTGGCTGGTCATATGCCCGGCACCACCACACGCTGGCCGGGGGTGAGGTTCCCGGTCACCTGCACGGTCCCGGCCGCGTCGTCGAACAGGCCCGGGGTGACCTTGACCAGGTGATGCCCACCCGGGCCGGTGACCTGCACCGCGTAGCCCTCGCCGGGCTGGGCCAGCAGCGCATCCACCGGCACGATCAGCACGTTGCTGACGCTGCCGGTCGTGATCGTCACCTCCACCGGAGCCTGGTTCAGGTTCCCGGCCGCCTTGGCGTTGGTCAGCGACACCACCACCGTGATCGTCGCCGCGCTCGAGCCGTTGCCGGAGTTGCCCGAGCCGTTTCCGGAGTTGCCGGAACCGTTATCCGAGCTGTTATCCGATGAGGACGACGAGGAGGCTGATGCGGTGCTGATCGACGAGATCACGCCGGGCGTGACCGACCCGTCGGGCAGGGTGACCGAGACCTTGTTGCCGACGGCGACCTCGGTCTGCAGCGAGGCGTCCAGGTCGATGGTGACCACCGGGGTGAGCGAGCTTGCGGTCAGCACCGTGGCCCCGGCGGTGGCCGCGCCGCCCGGCACCGCCCCGGTGCCCAGGGCGGTGACCTGGATCGCGCCGGGCAAGAACACCGCCTGGCCCAGCGGCAGCGTCCCGGTTACGGTCAGCCCGAGGTGCGCCTGCAGCAGCCCCAGCGCATAGGCGGTCTCGCCGCTGAAGTAATCCCAGCCCGAGCGCGGGCCCAGGGCAGCGGCGGTGGCGTAGCCGAGCGTGACCAGGTCGGTGTTCAGCTCGGTCACGTCCGCGCCGGTCATGCCTTCGGACAGGTCCCGGTACGCCGGCACGCTGCCGTACAGCAGCACCACCGGGGTCCCGGACACCTGGTAGATCTGCTGGCCCTGGCGGATCGTCTGCCCGGCCGACGGCAGCCAGGTAAACGTGCTCGCCCCCGACCCAGACGACGCCGAGCCGCCCGAGCCCGACGACCCGGGAACCAGCACCGTGTACGAGCCCTCGTCGCCGAGCGTGGCGTCCTCCTGCGTCTGCTCGGTCAGCGACCCGCGCGTCACCGCCGCCGTCGAAGTGGCGTACCCGTTGTTGCTCGCGGTCGGCTTGGGGGAGTGAAACACCCCGGCCGCATCGGCCCCGCCCAGCCCGGCCGCGACCACCACGACCACCGCCAGCGCCAGGACCCAGCCGCGCCGCCGCGGCCGGTACCCGCTCACCGCCGAGACGTCCGCCCCGGAAACATCGCCCGCTTGCTCACGCGCATCGGTACTGCTCATCACCTATCTCACCCTTCATGTGGCCGGCCAGCTACGGCCGGTTCGCTCGTTGATCTCGTGCGCCGTGGGTCACGGGCCGTTGCCGTTGCTGCTGCCACCGGGCAGGTCGGCCGAGCAGGCCTTGTTGGCGGCCACGTACTGCGGGCTGTCGGGGCTCATGCCCTTCGGCAGATACCCGTCGAGGTGGCCCTGGGCGTTGGGATCCTGGAACCAGGAGAGCCCGTGCGCGCGCATGCAGATCGCGTATTTCAGCAGCTCGGCCGCTATGGTTGGGTTGTACGGCGGCGGCGCCGTAGATCCCGTCAGCGGCAGGCAGACCTTGTTCGCTTCCGCATACTGCGGCGTGTTGGGGTTCAGGCCGTTAGGCGCGGAGAACCCGCCCTGGGCGTTGGGATCGGGGAAATCGGTGATCCCGTGCGAACGCATGCACCTCGCGTAGGCGAGAGCGCCGCTGTTGGGGTTTCCCCCGCTTGACGCCGCTGAATTCGAGGACCCGCCAGAGCACGCCGCGATCGTTAGAGCGGCCAGCACAGCGGCAATGAGCATCATCGCCTTGCCGGGCCAGGACCGGCTCGGCAACGGTTCCGTCATCTCGTGGGTCACGGGCCGTCTCCCTTGTTGCTGCTGCCCGCCGGCAGGTCGGCCGAGCAGGTCTTGTTGGCGGCCACGTACTGCGGGTCGTTCGGCCCCATGCCCTTCGGGAAACTGACGGCCAGGTGGCCCTGGACGTTGGGATCGGGGAACCAGGACAGGCCGTGCCCGCGCATGCAGATCGCGTATTTCAGCAGCGCCGCCGCCGTCGTCGGGTCGTACGGCGGCGGTGATGAATAGTCCAGCGATTTGCAGTCGTTGTTGGCGGCCGCGTACTGCGGCGAGTTGACATTCATCCCGTTGGGTGCGGAGAACCCGCCCTGGGCGTTGGGATCGGGAAAATCGGTGATCCCGTGGGAGCGCATGCAACTGGCATAGGCCAGCGCTGCTTTGTTGGGGTTTCCCCCGCTCGAAGCGCCTGAATTCGAGGATCCGCCAGAACAAGCCGCGACCACGACAGCGACCAGCAGGGCGGCAGCCGGCGTCGTCGCCTTGCAGGGCCAGGACCGGCAAGGCCGCGGTTCCGTCATCTCACAGGCCTCCGCGTACTCGGTGATGTTGCCTTCGGAAACCTGTTATAGGAAACGGCTGCTAACACGGCCTTTACGAAGGTCGTTAACCCTGTGAAAGGTCCGCCCGGGCATCATGGGACTCACCGCCGCTTCCGCCCTGACCTGGGCAGACGGCGTGAATGGAGGAACAGACGATGGCTACTGTGCCAGCTGCCCGCCGCTCACCGGGTAAACGGTGGCTGCGGTTGCCGCCGCCTACCATCCGGCTGCGGCTGACGCTGCTGTACGGCACGCTGTTCCTGTGCTGCGGCGCCGGGCTGCTCGCCTTCATCTACCTGATGGCTGACGACGTCACCTCGCGCACCTTCAACTACACCTACGACGGTCTGAACGGCACGGAAACCGTCGCCTGCGGCACCGCTAACCGGCCGGGCAACGGCGGGCCGGGTCTGAGCCCGGGTGCGCGGGCGGGCGGCTATCTGGTCCGTGAGTGCCAGGCTCTCGCGGCGCAGGAGCACGCCAGCGTGATGCATCAGCTGCTGGCCTACTCCGGGATCGCGCTCGCCGTCATGGCCCTGGCGGCCGCCGTGCTGGGCTGGCTGGTGGCCGGGTGGGTGCTGCGGCCGGTGCGCAGCATCACCGCCGCCACGCACGCCATCACCGCACACAACCTGCACCAGCGGCTGGCGCTGCCCGGCCCGGACGACGAACTCAAGGCCCTGGCCGACACCATCGACGACCTGCTGGGCCGGCTGGAGCGAGAGTTCGAGGCACAGAAGCGGTTCATCGCCAACGTCTCCCATGAGCTGCGCACACCGCTGACGATGATGCGCACCTCCCTGGACGTCGCAACCGGCAAGCCCGGTGCGCCGGCCCCGCAGGCGGCCCTGCTCGCGGGCAAGATCCGTAAGGGGCTGGACAAGGCCGACCGGCTGGTGGACAGCTTCCTGGTCCTGGCCCGCGCTCAGCGCGGTGCCGAGCCGCCCGGCGTCACCGTGTCGCTCGGCGAGACGGCCGAAGCGGCGCTCGCCGAACGCGGCCAGGCCATAGCGGGCAAGCGGCTCACGGTCGAGCACGACCTGGCCGACGCCCCGGTCCAGGGCACCGCGCTGCTGCTGGCCCGGATGACCGACAACCTCATCGACAACGCCATCCGGCACAACCAGCCGGGTGGCTGGATCACGGTGACGACCAGGGCCGAAGGCACGCAGGCCCGGCTGGTCGTGGAGAACGGCGGGCCGATGCTGGACCAACGGGACGTCCGCGAGCTCGCCCAGCCGTTCCGGCGGCTGGGCGGCGACCGGACCAGCACCGGCAACGGCACCGGCCTGGGTCTGTCCATCGTCGCGGCCATCGCCGCGGCCCACAACGGGACCCTGGGGCTGACCGCCCGCGCCGATGGCGGGCTCCGCGCCGCCATCACACTGCCGGCCGCCGCGGCGAGGACCCTGGCCGGAGTGGCCGGATGAGGGTGCTCGTCGCCGAGGACGTCCCCAGCCTGGCCGACGACATCGCCGAAGGGCTCCGCGACAACGGGTTCGCGGTCGACGTCGCCTACGACGGCATCGACGCCGCTGCCAAGCTCGACACCAACGCCTACCAGGTTGTCGTCCTCGACCGTGACCTGCCCGGCATCCACGGCGACGCGCTATGCCGGATGATCACCGAGGCGGACAAGCCGTCGATGGTGCTGATGCTGACCGCCGCCGGTGCGGCCGAAGACCGGGTCAGCGGCCTGGGCCTGGGTGCCGACGACTACCTGGCCAAGCCGTTCCACTTCACCGAGCTCGTCTTGCGCATCCGCGCCCTCGCCCGCCGGCAGCCCGTCGCCCGGTCCCGCATCCTGCGGGCGGCGGGCGTCGAGCTCGATCCCCAGCGGCACACCGCCGCCCGTGACGGCCGCCTGCTCGATCTGTCCGTGAAGGAGTTCGCGGTCCTCGAGGCGCTCATGCGGGCCAGCCCCGCGTTCCTCAGCGCCGAAGACCTGCTCGAACAGGCATGGGACGAGAACGCCGATCCGTTCACCAACGCCGTCTTCGTCACGATCAGCCGCCTGCGGCGCAAGCTCGGCGAGCCTCCCGTCATCCAGACCCACCCTGGCGTCGGCTACCACATCACCGACACACCCACGCACCGGGCCGGGAGATGATGAGGCATGGGCACCTATGTGCTGGTGCATGGCGCGTGGAGCGGCGCGCATACCTTCCATCTCGTCCGCCCGCTCCTTGCCGCCGGGGGACACGCGGTGTTCACGCCCAGCCTGACCGGCCTGGGTGAGCGCGCACACTTGACCAGCCCGCAGGTGAGCTTGGCTACCCATGTCCGCGACGTGGCCAACCTCGTCCTCTACGAAGACCTCCGCGACATCGTGCTGCTCGGCCATTCCTATGGCGGGATGGTCGTCACGGGCGCGGTCGACCATATCGCCGAACGCATCGCCGATCTCGTGTACCTCGACGCGTTCGTGCCCGACGACGGGCAGAGCGTGGACATCCTGCTTCACAAGCCGAGCCGTGACGCCGGATCCGGCCCGGGGGCCGCATGGCTGGTGCCGCCGCCCGAGCGGCAGTTCGCCAGCAGCGCCGAGGCCGCGTGGGCCAACCCCCGGCGGCTGCCTCACCCCGTCGGCTGCTTCACCGAACCGGTCCGGATAAGGACGCCGCTGGAACAGCGGCGGTTCGGGCTGACGTACATCAAGGCCACCGGCGATCCGCGGTCAATGTCCGGCGCCGAGCCGTTCTGGGATGCGGCCGATCATGCCGCAGCCAGCCCGCGCTGGCGCTACCACGAGATCGCCAGCAACCACATGGTCCAGCACAACGCCCCGGACGCACTCGCCAGCCTGCTGCTCTCCCTCGACGCTCAGCGGCATGGTTCCTGAGGATCCCACCTCGCCCCGGTGGCCCGGTGGGCTCAGGAAGGAGCGCGAAGAATGCCGCGGATCATTCGGCGGAGCCTGGTAACGGCCTTGTGGTCGCCGAGGCGCAGTGCGGTGTTGGTCGCGGTGAGTACCGCGTCGATCTGGAAGGCTGCCAAGCCGGCGTCTACGTCGGTGATCTGGCCGGCATCGGCGGCGTAACGCACTTCGCCGGCGAGCAGGGCGATCCAGTCCTCGTGTTGTCTGAACAACGCGTCGT
The DNA here is from genome assembly GCA_030041195.1 of Streptosporangiaceae bacterium. The sequence continues at coordinate 38,936 of JASHOI010000557.1, read as the reverse complement.
GGACCGGGCCGGGCTGGCTGTCGAAGTCGGCGATGTTCGCCGCCCAGAAGCAGCCGCCGGCGAACAGCGGCGCCTTCGCGTAGGTGATCCAGCGGTCGATCAGCGCGCCCAGCCGGGCAGATCCTCTGGGCAGCGCGAGCGCTGGGAGGATCACCGCCGCGGTGAACTGTTCGTGTGCCGAGCTGATGGTCGCGAGCTGCAGGTTCTCCTTGGTTTTGAACAGGGTCTGGATGCCGCTCTTGCTCAGCCCGAGGTCGGCGGCCAGCCCGCCGATGCTCAGCCCGTTAAGCCCGTGCAGGGACGCCACGTCGACGGCGTGGCGCGCAATGGCCTGCCTGGCCCGTGCGCCGCGTTCCAGGCGCCGGTCGGCTGCTGCTGGGCCGGTCGGCAGGCTGCCCGCGCTGGGGTCCGGTTGCTTGTCGGGTTCGCCCATCCGGTTCATCTCGCCGTGTCCTTGCAATAAACGTACGACCGATCGTATGTTAACTGGAAGATGTCGGCGACACGGCTTCTCCGCCGGAAGAGCGAGGCGCAGATGGACGGCGACTGGATGGTGCAGCTGGCGCAGGCGCTCGCCGATGCGAAGAGCCGGCGCGACGTGCCCGCGGCCATGCGTCTCTTCGCTCCGAGCATGATCCTTGAGGTCCCGGCCTTCGGGGTGACGGCCCGCGGACTGGCGCAGAACGAGAAGGCACTGGCCCGGTTCTTCACGGCGTTTCCCGACTACGCCATCACCTTGGAGGGACATGCCTGCGATGGCCGGACGTTGGCCTGCTGGGGCACCGCGCGGATGACCATGACCGGCGACGGGTTCGGCGTTGTCCCGAGCGGCCGGCGCGCCGAGCTCCCGGTGTTCATCCAGTTCAGCTTCGCGGACGGGCTGATCGCGGGCGAGCGGTTCTGGTTCGATCTGTCCGAGCTATGCGCGCAGTCCGGCGTTTCGGCAGACGCGGTCAGGCAGAAACTGTTCCGGCCCCGCCCGGACGCCCCGGGCTCACGGATCAAGGCCCTCGGCGAGATCACGACGAGCCATCTGCTCGACATGGTCGTCGACCTGAACCCTCAGCTTGACATCGGCAGCGGCCCGTTCGGCCGGCGCGTTCTGTTCGGCAGCGCCGGCGGGTCCTTCGAGGGCCCCAGGCTGCGCGGGGACGTGCTGCCCGGCGGCGGTGACTGGACGCTGCTGCGGCCCGGCGGGGCGATGACGCTGGACGTCCGCCTGACACTGCGCACCGATGACGGTGCTCTGCTGCACATGACCTACGGAGGGCGCTGGCTCATCCCACCTGAGCTGCGGGGCGAGATAGCCGACCCCGCCAGGAGACATCAGGTCGATCCCGCCAAGTACTACTTCCGGACGAACCCCGTGTTCGAAACCGGCGCGAAGGAGTACGCCTGGCTGAACGACATCGTCTGCGTGGGGTCCGGGTACCTGGTGCCGGGTGGGGTGGGCTACAAGGTTTGCCAGGTGATCTGACGACCACATCGGCGGCTTCGTCAGGTCCCACCCGGCGCGGCGCTGGCCTGCGTACAGGGCGTCTCACGTGCCTGCGCGGGCGGGGCCCATATGGGGTCGGCAGCGCCGGCGGCAAGGCTTTCTTCGTAGATCTTGACCTTGAAGGCGATCAGGTCCGAGCACGCGGTGAGCGCGGAGATCTGCTCCGTCACCCGCTCCTGGTGCTGGCGCAGGATGGCCAGGCGCTCCTTCTCGTTACCGGTTCCCTGCCTGACCAGCTCGGCGTAGCTGCGGATCGCCGAAAGCGGCATGCCGGAGGAGCGCAGCTTGATGCACAGATCCAGCCACTCCAGGTCATCCTCGGTGTACGCGCGGTTGCCGTCGGGGCCTCGCTGCACCGGGCTGGCCAGCAGGCCCTCGCGCTCGTAGAAGCGCAGCGCGTGGACGCTGAGCCCGGTGCGCTGCGCCACCTGGCCGATGCTCAGCCGGGGCGGCAGATCGGCGGGCTGGGGTTGTGCCATGGCGTCAGATTACCGGCTTGACCTAGAGCTTGCTCTAGGCTCTAGCGTCGCCGGCATGACGATGACCTACCGCGTCCTTGGCGGCACCGGTATCGAGGTGAGCGCCTACTGCCTGGGGACCATGATGTTCGGCGGTGACGGCAACCGCGACCACGGCGAGTCGACCCGGATCATCCACGCCGCGCTCGACCAGGGGATCAACTTCATCGACACCGCCGACGTGTACGGCGAGCCGGCCGGCGAGACCGAGGAGATCGTCGGCACGGCGCTCAACGGCCGGCGCGACGATGTCGTGCTCGCCACCAAGGTCCACTTCGCCCCGGAGGAAGGGCGCCGCAACCGCAGCGGCAACTCGCGGCGCTGGATCGTCACCGAGGTCGAGGAGAGCCTGCGCCGGCTGCGTACCGACTGGATCGACCTGTATCAGATCCACCGGCCCGACCCGGTCACCGACATCGAGGAGACGCTCTCGGCGCTCACCGACCTGGTGCACGCGGGGAAGATCCGCGCGTTCGGCTGCTCCACCTTCCCGGCCGAGGAGATCACCGAGGCGTACCACGTCGCCGAGCGGCGCGGCCTGCTGCGCTTCCGGACCGAGCAGCCGCCGTACTCGCTGCTGGCCCGGGGCATCGAATCGGCCGTGCTGCCGGTGTGCCAGCGGCTGGGAATGGGCGTGCTCACCTGGTCCCCGCTCGCCTGGGGTTTTCTGTCCGGCAAGTACCGCAGGGGGGAAGAGGTGGACCTGTCCGCCGGCCGCCCGGCGCTCGCGCCGCACCGCTTCGACCCGGCTCGTCCCGGCAACGCGGCCAAGTACCAGGCGCTGGAGCAGCTGGCCGCGCTGGCGGAGGGGCTTGGCTGCTCGCTGCCGCAACTTGCGGTCGCCTTCGCCGCCGTGCACCCGGCCGTCACCTCGGTCATCATCGGCCCGCGCACCCATCAGCACCTGCGCGACCTGCTGAGCGGTGCCTCGCTGGCCCTTGACGACCAGACCCTGGACCGGATCGATGAGATCGTGCCACCCGGCACCAACCTCTACAAGCCGGACGACGTCTGGACACCGCCCGCGCTGGCCAGCGCGGCGCTGCGCCGCCGCCCGGCCGCCGAGCGCCGCGTCGCCTGACATTCGGCGGGGCTGTGTCGTCGTGTAGCTGAGGACACACCATCCACGAGGAAAGCGCAGGGAATCCGATGAGCGATCTTCAGGCCATCGCTGACCGTGTCGAGATTGAGGCGCTGCGCGGCGAGTTCACCGATGCGGTGATGATGCGCGACTACGACCGGGTGGCGTCGCTGTTCACGCCGGACGGCGTGTGGCGGATGCCGAACATCCCGGTCGAGTTCACCGGTCAGGAACAGATCCGCGGCTGGGGGCGGCGGGTGCCGGAACTGGCCGACTACCTGGTGCAGAACACGCATCCGGGCGTGATCCTGCTCGATGGCGACACCGCGTCTGGCCGTGCTTACATGCACGAGCTCGGGCACGCGCGCGACGGCCGCTCGGAACTGAACTACGCGATCTACCACGACCGCTACCAGCGCACCGCCGACGGCTGGAAGTTCACCGAGCGCGTCTACGAGGTCCGGTACCACGACACCAGTCCGTTGGCCGGCGCTCCGCCCCGCGCCGCCGGAGCCCATTAGACGAATTGCTGCCCCCCATCGACGTCGTATGTCGCGCCGGTCAGGGCCGTGTTGGTCATGATGTGGACGGCGAGCGCGGCGACGTCGGCGGGGCCGACAACGCGGCCGATCGGCAGCGTCCTGCGCAGCTCGTCGCGGCGTTGCTCGAGCTGGTCGCCGAGCAGCGACGCCGACAGCGGGGTGTCGACGAAGCCGGCCGCGATGAGGTTGACGCGGACCGGCGCCAGCTCCAGCGCGAGGGCCGCCGCGAACGGGGGGAGTGCGGCGGTGGCGGCGGCGGCGATCCCGAGGCCTTTCGCGACGCGCCTGCCACCGGTACCGCCCATCAGCAGCAGTGTGCCGCCTGGCCTCATCTTGCCGGCCGCGTTGCGCGCGACGTCGAGCCCCAGCACTATGTGATCGCTGAGCGCATCGCGCACCTGGGCCGAGCTCATCTCGAGCAAGGGTCCGTAGGCCGGCCCGCCGGCCGTGACCATCACATGGTCGATCGGCGCCGGAAGGTCGTTGAAGAACCGTTCCAGGGCGGCTGCATCGTTGGCGTCGAAGGCCTCGGTCCGTTCCGCCCCCGCGTCCACGGCCGCTCGCTCGAGCCGGTCCGGATTACGGCCGGTGATGATCACATCGGCGCCCTCGGCTCTGGCACGCCGGGCCGTCTCGAGCCCGATGCCCGAGCTGCCGCCGATCACGACGACGGTCTGTCCGGTCAGTTCCACGTCGTCCCCCTCAGCGTGGCATCCTCGCCATCTGCGCGGCCATCGGGCCGGCCGGCCGCGGCATGTCGGCGATCTCCATCCGGAGCGAGGCCAATGCCGAGTTGTAAATCCCGGAGAAGCTCGGGAACGGCTGGATCGTGTCGCTCAGCACCTCGACCGGGACGTGTGCCCGGATGGCCAGCGTGGCCTGCTGCATCCACTCACCGGCCTCGGGCCCGAGCGCGTACGCGCCGGTCAGCCGCTCGCCATCGCTGAGCAGGGTCAGGAAGCCGTTGGACTCGGCGTAGGCGTGCGTGTAGGTGGCGGTCTTCGGCTCATCTGACAGCGCGGCGGTGCCGCTGTACTGCGCTTCGGTGGCGCCCACGGCGCCAGCCTGGGGATCGGTGTAGGTGACCCGGGGAACGGCCTCGTAGTTCGCCGGGCGCGGGTCACCGGCGATGTTCGCCGCGACCACGTCGCCCTCGTACTCGCCGACGTGCGTCAGCGGCCAGATGCCGTTGACGTCGCCGATCGCCCACAGGCGCTCGCCCGCGCGCAGGTGATCGTCGACCTTGATCCCGTGCGGGTTGGCCTCGACGCCGACCGTCTCCAGGCCGATCCCGTCCACCCGCGGGCGCCGGCCGGTCGCCACGAGCAGCCGGTCGCCGCGCAGCTCCTTGCCGCCGTCGAACTCCAGCACATAGTCGTCGCCGTCCCGCCGCGCCGCGGTGGCGTGCATTCCGAGCATCAGCTCGATCCCGTCGCGGCTCAGGGCTTTGCCGAGCGCCTGGCCCAGCGGCGCCGCCTCACGGGAAAGCAAGCGGTCGGCGCCCTCGACGATCACCGCTTCGCCGCCGAGACCGCGCACGACCTGCGCGAGTTCGACGCCTGCGGCCCCTCCGCCCAGCACCAGCAGCCGGCGCGGTATGGCCTTCATGCTCGTCGCCTCGCGAGTGCCCCAGACGCCCTCGAGCTCACGCAGCCCCTGGACCGGGGGCACGAACGGCGCCGCACCCGTGGCCACGACGACGTGCTCGGCGGTGTGAGGGACGCCGTTGACCTCGACCACACCGGTTCCGGCCAGCTTGCCGGTGCCGCGGAGCAGCGCGATGCCCCGGGCCGCCAGCCAGTTCACCTGCCCGGCGTCGGACCAGTTCGAGACCATGTAGTCGCGCCAGTCCAGCGCGGCCCGAACGTCGACCTGCGCGCTCGCGCCCACGTCGCGCGCGCCCTGCACCGCCTCGCCCGGCCGCAGCAGCGTTTTCGACGGGATGCACGCCCAGTAGGAGCATTCGCCGCCGACCAGTTCGTGCTCGACGACGGCGACGCGGAGCCCGCGCGCGGCCAGGGCCCCGGCGCAGTGCTCACCCGGCGCCCCGCCGCCCAGAACGATCACGTCATAGTCGCTCATTTGGGCAGCTCCGTCCCGGCCTGCTCGGCCACCATGTAGGCGGCGTACCAGTCCGGCCAGTCCGGATCGGCAGCGCCGATGCGCTTCTCGTGCTCGCCGTGAGCGGCCGACGCGCGCCGCATCGCGTTCGCCAGGTCCATTGTGGAGGCGAATGCCGTCTCCGCGGCGTCGACCCGCCCAGGCAGCCGGGTCGTGACTTCCTGGAACACCCAGCTGTTGCCGTCCGGGTCGCTGAACGTGGCGAAGGAGCCGTAGCTGGCGTGACCGGGTGCGGGCCCACTGACCCGCTCGAACATCCCGTCGCCGTCGCGGAACCGGCACGCTCCGCCGGTAGCGCAGTGGAACGGTGCACTGACCGCGACACCGCGGCTGACGAGGTCGTCGTGCGCGGCCTGGATGTCCGAGACGGCCAACAGAACGCCCTGGGCGGAGCCAGGCACGGCCGACGTGAGGTTGACGCCGAACTGGATCGAGCATCCCGAGCCCGGCGGCGTGAACTGGATCAGGCGGAAGTCGTCGCCGGCGCGATCGGCGTCCAGCCTCCACCCGAGTCTTCCGTAGAACTCCTTGGCGCGGTCGGCGTCCGAAACCGGGATGACGAGTACCTCCAGCTTCATGTCCACGCTCCCGGCGTCCGGCGTCCCGCTGGTGTCGCTGCGGTCCTCGGTCGTGCTCATCGCGGCCTCCGTGGGCTGAGACGGGGATGATCGTAACGCGTTTCACACGCGTCATACCCCCCGCGACACCCACTGGCTCGCGGTGGAGGCACTCTGATTCGGCGCGAGAGGCCGGGCAGGGCCTCCTGGACCGGCTGGCCGCTGCTCAGCCGGCGGCGGCACGCGCGAAGTGCCGTTTGAGAAGCTCGCCGAACTCCTCGGCCGGCAGCGGGTGCGAGAAGAAATAGCCCTGCGCGACCCGGCAGCCGAGCATCCGCAGTCCGGTCACCTGGTCCGGGGTCTCGACGCCTTCGGCGACCGCCGAAATGCCGATGGCGTTGGCAAGCTCGATCACGGCCCGGACGATCGCCGAGTCGACCCGGTTTTCCGCGACGCCCTTGACGAACGCGCGGTCGACCTTCACCTCGTGCACCGGAAACTGCTTGAGGTAGGCAAGGGACGAGTGGCCGGTGCCGAAGTCGTCGATGGCCAGGCGCACGCCCAGCCGGTTGAGCTTCTTCATGACGTCGCGGGCGCCGGAGAGATCCTCCATCACCATGGACTCGGTGATCTCGAACGTCAGTGATTCCGACGGCAGGCCGCAAGCGTCGAGCGCCGCCGCCACCTGGGTGAGCAGCCCGCTCTCCTGGAACTGGCGCGGTGACAGGTTGACGCTGACCGGGAACTCCACACCGAGCCGGTCCCTGATCGAGCGCACCTGGCGGCAGGCCTGTTCGAGAACGTACCGGCCGACCGGCAGAATCAGCCCCGTCTCCTCGGCGATCGGGATGAAGCTCATCGGGCCGATCAGGCCGTTGACGGGATGGCGCCACCGCACCAGCGCCTCCGCACCGACGATCTCCTTCCCGTCCAGGGAGTAGAACGGCTGGTAGTGCACCTCGAGTTCGTCCCGCTCGATGCCCTTGCGCAGGTCGGCCTCGATCCGGAGCCGCTCGGCGGAGCGGGTTCCCATCGAAAGCTGGTCGAACACCCGGTAGACGCCGCCCCCGCCCCTGGCCTTGGCCTCGTACATGGCCACGTCGGCGTCGCGCAGCAGGTCATCGGTGGTCTTGCCGGGCTCGGCCATGGCGATCCCCACGGACACGCTGGCGACCATCTCGTAGCCCCCGGACAGCTCCATGGGCTGCTGCACCGCCGCGCAGATCCGCCGCGCGGCGACGACCGCCTCTTCCTGTCCCGCCACGTCCTCGAGCAGCACCACGAACTCGTCGCCGCCGAAGCGCGCGATCAGGTCATGGCCGCGCACCACGCCCTTCATGCGGTTGCCGATCGCGACCAGGAACTCGTCGCCGGTCACATGGCCCAGGCTGTCGTTGATGCTCTTGAACCGGTCCACGTCGATGAAGATCAGCGCGTGAGCCTTGCGGTCCAGGTCCGACCGGCGCAGTGCCTGGTCGAGGCGCTCGACCAGCAGCCTGCGGTTGGCCAGCCCGGTGAGGCTGTCGTAGAAGGCGTGATGGTGGAGTTCGTCCTCGAATGCCTTGCGCTCGGTGATGTCGCGGAAGGCGATCACGGCCCCCGATGGTTCGCCGTCGCGCATCACCGCCGATGCCGTGTAGGCGACCGGGATCGCTGCGCCGTTCTTGCCGCAGAAGCGGGCGTCGTCCTCGCGGATCGTGCGGCGTGTGCGCATGGCCTCGCGAGCCGGAACGAGCAGGAAGTCCGGCGCGGCAATCGCACGTTCCGCCGCCTGGTCGCTGGTGATGTTGAGTGGCGGCAGGTCGATCACGTCCGCCGCGGCTGGGTTGACGAACGTGAGCCTGCCGTCCGCATCTATCGCGCAGACGCCTTCGCCGATGTTGAGCGTGATCGACGACAGCCGCTCCCGCTCGACGCGGACCTCCTGGTACAGCTCGGCGTTGCTCAGCGCTCCGGTGCCCACCGCGGCGAGCGCCCGCAGCAGCCCGCGATCGGCGTCATCAAAGGGCTCATCGCGGCGTCGGCCCGCCGCCACCAGCCACTGCTGCCGGCCGGCGACGGTCATCGCGGCCGCCAGCTCGCCGGCGGCCGGGTCGGCGGCCGTCAGCGCGGCCTGCGGGCTGCGCAGCAGCAGCCGGACCGACCCCAGGATCGTCTCGAGCACCGGCTGCTGCCGAAGCTGGCGGTTGGCCTCCAGTGCCACCTCGTACAGCCCCTCTGTCCTCGCGCGGTCGTACAGCGCCGCGTACCTGGCGCCGATCAGCGAGCGCCCGAGGATCAGTAATGGAATCGCCAGCACGATCGCCCACTTATCCGTCCGTATCGCGAGCGCAAGCACGATGCCGGTCAACGCTCCGCCGCCGGCCAGCGTGAGCTGGATCGGCAGGTCGCTGGTGAGTTCTTCCCAGGTCGTTCCTATCGACGCCATGACGCCGCCGAACAGCGCCTCGTTGACGACCAGGAACACGGCGACGCCCGCCGCCACGGCAGCGACCTGGGCGACGCCGACCGAGTGCGATGGCACGGCTATGCCGCGACTCACGGCCAGCCCCAGCCCCGCCGACACCAGAACCTGCCCGGTGTTGAAGGCCGACTTGACCAGCGGGCGGCGGCGGACGGCCTGAGCCAGAGCCGTCGCCACCGCCAGCGTGGCCAGCGTGAGAACCGGCGGCACGAGCAGGGCAAGGATGACAAAGAAGCACTCGTCCACGTGAGTGGCATCGGATTCGCCGCCCCGGAACACGACGAGCGGCCACAGCCAGCTCCCCAGCAGCAGCACGCCGAGGGCAGCGGCCACGAAACACTGGCTCTCACTGACCGGCGTGCAATGCGATTGCCGTATGCCCGCGACGACCAGCGTGCCCGCGCCGCCCGCGATGGAGGCGGCCACGATCGCCCGGGCCGGGCGTGGCAGGTTCATGGCCCGGCTACACCGTGGCCACCTCCTAGTTCCATTCCGAGGCGTCCCAGGCGGCGCCGTTCCAGGCGGCGCTGTTCCAGGCCGAGCCCTGCCACGCCGTGCCGTCCCAGGCCGAGCCGTCCCAGGCTTCGCCGTTCCACGCCGCGTTCGCCCAGCCGCCGTCGTTCCAGGCATGGCTGGTCCAGGTGAAGCCGTTCCATGCCGACCCGTTCCATGCCGACCCGTTCCACGCCGGGCCGCCGCCGGAACCCTCCGGCCACGAGAGGCCCGACCAGAGGCTCGCGTTCCAGGTGTCGGCCAGGTTGGCCACGGGCGCGAGCGACACCGTCGCCCCGAGCAGAGTCAGCGCGGTGCCGAGGACGGACTGGCTGAGGTTCATCGGGCCCGCGGTGGCGGCGGCGTACGCGTTCAGGGCACCGTGTCCGTCCACGAACGGATTGCCGACGGGGCCGGGGCTGGTCGTGCCGAGCAGCCGGGCCTTGAGTTCGTCCGGGGTGAGCGAAGGATTGGCGGCCAGGACCAGAGCCGCGGCACCGCTCGTGATGGCCGAACTGAACGATGTGCCGGAGCCGACGAAGTTGCCCGAGCCAATACGGGCCGAGGGGTAGTCGTCGTAAATCGTTGAGCCGGGCGCGGCCAGGCTGACGACCGAGCGGCCGGAGGTGACCAGGTCAGGCTTTACCCAGCCGTCGGGCGACGTGGGCCCGACGCTGCTGAAGTTGGTCATCTCATCGTCGGCGACCACCGGCTGCGCCATGTCATCCAGCGCGCCCACGGTAATGACCAGGGGATCGTCCCCGGGCGACAGAATGGTGCCGTTGGCTGGCCCGGCGTTGCCGGCCGAGGCCACCACCGCGATGCCCGAGTCCCACGCCACCTGCACCGCCTGGTCGAGCGGGTTAATGACGGTGGATTCGAACGGCTGGAAGCCCAGGGACATATTGAGAACCCTGATGTTGTAGGCCAGCCGGTTGTCGACCGCCCACTGCACGCCCAGGATGACCGTCGCCAGATCGGTCACGCCGGTGGCGCCGGCCACCTTGATCGACACCAGGTCGGCGCCCGGTGCCTCGCCCTCGTACTGCCCGCCCGAGGAGGCGCCGTTCCCGGCGATCAAGCCAGCCACGAACGTGCCATGGCCGTAGCCATCCTGGAACGGGTTGTTCCCGCCGCTCAGGTCGACCCCGCCGATCAGCCGCCCCGCGAAGTCAGGCAGGTTGTCGATGCCGGTGTCGAGCACGGCCACGGTGACGCCCTGGCCGGTGTCGCCGTCGGCGAACAGCTGCGTGGCGCCGGTCTGCTGCAGGAACTCATCGGAAGGTGTGTGCGGGCCGGTCGACTCGACCGTCGACTGCACGCTGACGGAGACGTCCGGAGTCACGGTGATCCCCGGCAGCGCCGCCAGCACCGGTTCGAGCACGGTGGGGATCGACGCCTCGACCCCGTCGATAATCTGAAATTGCTCCAGTACGGTGCCGAGCACCTCCGCCGTGGCGGCGACCGGGCTCAGCAGCCCGCTCGCGGTGACGATGACGGTCTCGGTGCTGCTCGCCGACGCCGCAGGGACGCCGACCATGGCGGTGCCGACTAAGCCGGCCGTTACGAGACCGGCCGTGCCGGCCAGCAGACCCTTCTTCCGCCAGATGAACAATGGTCCGTGCCGGAGCCTGGCGCCGGGCGCCGCGGTCAGCTTCATTCGCCGGCCCTCCCTGAATGTGCTTTTTAAACGCAACCACCGTACGCCGCGGGCGACATCTTTAAGCCTGAAATTTCACGCAAGGGCTCAGGACTTTCAGGAATAAAAAGCACCACGGGTCTAATGCCCTACCAAAAGTGCTCACTAAGCCGATGACCCGGTATTAGCCTGCTCGTCCGGTACGTATCCGTTGGTAATGGCGGCAGCGCGGCGCTCGGCGACGTACTGACCGGACAGTTCCGTCCTGCGCGGTGCGGGAACTATGGTTTCCCGGGATCAAACGTGCGATTTCAGTGCCATTGCGAACGTCAACTTTTACTGGATACGGACGATTTAGCCCTTTACGGTGCCGAGCGCGTTAGGCGTCTGCGGCGGTAATTAGCGTGGCCGGATGTCGGAGCCAAACGCGCACAGGTCGCGCAGCACGCACTGGTCGCAGCGTGGGCGTTGCGCGCGGCAGACTGTCCGGCCATGGGTGACCAGCGCGACGTGCAGGTCGTAGCGGATGGCGGCCGGCACGATCCCAGCGAGGAGCCGGTGCGCCGTGTCGGCGGTCGTCTTCGCAGGGATCCAGCCGAGCCTGATCGCGATGCGGTGCACATGAGTGTCGACGGGGAACCCCGCCCGCCCGAGGGCGAAGGTGAGCACGCACGCCGCGGTCTTCGGGCCAACCCCGGGCAGCGATTCCAGGTAGGCCGCCACGGCCGCGTCGTCGAGTTCGTTCAGCCGGTCCAGGCTGATGCGGCCCTCGCGCTCCTCGATCGCAGCCAGGATCTCCTTGATCCGCCGGGCCTTCTGGTTGGCGATGCCGCCACGGCGGATCGCGTCGGCGACGTCCTCGGCTGGCGCGTCGGCGACCTGCTCCCAGCTCGGAAAGATCTCCTTGAGCCGGGCGAACGCGCGCTCGGAGTTGGTGTCCGAGGTGTGCTGTGACAGCACGGTGGCGATGACCTCGTCCAGGGCGGGCAGCACGGGCTTGGGGATGAACCTGCCCTGCTGGGCGCGCAGCCGGCGGTGCACGGCGGCGACGGTGGCCGGGCCGGGCGTTGTCACGGGTGCTCCCTCATGCTCGTGGAGCATGGCACGCGGACGAGGCCGCGTGCCAACACCCGGCGGAGCCGGCTAGATATCAGGGCGGAACTCTTGCTCGAGCGCGGAACGCTGGCTGACGCCCAGCGCGCCCACACGACGCGTTTCCGCGATCCCAAGCCTTTCCATGATCTGCTTTGCCCGGACCTTGCCGACGCCCGGCAGCGACTCCAGCAGGGCCGTGACTTTCATCTTGCCGATCACGTCGTCGGTCGCGCCTTCCTTGAGGACGGTGGGCAAGCTCGAGGCCCCGCGCCTGAGACGGTTCTTCACCTCGGCGCGTTCCCTGCGGGCCCTGGCAGCCTTCTCCAGCGCCGCCGCACGCTGTTCAGGGGTGAGCGGAGGTAGTCCGCGGGCCGGACCGCGGGTCTGCGCGGAAATCGACCGAGCCACTCTGGTCTCCTGGGCAGTCAGTAGTTCGCTTGCCTGCCAGGGCTCCCTGGCCATTTGTTCCCAGATCCGCGCGGCAATCTGCATGCGGCTGCGGACAGCCAGGAGCTCGAACTCCGCCGGGCCGGCGCCTTTCCTGTAAAACAGCACGTAGTTCCACGGTCCGTCTTCGAGGTCTTCCGGCTCCGCTGCCCCCTGGTTCTGTGCGCGTGTCCACCCGCGGTGCCACATGATCTCACCGGCGACGCCTTTATCAGCGGAGTTAGCGCGAGGCGGAATGTCCTCCAAGATCTCCTCCGCGTTCCTCTTCAGCTGCTCTCGCACGCCGTGGTCTTCAACGACTCGCTCGAGATCGGCCGTGGCCCGATCCGACCACCACACTCTCCCCATTAGGCCCACTTTCCGATCTCCCGTGCCAACTCAGCAAGGACCCGTGATTCAACCTGGCCAGGCTCGAGTGATTTGATAATGGCGACAAACCGGCCTTTCCTAGTGATAAAGGCAGGCATCCCGGCCTTTTCGATCTCGCTCATAACACGAGCTGTTTGCTGTCTGAGATCACTGAGGCTGTAGACGAGTACTTCATCGCTCGTGTCCCGCGCCGTCGTATCCAGCTCCGCCGTGGCCGTACCGGCCTGGGCTTGACCGGCTTCCGCATGGCTTTGTGCCGTACCGAGCTGCTGGCGGAGTCCATCGAGCTCACGCCCGAGCTCCCCGGCAGCCGTCTCGCGACCTTGGTCCCGATCATGGTCCGCTATGCGATCCCACGCCTTTTCCCACCGCTGGTCGACCTCCAGATCGACACCGCAGGCCTCGACGAAAGTAAGCAAGAAGCCCTTGCGTGGAAACGCCTGTCCATGCAGGACCGCACTGAGTGTGCTGCGCCGCAGCGGGACTCGCTGAATCTTCGTCCCCGGGAGAAACCCGTTCGCATGCTTTGTGCGGTCCTCCAGCATCCGGAAAGACGGAGTATCGGCCCGGAGATGAAGCTGCCGCAAGCATCGTGCCAGATCATCAATGCTGTCGGCCTGGGCCGGATCGAGATCACCCATAGGCGTCCGGTAACTCATGCGGAGTGTCCGCTCACGTCCGCGCCTGTCCGCTAACGGTATCGCGCTGCGGCGGACTCGCGCAGCCTGCTGTCCAGCCATGACACCCGGCCGTCCGCAGCAGAGTCCGATTTGGCGGATGAATGGCGCGAGTCCGTCGCGCGGCCTGGCCGGACACGCGCTCGATATGGCGTGTTGTAGAGGAGCCATCGCCACGAGTGGCCGTGCGCGAGAAAAGGAGGTGCGGAATGCCACCGCAAGAGGACACGAGAGCCGGTGACGAAAGAAACAGCGGGACAGCGGCGGGGACCGTCATGATCCTCGCCGCGTTGGCGCTGGTTGCGTTCCTGGCGGTCGTGCTGCAGCCCGCTGCCCCGGTGGAGATCGCGGAGGTGATCGCGGCAGCGGGCGGCCTGCTGGCCGCCGTGACCGCAGCGGTGCGGGCGATCCGCGGCAAATGAAAGGTGCGGCTCGTCCTTATGCTCGTCAGGCCCTGCCGCCGCGCGGCACTAGGTGGCGAGCGAACCCAGGAAAGACTGGAGCAACCCGCGTGGATCCTCCACGGTGGCGGAGCCTGCTGTCATCAGCTGGCCGGCCGTCTTGCGTCGATACACCAGTTCGCGCCAAGCGCGCACGGTCCCGACAAAACGCGCGTCCGATTCCGCGGGCTCCGCTGGTTCTACGGCCAGCGACGTGTCGGTGGCGTTGAACGTCCAATGCCGCGGCTTCGCATCGACGACCTCAACCGACACCAGCACCGGCGCGCTCCCGGCTCGGGGCAGGTAAGCATCCTTAAGCGCAGCAACCAGCCAGCCGAATACCTGCGAAGGGTCGAACCGCTCCTCCAGCGTGTCGTAGTCGATCTCAGCCCGGTCCGGACGCCGCCGAGTCGGCGAGACCCTCGCATAATCGCCACTGGCTTTGAAGGTGACCAGACCCGGGTCATCCACGCTGCCTTCCAAGCTCACCATCACCGCCCGCTCGCTGACAGAGTCAGCGCGCGCCCGGATGGTTATCGCCTTCAGCGTCGGCGTGGGAGCAAGGTAGTCAACCGTCATCTGACGCGTAACCGCAGGCCGGCCCTGCTGCTGCGCGGCCACGAAACCCATGACATGGTCAGCCAGCGCGGCGAGAAACCCGCCATGAGCAATCGCCGGCGCGGCCTGGACGGCGCCGGGCACCTCGAGGTGCACAACGGCTTCTCCAGCCTCCCAATCGATCTGCAACTCCAGCACGCCGGAACCGGTCTCGTTCCCGGCAATCCAGCGAATCGCGTTGTGGTAACGCATGCCATATCTTCTCCCCGTTACCTGCCCCGATGAAGGCCAGCCGGCGTGCCGGTGCCGTGAGCGGCGGCGCGCCGGGCTGTCCACCGTCGGCCGCAGCCGCGACTAGAGTGGGACGCTGCCGTCCCTGCCTGCGGCAACGCGAGTTTCTCGGAGCGATAGGGGCCGTGATCGTGGGTCGTCGTCCGTGACCAGACAGGTAATCAAGCTCGGGTCCAGTTCCATCGCCAGCCGCGACGGGCTGGCGCTCGACGTGATCGCCGGGCTGGTCAGCCAGATCGCTGTGGCGCAGCGGGCCGGTCATGAGATCATCCTGGTCACGTCCGGCGCGGCCCGGCTGGGGCAGCGGCTGCTCGCGTTCGAGGGGCCAACCGCCGGCGCGACCACCGCGCTGGCCACCGCCATGCCCGCCGCGGTCGGCCAGCCCGCGCTGATGGCGCTGTACCGGCAATTGGCCGCGGCGGTGGGGGTTGAGGTCTGCCAGATCCTGGTATCCCGCAGCGATCTGGCGTCGGCGCGGGCCATGGCCGACCTTGGCAAGCTGCTGCGGGAGACGGCCGGGCGGGGGCTGCTGCCGGTCGTGAACGGCAACGACGCGGCGGACCCGCTGGCCGCGCTCGACAACGACCAGGTAGCCGTCGCGGTCGCGGTGGCCGCCGAGGCATCCCGGCTGCTGTTCCTGACCGACGTCAGGGCCGCCTACCGTGACTCCTCGCTCAGTGAGCGCCTCGCCCGGCTCACCCCGGACGAGGCGCGAGCCGTACGGGTGACCAACGGCGGGACCGGCCGGGGCGGCATGGGCTCGAAACTCGGTGCGGCCGCGCGGGCCGCCTGCTGCGGCGTGGAGTGCATCATCGGCTCGGCCACCGAGCCCGACGTTGTTGCCCGGAGCCTCAACCCGCGCGCCCGCGTGGGCACCGTGATCCGCGGCCCGGGCGCCCAGCTGGAACCTTCCCGGCGGTGGATCGGCGGCATCGCGTACTCCGAGGGCTCGGTGCACGTCAACCGCGAGGCCGAGGCCAGCCTGCGCAGCGGCAGCACGCTGTTCCTGTCCGGCGTCAAGCGGGTCGACGGCGAGTTCCCGGCCGGCTCCGTCGTCGAGCTGGTCGACGTCCGTCACCCGGAACGGCTGATCGGCCGGGGCTCCGTGGCCCTGCCCGCCAGCATGCTGCGGCTGCTGCGGGCGCTCTCGCCGCACCAGGTAGCCTGCGCGATCTCGATCCTGCTGCGGCTGAGGTACGGCGGCACGGCCGGCGATCCGAGCTCGCTCATCGACCCGGACGTCTTTAAGGACTCGCGGGAACTGGCCGACGGCAGCTCACGCGCCAGCCAGGAGGCGTTCGCCCAGCTCGCGGCCTTCTCCGCGGACCGGGTCAGCGACCTGGCCGACTCGCTGCTGCTGGCACAGCCGGGCCTGTGCACGGCCTTCCTGCTCGACCGGGGCTTCCTGCACGGGCAGGTGCCGATGGCCCCCGCGGCACGCCGGGTGGTCCGCAACGTGCACGCCGTGCACCGCGAATCGCTGGTCGTCTACAGCGCCTGACAGCCCGCCCAATTTGCATGATCGGGTTATTGGGGAATTCTGTCAGTCGTATTGACTGGCGCGATACCCCAATACCTGACCGGCGCCCGGGAGGCTAGGCGGGGCGGCGCGGCACGACCACGTACTGCCGCAGGTAGAGGTCCCGGAACGTCACCGGCCCGCGCGGCCCGGGCACGGCGTCGATGTTGATCCCGGTCTCCGGCAGCGAGAGCAGCTTGAACCCGTCCAGCAGGCGTGGGGAGGCGTTCCAGAAGGCGCCGGTGCCCGCGTAGGAGTCGAGGAACTGCCCGGCCGCGGCAGCGTCCTCGGCCACGATGGCGGCGGCCAGCCCGGACGTCTCGGTGTTGGCGATCCGGGCCGCGTCAGCTGCGCCGGCCGCCGGGGCCACGGTGATCGTGGCCTCCGAGCCCGGCTGCAGGGCCCACTCGAGACCGAGCGGATGATCGTGCGGCGGCAGCGAGACGCCGATGCCGAGCCGTTCCGCCAGGTCGGTCACCAGCGGGACCATGACCTCCCAGATCTCCTGCTCGACGAGCAGCAGGTTGAGCCGGTTGCAGACGCCAAGGCGGTCGAGGCTGCTCTCGATCAGCCGCAGGGCCAGGGCCGCGTCCGCCGACGCGTCGAGGTAGATCACCGCTCCGCCGTCGGCGTGCGCCAGCGTCCGCACTCCGTGCAGCGCGGCCTCTCGGGCCAGCGCCCGGGTGCTCTCGCCGCTGCCGCGCAGGATGACCAGCGGTATCAGGGCCGGCTGGCGCACCAGCGCGAACGCGGTCTGGCGGCCGGGCGAACGCAGCAGCTGGATGGCGGCCGGGTCCAGCCCGGTGCTGGCCATCGCCGGGCCGATGACGTCGTCGACCAGCACGCCGGCCGACCCGATGGCGGCCGAGCCGGTGCGCAGCACACCCGCGTTGCGCGACTTGATCAGCTGTGACGCGATGTCCACGACGACGTTGGGCCGGGCCTCGAAGTTGGCCCCGATGACGCCGACCGGGCGGTGCCATTCCTGAACCTCAAGGCCGTCATCCAGGTCACGGACAACGGTCCGGTCGCGCTGCGCGCCGGCCTTGGCCAGGGCCAGGAGCTGGTCCGCCATGGCAGCGATCCGGCCCTCGCCGAGCGTGAGCCGGTCCACGAACGCGCCGGCCAGCCCCTCCGCCTTGGCCGCCTGGACGTCGCCGGCATTCGCGGCGGCGACCTCGGCCGTGCGCTCGCCGAGCCGGGCGGCGATGGCCCGCAGCGTCTCGTCCAGCCGGTCCGCGGGCATTTGCCTGAGCGGGCCGGCCGCCGCCAGCGCGGCCCGGCCTGCCGCGGCAACCGCCGCGTCGGCCTCGTGCTCGGCCTGGTATTCCTGGGCCTCGCCAGCCATGTTCATTGATCTCCAGCGGCAGCATCATCCGAGCCCGCCATCGGGGGCGGGGGCCAGCCGTCGCGCATCGCTTGACAGATCCCCGAGCATAGTCACCGGGCGGGCGAAGCCGCGTCAGCAGTCCAGGACGACACGCTGGCCTCGCGGTCCGAGCAGCACGGCGCTGAGTTCCGGCCGCTCCGCGCGCTCGACGTCCAGGTCCAGGCCAAGCGCGGCGAGCCGTGCGGCCAGCCGCTCCGGGCCGGGCGAGCGCAGCCGGAGCCGATGCAGGCTCAGCCCGCCGGGCGCGGTATCCGCGGGGTGCTGGCTGCCGTTCCAGTCAATGAGGAACGGTGCGATCGCGACCTCGCTGGAATGCGGGTAGGTGGTCATCCGCCAGGTGAGCTCGTGCCCATCCGGGCTGCGGCGCCGCCGGTCCACGATCGAGCCATAGCGGAACCCGGCCGCCGCCGAGTGCTGGACCGCCGCATCGAGATCATCGGGTGCCACCGCCCAGGCGCGCAGCGCCGGCTCGGTCACCGCGTCGAGCCCGAACGGCAGCGGCTCGGCCGGCCGCGGCTGGGCCGGATCGGGAGCGATGATCTCCAGGTAGGTGCGCTTGCCGAGCGACAGCAGCGCATTGTGCGTGCCGAGGCCCGGATGCTGGCCACCGAACGCCGGCCGCACGCCCACCTGCTCGGCGATGAGCTCGACCGCCTGCCGGAGATCCGGGCAGGCATAGACCAGATGGTCAATGGTGGCGGTCACCCGGCTGCTCCCGCTTCGTCCCCGGCCGCGCGCGCGAAGGTCCCGGTCGCGCTGGCCAGCAGCCGCCCGGAGCCAGCGGCGAAGAGCTCGGCCGTCGCGCGGCCCAGCCTCCTGCCGATCTGCACGGCGCGGCCGCGGGCCAGCAGCGCGCCGCGCGGGACCGGGCGCAGGAAGTCAACGCGCAGGTCAATGGTGTTCCAGTCGGTGTCCGTGACCCCGATCAGGGCGAAGGTGGCCGTGGTATCGAGCACGGTGGCGATCACGCCGCCGTGCAGGAACGCGCCGTCGTCGGCTCCGGCGTGCTCCGGTCCGGTCTCCGCGTGCAGCACGAACCCGTCGTCATCGGCTTCGGCTACCCGCATCTTCAGCGCCCGGTGCACCGGCCCGGCGTCCAGCATCCGCTGCATGTCGCTAGCCTGCATCCGGCACCACCACAACCTTGCCGACCGCGCGCCGTTCCTCCACGTCGGCGACGGCGTCGCGGATCTGCGACAGCGGGTAGACGCGGTGGATCACCGGCGCCAGCCGGCCGTCCCTGACCTGTGCTATGAGCTCGACCAGGTCCTCGCGGCTCCAGCCGTCGGAGCCGAGGATGGTCAGCTCGCGCGTCCACACGTACCGCAGGTCGGTCTCTGCCAGGAATCCGGTGCTGGCGCCGCAGGTGACGATCCGCCCGCCGAGGCGTGTGGCGCGGATCGACTGCGGCCAGGTATCGGCGCCCAGGTAGTCCACGACGACATCGGCACCCGTTCGCCCGGTAAGGTCCCAGACCCGCGCGCCGAACTGGCCGTCCGCGGTGTCCACCAGCTCGTCGGCGCCGAGCTTGCCGAGCTCGTCCAGCTTTGCCCGGGAGGACGAGCAGGCGATGATCCGGGCCCCGAGCGCCTTGCCGAGCTGGATGCAGGCGACGCCGACCCCGCCCGCGGCGCCCAGCACGACGACGGTCTCGCCCGGAGCCACCGCGGCCCGGCTCACCAGCATGCGCCGCGCGGTGCCGTACCCGATCGGCAGCGCGGCGTACCGCGGCGCGTCCGCGGCGGGCGCGTCCAGCGGTATCGCGTTCTGCGCGGGCGCCACCACGTACTCGGCCAGGCCGCCCGGCAGGTCCTCGCCGAGTGCCTTCCTGTTGACGGACGGATCGATCAGGACCTGGGTCCCGGGCGGCGGCCCCGCCGCTCCTTCGCCGAGCGCGTCCACCACCCCGACGATGTCGCCCCCCGGTATGTGCGGCAGGTCCAGGTGAATGCCTGGCATGCCGCGGCGCACGAACACATCCAGCATGTTGAGCGCGCAGGCGAGCACGCGGACCCGCATCCACCCGGCCGGCGGCTGCGGGACCTCGGCCGTGCCGTATTCCAGCAGCTCCGGGCCGCCGTGGCTGGTGACCACGGCGGCGCGCATCCGGCTCATGCCGACGCCGCCGCGTGCGCGCGGACCCGCAGGCCGGCCCGGTCGACCTTGCCGGTGCCGGCCAGCGGCAGCTCGCCGACGAACTCGATGGCGCGGGGGTAGGCGTAGTGCGGGCCGACCGTGTGGAAGTAGGCGGTCAGCTCCTGCGCTGTCGCCGCGCCCGGCTCGGTGAGGACCACGAAAGCCACCGGGACCGTGCCCTTCACCGGATCGTCGCCGCCGACCACCGCCACGTCGCGCACTGCCGGGTGGCGGAGCAGCAACTGCTCCACCTCCTTGGGGTAGACGTTCTCCCCGGCCACGTTGATCAGGTCATCGGTGCGTCCCATGAAGTAGTAGTAGCCGTCCTCGTCCCTGCGCATCAGGTCCCGGGTGGCGAGCCAGCCGTCCCGGATCCGCTCCGCCGTGACGTCGGGCAGCCCGTGGTAGCCGGGCGTCACGCCGGGGTTGCGCACCCACAGCTCTCCGACTTCCCCGACCCCGACCGCGGTATCCCCGTCCGGCCCCCTGAGCTGCACCTCGCAGCCGGGGATGGGCAGCCCGAGCGAGCCGAGCCTGCCGACGCCCCAGCGCGGTGCGAGCAGCACGTCGGGCCCGCCCTCGGTCAGCCCGTACCCCTCGGCGATCGGGGCGCCGAACACGCGCTCGAAGTCCTCCAGCAGGTCGACGGTGACCGGCGCCGATCCCGCCGTGGCGAAGCGCACCGAGCTCACGTCGCACCGCTGCAGCTCGTCGGACTGGTTCAGCAGCATCCGGTACATGGCGGGCACCCCGCTGAGATAGGTGATCTTGTATCGGTCGATCGCGCGGAGCACGCCGACCGGGTCGAAGCCGGGCAGCACGACGCAGGCGCCGCCCGCCAGCAGCATGGCCTTGAGCGTCATCGCCGCGTTCTTGTGGAACAGGGGAGCGGCGAGCAGCGCCCGTTCGGCCTCGTCGAACAGGTAGCACTTGCGCACCATGTCGGCGCACCACAGCTGGCCGCGGTGGGTCAGCGGGACGCCCTTGGGCTGCCCGGTCGAGCCCGACGTGTAAGGCTGCATGCAGATCGCGTCCGGGTCGTGCGGCGGCGCGGCTCGCAGCGGCGGCGCGTGCGCGGTCTCGCCGGGCCCGGCGACGAAGCCGGCCGCGGTGCCCGGCAGCGCGGCCAGGGCCAGCCCGCGCCCGGTCTCGCCCGGCCCGGCCAGTATCCCGGCACTCCCGGAGTCGGCCAGCACGTAACCGAGCGTCTCGTCGTTCTGGCGCGTGTTGAGCGGGACGGCTACCGCTCCGGCCCGCATGATCCCGAGCAGCGCCGGGACGTAGTGGATGTCGTTCTGCCACAACAGCGCGACCCGGGTGGCCGTGCCAACGCCGCGGGCGGCCAGCCAGCCGGCCACCCGGTCCGCCCGGTCGTCGAGCTCGGCGTAGCTGAGCACCTGGTCGCCCTGCAGCAGCGCGGGCCGGTCTGGGTAAAGACGCACCGCGTCCCCGGTCAGGAAGCCAAGATGGTCAAGCTGGGTCATCGGCACGCTCCCGGTGCTCGTCAGCGGCGGCGCTGTCCTGCCCGCTGATCGCCGTGATGATCTCGGCAGCCGTGGCGATGCGGGCGTAGCCGCGGCGCAGCGTGGCCAGCTCCGCATCGTGCAGCGCGGGATCATCGGTGCTGTTGCAGTCCGCCGCGAACACCACGTCGAACCCGCGCCAGAACGCTTCGCGCGCGGTCGCGCCGCAGCAGAAGTTGGTCATCGTCCCGGTGATGACGACGGTCGCCACGCCCAGGCTCCGCAGCACGCTTTCCAGCGGCGTCTGATGAAAACCCGAGTAGCTGTGCTTGAGGATCACGAGGTCGCCGTCGCAGGGGCCGAGCTCATGCCAGATCGCCACCTGCTGCAGAAGCTCGCCTTCGTACGCCGAGACCGCCGCGCCGATCGGCACCCTGGTCTCGGCCAGCGGGAAGTTCAGCCCGCGCAGGCCGATCTCGTAGGCCAGGTAGATGACCGGGGCGCCGGCCGCCCGGAACGCGTCGCGAACCGCGCGGATCCTCGGCGCCTGCGCGGTCGCATCCGGGATCCAGTACGGCGTCCACTGCGGGCGCACGAACTCATCGATCATGTCCACGATCAGCAGGGCGGTCTGGCCCGGGCGGACTCGCATGTCAGCCGCGCCGTTGCGGTACTGCTCGGCCGCGGTGGCGAGGATGGCCTCCGCGGTGAAGGTGCCAAGCGGCTGGGTCATGTCGGCTGCTCCTCGTCATCCATGGTCTCGCACGGCGCGCGGCTCAGCGTCCGCAGCATCGCCTCGTAGGCCACGCGCCCGGCCGCGGCGTTCCCGGCTGGCGTCCCGCCCAGCGCGAGCCGCTCCCCGGCCTGCGCGTGCACCACCGTGCTGACGGTCGCCGGGAGGACCGGCGGCAGGAAGCGATGGCCCGCCCCGGCCAGCGTCAGGTGCCGGTGCCTGGCTCCGCCCGGCCGGCGCCGCAGCCGCGACATCGCGAGCTCGGCGAAGACCGCCGACGGCCACACCGCGTCGTCGCTGCCCGATATCAGCAGCACCTCGGAGCGGCAGTCCTCCAGCGGCATGCTGGCGGCGAGCACCTTTGACCAGTCCTCGAGCGCGCGCAGGTAGGTGGGCGTGCAGACGATCGCCCCGTCGCGCCATTCGAGCTGCCGGCCGGCGTGGGACAGATACGGCACCGCGCGGCCGCCGAGCCGCCAGGCGGGAACGTCGGAGAGCCAGCCATCGGCGCCGCGCCGGATGCCCGAGTGAACGATCCCGCTTGGCACGAACGCGACCACCGTGTCCACGCCGAAGTGCAGCCCGAGCAGCAGGGCCAGCTCACCGCCGCGCGACCTGCCGACGACCGCGGTGCCGGGCCCGGCCTCGGGCTGGCCGGCGAGCCAGCGCAGCGCGCGGGCGAAGTACTCGAGATCGATGTCGACGAGCTCGGCGGGCAGGCCGGGAGCGGCGAAGTAACGCAGCGCGAGCGCGAGGTACCCGTGGGCGGCGAGGAACGCGGCCACCGGCTGGTTGGCGTCGCCGCCGGACCCGCCGAGCACGAGAACGGGGCGGTGCCGACGGGCGCCGCTGTGCGGCGGGACGTACAGGCTGCCGTGCAGCCCATGCTCGCGCACCTCCCGCATCCCGGTCCCGGCGGCGGCTCGTTCCACGGTGAGCGTCCCCGAGCCGATCTGCTGGCCATCGGCCACGCAGCTGATCTCGACCTCCAGCGGCGTCACGCCGGCCAGCAGCGCAGAGGCCTCCGCGGCGCCGAGGCTGTCGGGAGACATCGACCAGAGCAGCCCGTTGGCGTCGGCCCCCTGGTAACTGCCGGCGACCGGCGCGTCGGCGCCGACGTCAACGGTCCCGCCGGCGTTGGCGGCGAACTCCGCGCCGCTGCGCCAGCGCACGCCGTCGGGGGCCAGCAGCGCGGCGGAGACCGTGACGACGCCGCCGGGCGCCAGGCCGCTGACCGCGAGTTCGAGCGAGGAATCCAGGGATATCCGGTCAGCCAGATGAAAGGCCATGCGGCTATTCGCTGGCCCAGAGCCGGCCCGCCGTCTGCAGCGCCTGGGGCCGCCGGACGGCGAGGTCGACCAGCAGGACAAGCCCGATCACGATCCAGACGCCGACCGCGTAGACCGCGTAGTCGAACGGGCTGGCCGGCAGCGGCCACACGCTGGTGTACAGCGGGAACGCGACGATCACGATCGCGGCGGCCGGCAGCAGCAGGTGCGGCACGGCCCGGAATGCCCGGCGGTGCTGGCGGAGCATGAAAACCGGCAGCGCGGCCGACGCCATGATGTAGGCGATCAGCGCGCCGATCGACAGCACCGTCGCCAGGAACAGGAAGCTGTTGAACGGGCCGAGCCAGAAGCCGAGGCCGAGCCCGATGCCGAGGCTGAGGACCAGTTGCAGCAGCACCGCCGTTGACGGCACGCGGCTGCGTTCAGACACCGTGCCGAGCCGCGCGGGCAGCACGTTCTCCCGGCCCATCGAGAACCACAGCCTGGCCGACGCGTTCAGGCCGGCAAGGCCGCAGGCGAACATGCTGACCCACGCGCCGACGTCCACGATGAGGCCGAGCCCGCTGCCCCAGTAGCGGTCCGCGACGGTGTTCCACGGCAGCGGGTTGCTGGCGACCGAGGCCATCGCGTGGGTGCCGTAGCCGAGCACGCCCGCGTAGCCGGTGATGAGGAAAAAGGCACCGGACGCCAGCACGGCCAGGTAGAGCACCCTGGGCAGCCGCCGGGTGGAGCGGGAGGATTCCTCGGAGCCGGTGACCGCTCCCTCGAAGCCGAGGAAGGCCGTTATGCCGAGGATCCAGGCCAGCCGCACGCCGTGCCAGCCCGCCGCCCCGGGCGTGAACGGCGCGGCGGTCCAGTGCGACGGCCCGATCTTGAACAGCACGGTCAGGGCCAGCGCGAGCAGGGCGGCAAGCTCGTAGACGAGGAACAGCACGTCGGTGCGCACCGACGGCCTGATGCCGCGCAGCGCCAGCCAGGCGACCGCGCCGAGCGCGATCAGGAAGATCAGCCACCACGGCACGTTCACCTTGAAGGTCGTGTTGAGGTAGCTGCTCACCTGGTCGGCCGGGTACACGAGGGCGAACGCCGTCACCGCCCCGTAGTCCGCCATCAGCACCCAGCCGGCCACAAAGCCCGCCCTGGCGCCCAGTCCCTGTGACACGAACGTGTAGAACAGGCCGGAGCCCGGAACGCGGCCAGCGAACTGCGCGACGGTGTTGACCATCGCGAGCATGGCGACCCAGGACAGCAGCACGGCAAGGACCATGGCCGGCCCGGCGACCGCGCCCAGCGTGCTGAGGTTGAAGAACGCCCCGGCACCGGGCCCGACCAGCGCCAGCGCCAGCACGAGCAGGCTCAGCGAGCCGAGCTGGCCGGGCCGCAGCCTGGACCGGGCCTGGCCCGCCGCCTGCTGGTCGGCCGATATCCCGACCGCGCCGTCCTCTGCCATCTCCGCCTCCGCCACGACCTCGACACCTGCACCCCGGCGCGCGCTGCGGCACCTCGATGCCTGCACACCCGGCACACCGGCGCCCGCGCTCCGGCACGCGCCGGTTGCCGGATCTAGCATGTTCAATAGAGTGTCAGTAAGTCAACCTTTTAGATATTAACGATCGTATAAATAGGAAAATCCGCCGAGTCCCGCCAGTTCGACCGCGCGGTCCGGTCAGGGGGCGGGCGGCGGCGCCGCGCCGGGGATGCGATGCTGACCAGCAGGCATTACGCAAACGGGAGGGAGCAGCCGGTGGTGCACGCGGCCGAGACGCAAGGGCCCGCAGCCGCCCGGCCATCGGCCGACCGCGGCCGCGGCGCCGCCCCCACGGCCGTCGCACCGGGGCTTGCGGACCGGGTCTACACCCAGGTCAAGGCGCGAATTCTGCTCGGCCAGGCACGGCCAGGCGACGTCATAGCGGCGCACGCGCTGGCCGGCGAGGTGTCGGTCAGCCGGACCCCGGTGCACGAGGCGCTGAAGCGGCTGGTCGGCGAGGGTTACCTGGTAGCGCTGCCCCGCGTGGGCTACGCGGTGACGTCCATCGACCTCGACGAGATGCGTGACCTGTTCCAGGTGCGGATCCGGCTGGAAGCGCTGTCGGCGGAGCTTGCCGCCCGTGCGTGGACCGACGATCACGGCGCCGATTTCCAGGCCGCCGACCGTGCGGCGCAGCGAAGGCACCAGGACCTGAGCACCGGCGGCACGCCGTTCGAGCTCGCCCAGTTCCTGCACGACGAGCACAAGCGGTTCCACCTCATGATCGCCGACATCGGCGGGAACCGGCGCCTGGCCCGGCTGATCTCGGAGCTGCAGGACGAGACGCAGCGATTCTGGTCATTGCTCCCGGCGGATCAGCTGATCAGCAACGTGTTCCTGGCCGACGAGGCGCACCGGAAGATTCTCGACGCGATCGCGACCCGCGAGGCCGCGACCGCGCGGGCCGCCGTGGTGACCCATCTGCGCGAGGGAGTGCGCTCGATGCTGGAGGCGGTCGTGCCGGACGAGCCGCCGCCAGATGACCTCGGCTCCTGAACGCAGCTAGGTCGCCGAGCCGGCCGTCGGGTGCGAGGCGACGAGTCCGGTGTCGACTCCGAGGGCACCGGTCCTGGCGGCACCGCCAGGGGAGCCCAGCGGCTGATCACGGCCGGCCAGCGGCTCGGTGAAGAACCGCGCGTTGTCGTCCAGGAACGGCCGCTGGTCAGCGGGCAGGTCGTCCTCGTAGTAGATCGCCTCGACCGGGCACACCGGCTCGCACGCGCCGCAGTCCACGCACTCGTCGGGATGGATGTAGAGCGCGCGGGCGCCCTCATAGATGCAGTCGACCGGGCATTCCTCGACGCACGTGCGGTCCACGACGTCGATGCATGCCGCCCCGATGACGTAGGTCAACGATCCTCCCCCGCGCGATCCGCCCGCCCGGCCCGGGGCCGGTTCTTTTTTCACGAGAATGATAGTTGAAATGGCTGGCGAGGGACAACTCAGCGGTGTCCAGGAGCACGTCGTCGGGCGCCGCAGCGAAGGCGCGCGGCGTCATCGTGCGAGCGCCACACCGAGCGCGACGAGCGCGAGGCTGAGCGCCGCGATCATTCCGCGCAGCACGGCAGCGCCGAGCGCACCGCGTCGGATCCGGCCGTCAAGCATCACGTCACCCGGGCTTGTCAGCGCGTCTTGACGGAGCCGGGTCATCCGCTGCGCCTGAGCCACCCCGGTGGCCGTCACGGCTACCAGGCAGGCCGCGAGCGCGGCGGCGGCGATGAGTGTGCCATTCCAGGCGCGGCCCCACAGCAAGACCGCGCCGCAGCACAGCGCCACGCCGAGCGCTGCGCCGCCCACCGGCCCGTAGCCGCGCCCTAGCCCGCGGAAGAACGCCACCCGTTCCGTTGGCGGCAGGGTCCGCCAGGCCACCCTGGCCGCCACGAAGATCGAGACAAGCCCGCCCACCCAGACGGCTGCGCCGAGGATGAGGAAGCCAAGCAGCGTGCCGGACGCCGCCTGGCCGAGCGCTGCCGTCCCGGCCGATGTCATGCGGTTGTTTCCCGGCCCGGCGCCGCCAGGCTGCAGCCCGGCTGGTGGCCTTCGCTGGTCATCGCGCCGCATTCGGGGCAGACGAGGTGCGCCCAGCAGGCGGCCTCGCCACCTTGCGCCTCGGTGCTTGCGGCCGGTACGGCACCGTCGACGGGGCTGTCGGCCGGGTCGTCGCCGCGCCGCCGTGCCGGCCCGGACATCACTCCTCCCCGGCGTTCCGGGTTCGCCACCCGTCCCGCTCTTCCCCGGTGAGTTCCGCGATACAGGCGCCCGGCTCGGCAAACGGCCGCAGCAGATCGGCGGTCACCGGTGCCCGCAGTTGCGCCAGCACTCCCTGGATGAGGCCAAGGTGCAGGGCGCACACGACATCCTGGTGCTGCTCGGCCACCTCGCGGAACGGGCACTGCGGCAGGCGGAGCTGGTAGCCGTCCGGCACGGCGACGACCTCGGGGGCGAACCCGATCTCTGCCAGGGCGGCAGCCAGCCGCTCGACGGCCTGCCCGGCGGCCGGTCGCTGGTAGGGAGGGGGCCGCTCGGTGAGGTAACGCCCCCATTCCCGGCCCGCCTCGGTAGCCGCCTGCTCAGGCTCAGGCATCACGCCGGCGATCATGCTGGTGAGCATCTCGGAGAGCAGCCGGTACCGCCGCTGCCCCGTCGGCCCGCCGCCATCGATGACCCGGTAGGCCATGCTCGGCCTGCCCGGGGTTTCCCGTGGCTGCGGCTCCCTGGTCGCCAGGCCGGCCTCCACCAGCGCGTCGAGGTGGAACCGCGCGGTGTTGGGATGCAGCCCGGCCCGGTCGGCGACCTCCTGCACCCCGAGCGGGCCGTTCGCGGCCCGCAGCAGATCGAGCACCCGGGCCCGGCGCTCGCCGAGCCGGGTGGCCGCGTCCGGCGCCAGGAGTGCATGCACGTCCATGGCCCGCAGTTTAATTCAAGACTTGTAGTAGAAACTAGACAACCAGGGTACTCGCGAGCCGCACCCGGACCCTGATCAGCCGATGCGGAGGGGGAGCGTGCGCGGGCCCCGGATCTGGCCCGCCGACCACGTAACCGCCGCCGGGTCGTCCAGGGTGAATTCGCCGATCCGGTCGAGCCAGACCTCGAGCGCCACCCGGAGCTCCATCCGGGCGAGGTGCGAGCCGATGCAGCGGTGGATGCCAAGACCGAACGCTGCGTGCCGGTTGATCTCGCGGTCGATGACGACCTCACCCGCCCGGTCGAACTGCGCCGGGTCACGGTTGGCGGCCGGGAACGACAGCAGGATCCAGTCATCGGCCTTCATGTCGACGCCGTGCCAGTGCATGTCCTGCTTGACCAGCCGCGCCATCGTCACCGGCGCGTACGCCCGCAGGAACTCCTCCATCGCTGTCGGCAGCAGCGACCGGTCGGCAACGAGCCGCCGCCGATCATCCGGGTGCTGCGCCAGGTGCCAGAGCGACGCGCCGATCGCGCTCCAGGTCGTGTCGATGCCGGCGATGAGCAGCAGCGCCATGCTCCCGGCGACGTGTTCGGGTTCGAGCTTGTGGCCGTAGAGCTCGGCGTCGATCAGGAAGGTGGTCAGGTCATCGCGCGGGCGATCGAGATGATCCCGGATCTGCGCGAGCAGGTAGTCAAAGAGCTGCTGCATCCGCTCGATGCGCTCGTCCGGCGGCAGGTTGACGCCCTCGAGCGTGTTCTCGACGAACTCGCGGAACCGCGGTCCGTCCTCGGGCGGGAAGCCCAGCATGTTGGCGATCACCCGGATGGGGATGTGCTGGGCGTACTCGCTCGCGGCGTCGACGACGGTGCGCCCGGCGAACGCGTCGATGAGGGAATGGCAGAACGCTCTGGTGGCCGGCTCCTGCCCGGCCACCGCGGCCTTGGTGAACGCCGGCAGCAGCAGCTTTCGCGCATCGTGGTGGAACGGCGGGTCGGAGGAGATCGGCGGTGAGCCGCCGACCGGCGCCTCGTCGAGCGGCGGCCGGAAGTTGCTCATGATGATCGACCGCGAGGAGAAGCGCTCGGTGTCGTAGGCGATCGCCGCCACGTCCTCGTAGCGGGTTGGCAGCCAGCCGCCGCCGAACCGCCCGGTGTGCGCGATCGGGCACCGCTGGCGCAGGTCGTCCTGGATCCGGTAAGGGTCGGCGGACCACTCCGGCTCAACGTGGGAGAAGTCGGTCGACCAGTCTGAGACCGGTCCGGTGATGATCTCGTTGCGGGTGCCGAGGGGTTCGTCCCCGGCCGTGTCACGGAAGTCCTGGCTGAACCGGTCGTCGACGGTCATGTCACTGCTCCTCCAGCACGCTGATCGCCCGTTCTGGGCAGTTGGCCGCCGCAAGGCGCGCGTCGTGCTCCTTGCCGGGCGGAACGGTGCCGTCGCCGAGGACCTGCCCGTAGCCCTCGTCGTCCTCGCCGAACAGGGTGGGGGCCAGGTCGTAGCAGCGGCCGTGGCCCTGGCAGTGCTCGGAGTCGATCTGTACTTTCACGGAATTTCTCCAGTCAGTGGCTCGGTCGGCGCGAGGCCGGTGGCGATCCGGGCCAGCAGCGCGGCCCACTCCCCGTCGCCAACCGCATGCAGGTCTGGTGTCACGAGCGCGCTGCCCATCGCCAGCAGCAGGCAGAAATGGGCGAGCGCGTTCGGCGACAGCGCTTGGTCGAGCTCACCACCGTCCTGGGCGACCCGAATGAGGTCGACCAGCCAGTCGGCGCGCTCACCCACGTAGGAGCGCATCGGCCGGGCCACGTCCTCATCGCGGCGCGCAGCGACCAGCGCCTCGACGAGGAGGTAGCCGCGGGCGTCGGGGCGATGCGGCAGCCACCGGCCGACGACCAGCAGCAGCTCCGTCACCGACCGGTCGGGGTCGGCGGCCAGTGCCTCGGCGAGCAGCCGCCGCCCGTGCGCCCGCAGCGACCGGACCAGCAGTTCCGCCTTTGAGGCGAAGTGCGCATACAGCGCGCCGTTGCTGACGCCGGCCGCCGCGGCGATGTCGGCCACCCGGGTGCCGTCGTACCCGCGCTCGGCGAAGATGTCGGCGGCCGCGCTCAGCAGCCGCTCACGGGTTTCGGCGGCGGTCACGCCCGCGATGCGCCCCATGCAGAAATTAAAAGACTGTTCATTTGATTCGTCAACGGCACGGGGCTTGGCGGCTCGGGAAAACGGCTGAGCGCTGGCTGGATCAGTGGTACGGATGAAACGGCGCAGCCTCACGGCACGGGCCGCGACCCCGGGACGCTGCCATCCGAACCGCCCAGCACGGCATTACGTAAGCGGCGTTGGGGAAGAGCCACAAGTCCCGTACGTCCGGGTGGCGCCGGCGCGCCCCGGTAAGGTACTTCGTAGAACGAAGCACCGTCGCGGTTCAGCCCGGCCGCGAGGTGGCGAGTCGAAAGCGGGTGGACGAGCGCAGTGACCAGCATCGAACCCATCGACTTCGCCGCAGCCTACGAGGTCGTCACCGAGCGGATACGGCGAGCCATCCACATCGGCTCCTACCTTCCCGGCGACAAACTGCCACCGGAGCGGACGCTGGCGCAGCAGCTCGGCGTGTCCCGTACCACCGTGCGCGAGGCCATCCGCGTCCTGGAAGGCGAGGGGTACGTCGTCAGCAGGCGCGGGGCAAGCGGCGGCATCCTCGTCCTCGACCAGGCAGAGAACGAGGAGCGGATCCGTCCGCTGCTGACCGAGAAGCTTCCCGAGATCGAGGAGACCTTCGACTACCGCGTCGCGGTGGAGGGCGCCGCGGCCCGGCTGGCCGCAGATCGGCGCACCGACAAGGATCTGGCCATCTTGCGGGATGCCTACGAGGTCATGCGCTCCGACCGCGAGACCCGGCGGTTCCGCGCCGCGGACAACGCCTTCCACCTGGCGATTGCCGACGCGGCGCGGAACAAGCTCATGCGCCAGGCCATCGAGGACGCGCGGGCGGCCATGTGGGTGCCGATCGACCTCCTGATCACCCACGTCTTCACGAACGCGAACCGGCACCACAAGCACATCCTCGACGCCATTGCCGATCGCGACCCGGACGCGGCGCAGAAGGCGGCGGTCGAGCACCTCGAGGCCGCGCGCCGCGACCTGCGGCGCAGCCTGCGCTAGCGCGCCCGCGCCTCCCGGCACAGCGCGCGGCGGACTGGCGCGACGCCCTGCTGACCTCCTGCGGTGGCCCGCGCCAGCCTAGCCTTAAGGTATGGAGTGTGGACCAATCGCCAGCTGCTGCACGACCGAGCGCCGCGGTCGACGTCGACGTGGCCGTGGTGGGGGCCGGGTTCGCCGGCCTGTACATGCTCTACCGGCTGCGCGGGCTCGGGCTGCGCGCCCGGGTGTTCGAGCGGGGAGCCGACGTCGGCGGCAGGTGGTTCTGGAACCGCTACCCGGGCGCCCGGTGCGACATCGAGAGCGTCGACTACTGCTACTCGTTCTCCGGTGAGCTCCTCGCCGAGTGGGAGTGGACCGAGCGGTACGCCACCCAGCCGGAGATCCTGCGCTACCTGCACCACGTCGCCGACCGGTTCGCGCTGCGCCGCGACATCCAGCTCGGCACCCAGGTCACGTCGATGCACTACGACGAGCCGGGCAACCGGTGGCTCGTGTCCACCGACGCCGGCGAGGTGGTCTCGGCCCGGCACTGCGTGCTGGCCGTGGGCAACCTGTCCTCGGTGAAGCGCCCGGACCTCGCCGGTCTCGAGAGCTTCCGCGGCGAGTGGTACCACACCGCCCGCTGGCCGGCCGGCGGGGCCGACTTCGGCGGCAAGCGGGTCGGGATCGTCGGGACCGGGTCCACCGCCATCCAGGCGCTGCCTCGGATCGCGGACCAGGCGGCCAGCGTGCACGTGTTCCAGCGGACGCCGAACTACTCGATGCCCGCGCAGAACCGGCCGCTGCCGCGAGCCGAGCTGCGCGCGGTCGTGCGCGGCTACCGCGAGCGGCGCCGGGCCGCCGAGTGGTCGGGCGCCGGCGTGCCGGTGGCCGCGCCGGAGCGGTCGGCGCTCGAGGTCACGGCGGAGGAACGCCGGCGGATGTACGAGGCGGGATGGCAGCGCGGCGGCATCAACGCGCTCTCATACGCGTTCACCGACTTCTTCACCGACGAGCGGGCCAACCGGACCGCGCAGGATTTCGCCCGGGAGAAGATCCGCCAGATCGTGCGCGACCCCGCTGCGGCCGAGGCCTTGTGCCCGTCGCACCACATCGGCACCAAGCGCACCTGCGTGGACATCGGCTACTTCGAGACCTACAACCGCGACAACGTGCGCCTCGTCGACGTGCGCTCCAGGCCGATCACGCACGTCACGCCCGGCGGCCTGGCAACGACCGGCGGCGAGTACGGGCTCGATGCGATCGTGTTCGCGATCGGGTTCGACGCCATTACCGGCGCGCTGCTCGAGATCGACATCCGGGGGCGTAACGGCCGGTCTCTGGCCGGGAAATGGTCGCGGGGACCGAGCACCTACTTCGGCCTGTGCGTGGCGGACTTCCCTAACCTGTTCATGATCACGGGTCCCGGCAGCCCGGGGGTGCTGAGCAACATGGTCGTCTCGATCGAGCAGCACGTCGACTGGATCGCCGGCTGCCTCGGGCACCTCGCCAACCGGGGGATCGATCGCATCGAGGCGTCGCCCGGCGCCGAGGACGCCTGGGGGCGGCACGTCAGCGAGCTGGCCGGCGCGACGCTGTACCCGCGGGCATCGTCCTGGTACGCCGGCGCCAACATCCCGGGAAAGCCGAGGGTGTTCATGCCCTACGTCGGAGGATGCGGGACGTACCGGCGGGAGTGCGAGGCGATCGTCGAGCGCGGGTACGAAGGATTCGTCCTGGGGAAGGAGCGCTAGGTGGGCATGCTGGACGGAAAGGTCTGCGTGGTGACGGGCGCGGCCGGCGTGATTGGCCGCGAGACCGTGGCCGTCCTCGCCAGGGAAGGCGCGGTCGTCACCGGCGTTGACGTGAAGGGCGAGGCAGACGCCGCGTTCTTCGTCTCGGCGGATCTGACCGACGCGGATCAGGTCGCCGCGACGTACCGCGCGGTGGCCGAGCGGTTCGGGCGCATCGACGTCCTGTTCAACAACGCGGGCATCGCCCTTCCGCAGGACGGGTCGGTGCTCGACACCGACCTCGCGACCTGGAACCGGGTCATCGAGGTCAACCTGACCAGCATCTTTCTCTGCTGCAAGCACGGCATTCCGTACCTGCTCGAGGGCGGCGGCGGGTCCGTGATCAACACGTCGTCGCTGGTGGCCAGGCTCGGCTCGGCGGCGTCACAGATTGCCTACACCGCTTCCAAGGGCGGTGTCCTGGCCATGTCCCGGGAGCTGGGGGTCGAGTTCGCCAAGCGCGGGGTGCGGGTCAACGCGCTGTGCCCCGGCCCGGTGGACACCCCGCTGCTCCGGACGCTGTTCGACGCCACGGAGGAAGCGCGCCGGCTGGTCCACGTGCCATCCGGCCGGTTCGCGCGGGCCAGGGAGGTCGCCGAGGCCGTCGCCTTCCTGGCCAGCGACGCGTCCTCCTACATCAACGCAACGGAGTTCCTGGTCGATGGCGGCATCTCGGCGGCGTACGTGACCGCGCTCGATCCGCACTGAGCGTGGCGCCGCCGTGACGGTCCGCTCAGCTCTGGTCGGGTGCATGTCGCCGAAGCCGGGCAGCGCCGGAAACGGACTGGTCACAGTTGTAATCAGCAGCCTGTTAACCGTTGACAGCCGGTTCGCAATGGTCTTATGGTTCGCTAAATAGACCACAATGGGTGGCCTGCTGACACGTGCCTGCGGGTCAGAACCATGGCGATCGCACCGGAGCGGTTGACCGCATTCTTGTCGTGAGGCCACGTCCGTGACGGCGTGGCAGGACGGGAGGATAGATGGACACATTGGGTTCCGGTGAGGCGCAGACCGCCACAGCGACGCTGGATATCTCCGATCGCCAGGATATCCACAAGCTGCGCGGGAAGGCCGTCGGCCTGGGCGGGGTGCTGTTCATCTCGTTCGCCGCGATGTCGCCGCTCACCGGGCAGCTCGGCAACGTGCCGATCGCGGTGGGGATCGGCAACGGGATCGGAGCGCCGGCCGGGTTCTGGGTCGGCATCGTCATGCTGGTCCTGTTCTCGGTCGGCTACGTGAAGATGATGCGGAGTGTCCCCTCCTCGGGTGGATTCTATTCGTTCATCAGCCACGGGCTGGGCCGGCCGCTGGGGATGGGCGCCGGGTGGCTGTCGGTGTTCGCCTATGCGTTCGTCGAGGGCTCGCTGTACGGAGCGTTCGGCTACTTCGGCAACATCACGATCCAGCAGTTCTTCCATTTCGGCGTCCCCTGGCCGTATCTGGCGTTCGGCGCGCTGGTGCTCAACCTGATCCTCGGCCACTACGACATCCGGCTGAGTTCCAAGGTGCTCGGGATCGCGCTGATCCTCGAGATCGTCGTCCTCACGATCATGGTCGTGGCGGTGTTCGCGCACGGCGGCGGCCCGACCGGCGTTTCGGCCGCCCCGATCAACCCGGTCAACGCGTTCAAGGGCCTGGCCCCCGGCGTCGGCATCTTCTTCGCGGTGTGGTCGTGGGTCGGCTTCGAGACGATCCCGAACTACGCCGAGGAGTCGAAGAACCCGCGCAAGATCGGGGCGCAGGCGCTGTTCATCTGCGTGATCGGCGGTGGCCTGTTCTTCATGCTGTGCTCGTGGGCGGTGGTCACCGGATGGGGCCTGCACGACGCGGTGCACGAGGCGGCGACCAACGGCGGCAACTTCTACTACGGCGTCACCAGCAAGTTCGCCGCCGTGTGGGTGACCGACGTGATGGAGTGGCTGATCCTCACCTCGTCGTTCGCCTGCGCGCTGTCGTTCCACAACACGACGTCGCGCTACCTGTACGTGATCGGGCGGGAGAAGATCTTCCACCCCAGCCTGGGCCGCACCCACGAGAAGTGGAAGAGCCCGCACGTGGCCAACGCGCTGACCTCACTGATCGTGGCGGTCCTGATGGTGCTGTTCCTGGTCATCTGGTACGCGAGCAAGTCCGCGCAGAACTTCGCCAGCTTCGCCAACGCGCCGTACTACGAGCTGTTCGGCTGGTTCGCGATCGTGGCCACGTTCTCCGTGCTGGTGAACCAGACCCTGTCCTCGGTGGCGACGATCTTGCACTTCCGCAAGCCCGAGTACCGGGCCGAGCGGAACCTGTGGACCACCGAGATCATTCCGGTGCTGTCGATCGTGGCCATGGTCGTGGTGCTGTGGCTGCTGTGGGCGAACCTGCCCAAGATCGGCGGCTCGATCATCTGGGTCAACATCATCCCCTGGCTGTGCCTGGCCTGGCTGGCCATCGGGGTCGGCCTGGCGCTGGTGCTGCGCAAGCGCAACCCCGAGAAGTACGACATCCTCGGCCGGATGGTGAACTCCGGCATCAACTGAGCCCCCGGGCGGGCGGGCCGTCAGCTCGCTGGATGAACCTCCGTCCAGCGGGCTGCGGCCCGTTCGAAGCACTCCAGCGGCGCGCGGATGACCCCGGCGCCGATCTGGCCTCCGTCGCGGCCGGCCAGGCCGACATCCATGACCGGCAGCACGCCGGTGTCCAGCACCTTGAAGATGTCGACCCCGGTCGGGGTGCCGCGGAACCCGAACAGCGGGATCTTGAACACGGTGTTCTCCCCGGCGGTGATCTGGTACATCTCCTCGTTGCGCCGGATCATCACCTCCGGGGAGCCGCCCTGGTACTCCTGCAGTGACAGCGCGCAGGCCTGCGCGAACCCGCCGAGCCCGATGGTCTCGGTGATCGGGCTCTCCCCGCCCATCCAGGTGATCTCGGACTCGTCGTGCCCGGGGAACAGGCGGCCCTCGGTGACCGGGGTGGGCCCGCGGAACCACTCGTCGCCGAGCCCGCTGACCCGGATCGCGAACTCGCGGCAGCTGAACGCCATCGCGGACACGACGCTGGAACCCGCCAGCCCGGCGATCGAGTCCGCGGTGACCTTGGCCGCGGCCATCGACAGCCGCAGGAAGAAGTAGTCGTTCTCGGCGATGTGCAGGAACGTCTCGCGGACCCGGTGGTCGGCCATGTCCAGCGCGGCGCCGAGGAGTTCGCGGCACAGCAGCAGCGTCGAGGCGGCGTTGCGGCTGTGGCACTCGTCGCCCATCCGCAGGCCCCTGGCGATGAGCGGCTTGAGCGCGACGCCGCCGGTGCGGCGGATCGCCTCCCCGACCACCGGCGCGTAGACGGTGTTGACGTGCAGCAGCCGCTCGTGCACGCCCGCGTCGTAGCAGCCGTAGTTGAGCCGCCGCGGATCCTTGCCCTCGTAGAAGTTGCAGAACCCCGTGTTGCCACCCGCCGCGTCCCGGACCACGAACACCGGCATGGACGCGGTGTAGATCCCGGCCAGCGAGCCGACCGCGCCGTAGTCGTGGCAGCCGCCCACGGTGATCGCGCCGGAATCCAGGGCCGCGATGGCCTCCTCGCGAGTGGCCGCCAGGCCTTCGAACAGCGCCCCGCCGATGATCGCCTCCCGCTGCCCGCCAACGTAGCTGGGCCACGGCAGCGGAGCGCCCGAGGTGAGGATGAGGTTCTTGGCGTAGCCGGGCATCACGTCGATGGCCAGGCCGACGTCGACCACCACCGGGTCGGCGGCGCACAGCCGCCGCACGGCCTCCGCGTTGGCCTCGCTGAGCGTGCTCATCGGGCCACGAACCCCCCGTCGACCAGGATCGTCTGGGCGGTGATGTAGGAGGCGCGCGGCGACAGCAGGAACTCGGCCACCTCGGCGACCTCCTCCGGCTCGCCGATCCGGCCGAGCATGGTGTGCGCGGCCGAGGCCTCCTCGCCGCCGGACACCGCGGCCATGGACGGGCTCATCGGGGCGCGGATCACGCCGGGGGCGATGCAGTTGACCCGGATCCCCCGCGGGGCAAGCTCCTCGGCCAGGTAGCCGGTGTACGCGGCGACGCCGGCCTTGGTCGCGCCGTACACCGACGCGCCGACGAACCTGGCGATCCGGCCGGTGAGCGAACCGATGTTGACGATCGCCGACCCGTCGGCCAGCAGCGGGGCCAGCACGTCGGTCACCCGCGCCATGCCGGCGACGTTGACCTGGAACATCAGCTCCATGTTGGCGTCGCCGACCTTGCCCAGGAACGTGTCCCGCAGCACCCCGGCGCAATTCACCAGGCCGGTCAACGGCTCGTCGCCGAGCGCTGCGGCGGCCGCCTCGACGCTGGCCCGGGACGTCACGTCACCCTCGACCGCCCGGATGCCCTGGTTCCCGGGGGCATCCCAGTCCAGCAACCCGATCTGTGGCGCGAGGTCCATCGCGACCGCCGTCGACCCCGCGTCCCGCAGCCGCCGGCAGATCGCCAGCCCGATAACGCCCGCGCCCCCGGTAACCACCATCTGCCCCATCAGCGTGGCCTCCCCTCAGTGAGACGGCGGCCGCGGTAGCGGAGCGCGAAGCGACCCGACCGGGCGAGGAACAGGTACAGGCTGACCGGAAACGGCCACTGGGACACGATCCGGCCGCTGCCGGACCGGAAGTAGCTGTCCGTTTCCGTCCACACCGTGCGCCGCAGTGCCCGCTGCAGCCAGCGGTCGAAAAGCTTCGCCACCACCGGCGAAATCTGCACGTCGTGCGCGCCGCGAACGGCCAGCCGGCGGATGGCGCGCGCCGCGAACCGGGCCTGCGCCTCGAAGAACGAGACCGTCGGGGAGCTGTTCGTGTTCGGCCCGTACATCATGAAGAAGTTCGGGAACCCGGGCACCATGATCCCGAGAAACGCCCGTGGATCGCCCGCCCACACCCGGTGCAGGTCGCGCCCGCCCAGCCCGGTGACCTTCAGCTTCGCCAGGTAATCGGAGGCGTGGAACCCGGTGGCGAGCACCACCACGTCGAGGTCGTGCCGGTCGCCGTTCTCGTCGATCACGCCGGTCGCGCTGAGCCCCTTCACGCCGTGCGGCACGAGCGTGACGTGCGGCTGCAGCAGCGTCTGGTAGTAGTCGTCGCTCAGCACGGTCCGCTTCCCCTCAAAGGGGAACGCCGGGGTGAGCAGCCGCCGCAGCTCCGGCTGCCCGGCGAACGAGTCCGCGAGGAACGTCTCCGCCGCTTGCCCGCGGCGGCGGTTGACCCGGCCGTCCCGCCTGGCGTGGCTCATCCGCACCTGCCGGGCGTCGTAGCGAAGGTAGAGGTTCAGCCGGCGCCAGCGGCGCACGAGCGGGTTGCGGTTCAGCCGGCGCTCCATGGGGCTGAACTCGCGGCTGCCCTTGGGCAGCATCCAGTTGGGCTCGCGCTGGAACACCTTGACCTCGGCGGCGCGCGTGGCGGCCTCGGCAACCACCTGCACGGCCGATGATCCGGTGCCGAGCACGCCGACCCGCCGGCCGGCCAGATCCAGGTCGTCCGGCCAGGCCGCGCTGTGGCAGATCACGCCCGCGAAGCCGGGCCCCTCGCGGGCCAGGGCCGGGATGCGCGGCACGCTCAGGAAGCCAACCGCGCTGATTACCGCCTGGAACGGGCCGTGCGGCCTGCCCGAGCCGGTAACGATCTCGTATGCGCCGCGGCCGTCGGCCCAGGTGATGCTCTCGACCTTCTCGTTCAGCAGCACGTGCCGGCGGAGGCCGAACGCGTCCACGACCTTCTCCAGGTAGCGCTGCAGCTCACGGCGGCCGGCGTAGTTGCGGCTCCAGTCCGCTGGCGCGTAGGAGAACGAGTAGATGTGCGACTCGAGGTCCACCTCGGCGCCGGGGTACCTGTTGTGCCACCACGTTCCGCCGACGCCCGGTGAAGCCTCGAAAATCGTGAAATCCGTGATGCCCTGCCGCATCAGCGCGGCGCCCGCGGCGATCCCGCTGAAGCCGGCCCCGATCACGGCGACCCGCATGAACTTCGCTCCGATCGCTCGGCTCTTAGGTCTAAATGCTAGACCTAAAGCGCATGGCTGGTCAACGGCAACTGCGGCGGGGGCGGAGGTCGGCGGCAGGTGGCTTGCGGTGCGGCAGCTGGGGGTCGGGTCGGCGGCAGGTGGCTTGCGGTGCGGGAGCTGGGGGGGTCGGGTCGGTGGCAGGTGGCCAGCCAGGCCATGGATGTACCGATGGGCTTGTTAGATGCGGCCTATCGGTACATCGACGGGCGCCTGCCATGGCGGCGGGCGGTTAGCAG
>JASHOI010000556.1 GCA_030041195.1 Streptosporangiaceae bacterium | reverse complement strand
GCGATGCCGCCGGGCAGGATGGCCAGGAGATAGAAGATGCCGCCCGCGACCAGCGCCGCCAAGGTCGTGCTGAGTACGAAGGCGACCCGGGCCCCGGCCGACGCGCGCATCGCGTTGCCGAGCAGGCGCAGCTTCAGCTGGACGAGGAGCCGAGCCACGACAGCACCTCCTCATCGGTCGCGCGCGGTCCCACCAGATCGATGAACGCCCGCTGCAGCGACTTGCCACCGCGAACCTCGTCGATGGTGCCGGTCACCACGATCTTGCCTTTGTCGATGATCGACACGTGGTCGCAGACCTGCTCGACCAGCTCCATGACGTGGCTGGAGAACAGCACGGTCGAGCCGGAAGCGACGAAACGGGTCAGCAGACGGCGGATCACGTCCGCGGACACCGGGTCGACGCCTTCGAGCGGCTCGTCGAGGAACAGCACAGCGGGGTTGTGGATCAGCGCGCAGCCGAGCGCGGCCTTCTTGCGCATGCCGGTCGAGTAGTCCGCGACCAGCCGCTTGGCGCCGTCCGCCAGGTCCAGCACGTCCAGCAGCTGCTCGGCCCGCGACCGCGCCTCGCC
Source organism: Streptosporangiaceae bacterium (assembly GCA_030041195.1). The sequence goes on along the minus strand of JASHOI010000556.1, from coordinate 14,014 downwards.
TGCCGGCAGCCCGCGCAGGCGGCCGGCGTACTCCAGCAGTTCCTCACCGGACAGCCGCTCGAACAGCCTGACCTCGGCCGGCACCACGCCCATGATCGCCTTGGCCGCGGGCGGGTTCTGCCACACGTCCAGCCCCTTGACCAGCACCTGCCCGCCGTCCGGCCGCAGCAGCCCGGTCATCATCGACAGTGTGGTGGTCTTGCCGGCGCCGTTCGGCCCGACCAGCCCGGCCAGGGAGCCAGCGGCGATCCGCAGGTCGATGCCGGCCACCGCCTCCTTGTCGCCGAAGCTCTTCCGCAGCGCGCGCGCCGCGACCGCCGACCCGTCCGCTTCGGCCTGGTAGCGAGGAAGCCCGCCAGCGCCGCTTGGTTCCATGACCATCTCCTCGTCCGCTGCCACTTTCATGGTCACACCCTCTCTCTTGACGGGGCTGTTAGTTGCGAAGGGCGTTTCATTCCGGCCGTCGCGTCCGTCATCCGGTGCCTCACTAAAGTGATATCACTTTGATATCGGGATGGCAAAGCAACTGCCGCAAGGGGCCCGCCGGATGGGTTCTGCCGTGCCCGTGGGGGCACGGGGGATAACGCCTCGGCGGCGTCGCCAGATCGGCAGCCTGCCGCGCGGTGGCCGCGATCACCCGGCCAGATGATGCCGTCGTCGTCTGGCGGTGGGCGCCGGTTGCGGCCACGACCGCCGCGGCGCACCGGCCGAACTCCCGCGGGTGCCCGTGCTTGGTAGCCATGCCCCCCACGGTCGCCCGGCCCGCTGGTGGGTGACTTGCCGTCGGCTTGCCGCGGACTTGCGGCCCCGGACCGGGGCATCAGGGTAGGGCGACCAGATGGATCGCCACTGTTCAGCCCCGCCCATCACGGCGATGGCGGCGCTCGAGGTGCTGTCGGCAAGCCTTCGGGCGCGAGGGAACTCTTCTGGTGCCGCATCGGGCGACGTTTGCCGTGCCGGCAGCTGCTACCGGTTGAATGTCCAGCTGAGCATCATCTGGTTCGGCTCTGGTGTGCCGCCGGCCCGGGTGTAGACCGCTTGTGCTGCTGTGTTGTCTGTGTCGGTGAGTACCCACATGCCGTAGCAGCCGCGTTCTCGCGCGAGGCTGGCAAGGGCGCTGACCAGGGCCTGGCCGATGCCGCGTCCGCGGAATGGCGGGTGCACCCCGAGCTCGTACAGGAACATCTCGGTGCCTTTGTCGGGGTGGGTCATCTCAACGCCGGTGACCATCCCGGCTGGGACGCCGTCCACCTGGGCGATGAGCAGGTGATGGCGTTCATCGGCCAGGAACCGGTCGGTGGCCTCGGCGCGGATGGCGTCGTCGAACAGATGTCCTGCGGCGTGTACCGCGTCGGCCTGGGTGATGCGCCGGATCTGCATACCGCGATCTTGCCAGGTGATGCCGCCGGCGGGTTCCGCGCGGCGCGCTGGCCGGTGCGACGGGGCCGGGGAGTGATCGGGTGCGGGTGCGTGAGATCGACGATGGCGAGGGACGCCGCCTGGTGCCGATGGTGCGCCGGGACAGCGGGCCGGCGCTGACCTGGCGGCGGGCGCAGATGGTGCTGCTGTCAGCGCCGGGCATGACCCAGGCGGCGATCGCGAAGGTCTGGTTCACCAGCCAGGACCGGGTCGGTGACGCGATCGGCAACGTCAGCGCCGATGGGTTCGGCTGGCTGTATCCCCGGTGCAAGGGCGGCCGGCCGCCGACGTTCAGCCTGCCGCAGCGGCGGTGGCTGAGGGGTGGCCGGGCGACATCCCCCATCAGGGCCTGCGAGGCCTGCTGGGTGGGCAGAGCGTCAGCTTTCAGCGGCTGAACCTGGCGCAACAACCACGCCCACGACCAAAGACTCCGCCACGTCACCGACGGGGCAAACGCAGCCCGCGCGGCACTAGGCATTCTTGGCCTATTGGTAGATGTCGTGGTAACCGATCGCCAGCCAGGACAGGAGTGGTTCGCCATCGGTGTCGGGGGCGATGGTGAACAGCGCCCTGCCGTCTGGGCCGGTGAAGCTCCACGTCAGTGAGTAGACCTCGCCGATCTTGTGAACCCGCAGGCGCCTGGGCCAGGGTGCCTCGCCGCGACGTGCTCCGGCTGTCAGCGCGGGGATGAGGTGGGCTCGGACGGCGTCGATGAAGAGGCGGCGGTGTTCACGGGGGAGTTTGGCCAGGGCGAGGTCGAACCCGGCCGTGGTCTGGTATTTCACCCATCAGCCTCGCCGCCGATGGCGTCCAGGTGGTCTAGGAACTCCTCATCGCTGCCGAACCGGCGGACCTGTCCGGCGGCCAGATCCGCCTCGGCCTCCTGGAGCTTCTGCTGCCAAGGGGGGCTGTACACCCAGGCGTCTTCCTCGGGGATGATGCGGGCGAGCCGGCGGCCATCGCGGGTCAACACCGTGGTGACGTGGCCGTAGGCGGCCATGTTCACCAATTCGGGCAGGTGTTTCCGGGCCTCGGTCGTGGTCATCTCCTGCACGTCGTACGGCAGCGGCAGCGCGTTCTCGCTCATGATCCTAGTGTACGTGATGTACATGACACTAGATCGCTATCCCAGCCCGTCGGCGGAGCGTCCTGCGCGAGTACGAGGACTTCTGCTGTACCTGTCGGCCGCGCTGCTCGCAGGTGTGGTGCTGGCCCGGCCCAGCTGTAATCAAACGGCAAAACCCGATACCTTCGACAAGGCCTCGGGGGGCCGGCTCCGGGGATGGCCCGCTAAGCGTACGTGTCGCCCTTCCAACCTCAAGCGTGAATGCGACCGCAGGGCAAAGACCAACCCTCGCCATTTAAAGATCGTTATCGGTAGGACGACGCAAAGCGAGGTGCCTGGTACCATGGGCATCGTGCCGCGCAAGTCCCGGCGGCGGCGGACCAACCCGCAGATGGCTGCGGTCATCGCTGGTGCTGTAATAACTGAATTGGTTACGGTCCTGAATTGGCTCAGCGGCTATTCAGGCGGTCCACTTAGGGAATGGCAGATACCAGCGTTGACTGGAGCAGCGCTCTTTACTGGTTGGATCGCCGTCAGCCGCCTCGGGGCCGCCCGAAAAAAGGTGCCCCGCATTGAGTTTGGGCTGCACCAAACAAGCGAAGATTGGTGACCTGCCCTGCAACGCTGCGGGTAGACTGAGCCTTCACGCGTCGTCCCACTTCCGGCGGATGGAATTAGCAAGTTCCAGCGCCTGCTTGCCTTCCCTTCCTGCTTGATGGGCATTCTGGCAACTGCGGACACCAGGCGAACGAATTTTGATAACCGAAGGTTCACATCCTGGCTAGCAATTCAGCCTTCTTTGCCGCGAATTCGCCATCGGTCAGTATCCCCGCCGTGTGCAGATCCGAGAGCGACTTGATCTGCTCAGGGATCGAAGCGCTCCGCGCCGCGTTCGGGCACCTTGCTGACCTTGGGCGCTGCATCGGGTGGGGCTTCAACGCCGACACGGCCAAGTCGATGGCGAACGGGTCATCGGGGAGATCAGCGCCCGGCTCGGCGCTTCTGGTTGTCTGGCTAGATGGGCTGTCACCGATGACGGGCCGTTCCCGATGCCGGCCGCGCTGCCCGCGCCAGGTAGTCAAGCGACCGCGGTGCGGAACACGCGGGTGGCCCAGGCGAGCACCAGCAGGCAGAGCGGCACCAGCACGGCGAACGCCTGCCACACCGCGGTGCCCGAGAGCGTGCCGCCTGCCAGCACCCGGGATGCCTGGACGAGGTAGTACAGCGGGTTGAAGTGCGCCAGCACCCGCATCCAGGCCGGGCCGAGGGAGATCGGCAGCAGCACGCCGGCCAGCAGCAGGATCGGCAGGTTGATGCCGTTGGCGATCGCGGCGAAGCCGCTGATCTCCTTCGTGACCAGCGCGGTGGCGATCGACCACGCGGCCACGGTCACCATGAGCAGCCCGAGCAGCACGACGAGCACCGCCAGCCCGCCCCAGTGCACCGAGAACCCGAACCCGAACGCGATCGCGACCACGGCCGCGTCAAACACCAGCATCATCAGCATGCTGGCCAGGATCGGGCCGATGAGGATCGCGAACCGGCTGGCCGGGGTGACCCGGAACCGCTCGATCACCCCGGCCTTCAGCTCGAAGAGCGTGTTGAAACCCGGCCCGATCCCGGTGGCGAACGCCAGCAGCGAGAGGATCCCGGGCAGGAACAGGTCGAGCACGTTGCCGGTGGGCAGCCCGCCCGACCCGATCAGGCGCTTGAGCAGCGGGGTGAACAGCGCCAGGTACAGGATCGGGGTGGAGAACCCGACGATGACCCAGACCGGGTTGCGCAGCAACTGGGTGAGATACCGCTGGAACAGCAAGCCAACATCCCTGGCCGTCTTCACGCGGCCACCTCCTTAGCCTCGGACCCGGCCGGCACGTCGCCGCCCTGGCCCCCGTCGCGCAGCGACCGTCCGGTCTGCCGCAGGAAGACGTCGTCAAGGGTCGGCTCGGACATGGATATCGAGCGGACCCCGATGCCGCTGGCGTCGAGCAGCCGGATCAGCTGCGGCAGCGCGGCGCCGCCGTCGTCGACGTACAGCCGGACCTGGCCGTCTTCGGCGGTGAGCTCCCGCACGTAGGGCTCGCCGGCCAGCACCGGCGCGGCGCGCTCGGCCTCGTGGTTGTCCTTTCGCAGGCTGATCACGATCGCGTCGCCCGCGACCTGCTGCTTGAGCTCGCGCGGGGTTCCCTCGGCGACGATCTGGCCGTGATCCATGATCATCAGCCGGTCGCAGAGCACGTCGGCCTCCTCCAGGTAGTGCGTGGTCAGGAACACCGTCGTGCCGCGCTCGCGGAGCGAGCGGATGTGCTCCCAGAGGTTGGCCCGGCTCTGCGGGTCAAGCCCGGTGCTCGGCTCGTCGAGGAACAGCACCGACGGGTCGTGCACGATGCCGAGCGCGATGTCGAGCCGCCGGCGCTGCCCGCCCGAGTAGGTGCTGACCCGGCGGTCGGCGAACGCGGCGAGGTCCAGCAGCGTGGCCAGCTCCTCGGCGCGTGGCGCCACCTGCGCGCGGGCCGCACCGTACAGCCGTCCCTGCAGGATCAGGTTTTCCCGCCCGGTGGCCAGCTCGTCGGCGCCGCCGAGCTGGCTCACGTAGCCGATCCGCTCGCGCACCTGTTTCGGCTGCCGCGCGACGTCGAAGCCCGCCACGGTCGCGGTGCCGGAACCGATCGGCAGCAGCGTGGTCAGCATGCGCAGGGTCGTGGTCTTGCCCGCGCCGTTCGGGCCGAGGAAACCGAAGATCTCGCCGCGGCGCACGTCGATGCTGACCCCGCGCACGGCCTCGACCCGCCCACTTCCGCCCTTCCGCCCAGTTCCGCCCCTGGCCGCGAAGCTCTTGCGCAGGTCGCGCGTTTCAATCACGTTGTCCACGCCGGTCACCTGATCCCTTCGCCGGATTGGCCGTTCAGTGGCGGCGGCGTGACCGGGTCGTCGGAGCCGTCGTGGATCGCCCGCCACCATTCCATGCCGTCGAGCGCGCCGGACTCGATGTCAGCGATCAGCCGGCGCACGTAGCCGAGCTCGGCCTCGCGCAGCACCCCGTCGTATTCGGCCTCGACCCAGAACAGCCGCGGCAGGCCCGCCTTGTGGGCGAGCTCCCTGGTCGCGGCCGCCTGCGCGAGCCCCGCCTCGAGGTGCTGAGCCCGCTCCGCCAGCAGCGCCACCACGTCGTCGGGGGGGAGCGCGGGCAGGAACGACAGCGCCGCCTGGAACGCCGGGTAGTCCTTGACCGGCGTGGAGAGCAGATCGGTGAGCCAGTCGTGCATCTCGATCATGCCGCTGTCGGTCAGCCGGTACACGGTCCGCTCGGGGAGCCGCCCGGAACGCTTCGTCTCCTGCGCCTCGATCAGGCCGCGCCGCTCGAGCGACTCCACGACCCCGTACAGCGAGCCGTAGTTCAGCCGCACGGTCTCGTGTTTCTGCCGCTGCCGGAGCGTCGTCGCGATCTCGTACGGATGGCTTGGCCGCTCGGCGAGGACCACGAGCACGGCCAGGGCCAGCGGGTTCGCGCGGTTCTTGGCGGGCACCAGATCACCTCCAGTTCGAATACTCTGGATAGAGTAGTTAAGATATAACGCGAGTGTCAAGCACGCGGCCAAGGCTGATGCCTGGCGGCTACAGTCGGGGGGGCCGTCACGTTCAAGGTGGAAAGGCTGATCCGCGTTGCTCTCCCTGGTCCTCCCGAAGGGCTCGCTTGAGCGAGCCACCCTCGACCTGTTCGACGCCGCGGACCTGACCGTCCGCCGTTCCTCGGACCGCGACTATCACGCGTCGATCGACGACCCGCGGATCGAGCGGGTCCGGTTCCTGCGCCCACAGGAGATCCCGTCCTACATCGAGCAGGGCCTGTTCGACTTCGGGATCACCGGGCGGGACTGGATCGCCGAGACCGGCGCCGACATCGCCTCCCTGGGTGAGCTGCAGTACTCCAAGGCGACCTCGGATCCGGTGCGGGTGGTGCTCGCGGTGCCGGCCGCCGCGCCGTGGCAGTCAGCGGCCGACCTGCCGGAGGGGGTGCGGATCTCGACCGAGCTCCCGGCGCTGACCAGGCGCTATCTGGAGACGGCCGGGGTCAAGGCCGTGGTGATTCCCTCGTACGGCGCGACCGAGGCCAAGGTGCCGGACATCGTGGACGCGATCGTCGACCTGACCGAGACCGGCTCGTCGCTGCGCAAGAACGGGCTGCGCATCCTGGACACGCTGCTGACCAGCTACACCGAGCTGGTCGCCAACCACGCCGCGTTCGCCGACCCGGTCAAGCGGGCGGCCATGGACGACGTGGCGCTGCTGCTGCAGGGCGCGATCCGGGCCCGCGGCAACGTGCTGCTGAAGCTGAACGTGCAGGCCGCGGACCTGGCCGCGGTGACCGAGATCCTTCCGGCGATGTCGTCGCCGACGATCACCTCGCTGGCCCGCGGCGACATGAACGCGGTCGAGGCCGTGGTGCCCAAGCGCGGCGTGAACACGCTGATCCCGGCGCTGAAGGCGGCCGGTGCCCGGGACATCCTGGAGATCCCGATCTCGAAGATTGTCGAGTAGCGCCCGCATATATCGCTGGTTAGCGGGCATCTCCGCCACGGCGGTCCCGTCCCAAATTGGGCCCTTGACGAGGTTGGCGACCGGCGCGACGATGATCTCGTTCGCTATGGAACCGCTTCCAGCGAGCGGCGGGAGCATGTATGTCGGGATCGCGTCGGGCCACGATCGCGGATGTGGCCGCGGCGTCCGGCGTGGGCATCGGCACCGTCTCCCGGGTGATCAACGGCGCGGCCAACGTGCGCGAGACGACCCGGGCGAAGGTGCTGCAGGTCATCGAGGAGCTCGGATACCGGCCCAGCCACCTGGCCGCCGCGCTGTCCCGCGGCACGCCGCGCACGGTGGCGATCGTGGTTCCGCAGCTGACCCGTCCTTCGGCGGTGATGCGGCTGGCCGGCGCGCTGGCCGTGCTCGACGAGCAGGGCTACGACACCGTGGTCTGCAACGTCGACACGTTAGAGCAACGCGATCACCACCTTTCGGCGCTGACCAGCAGGCACCGGGCCGACGGGGTGATCGTGGTCTCGCTGCGGCTGTCCGCTCAGCAGCTCGGCGCGTTCCGGGGGGCCGGGGTGCCGCTGGTCACGGTCGACGCGCTGGCCCCCGGCGTTCCGCAGACGATCACCGACGACGTGGCGGGCGGCCGGCTGGCAACCCGGCACCTGCTGTCGCTAGGGCACCGCAGGATCGGCTTTGTCGGCGACACGATGCGGGGCGCCGCCGCGGCGTCCCGGGTCGGGCTCGGCTTTGTCACGTCGCAGCACCGGCTGGGCGGGTACCGCCAGGCTCTGGCGGCGGCCGACATCCGCTATGACCCCGCGCTGGTGCGGCGTGGCCCGCACGGGCCCGCGAATGCCGAGGCCCTGACCGCTGAGCTGCTCGGGCTCCCGGCCCGGCCGTCGGCCATCTTCGCCGCGTCGGACACCCAGGCGCTTGGCGTGCTCGCCGCGGCCGAGCGGTGCGGGATCAGCGTGCCCGGCCAGCTGTCCGTGATCGGCTTCGACGACATCGAATCGGCGGCGCTGCTCGGCCTGAGCACGGTCAGGCAGCCGCTGGTGGACAGCGGTGGCGAGAGCGCGCGCCGGCTGTGCGCGCTGCTGCGCGGGGAGCGGGTGATCCCGCTGCGGCAGCAGCTTGCCCTGGAAGTCGTTCAGCGATCGACAACGGCGAGCTTCCACGTGACCGGGCCCAGGGCCCGGTCTTCGGCCGGTGCGGTGCGAACCGGGCCGGCCGTGGTCCGGCCGGCCCGCGCGCTTGCCGGATCGGCCATGGCCCGGACCGCGATCGAGGCGGCCGGGAGCTGTTTATACCGCGTCCGGCGACCCGGTGCGATGGTGCGCTAGCTGGAGGGATGAGCATGACTGACAGCGGGAGAGTGAGAGCCTCGGTACGCCGCGCTCGCGGGCCGGGGATGATGCGGGCGCCGCACTGGCGGCTGGCCGCGGCGGTGGCGGGCGTCGCCCTGGCCGGGTCGGCGCTGGCCGCCTGCGGCACGGCCAGCGCGAGCTCGGCCCCGGTGACGCTGAACTTCTACTTCTACCCGGACAGTTCCGGCGCGACGCAGGACGCGATCAACAACTGCGACAAGCAGAGCCACGGCAAGTACACGATCTCCTACCAGGAGCTGCCCGAGGCGTCAGACGGCCAGCGGCAGCAGCTCGTCCGGCGCCTGGCCGCGCACGACGACACCATGGACATCCTGGGCCTCGACGTCACGTGGGAGGCCGAGTTCGCCCAGGCCGGGTTCATCGAGCCGTGGACCGGCAAGTACAAGGCGGAAGCCGAGGACGGCACGCTCGTGCCCGCCCTGGACACGGCGATCTGGAAGGGCAAGCTCTACGCGGTGCCGGACAACAGCAACACCCAGCTGCTGTGGTACCGGTCGGACCTGGTGAAGACCCCGCCGACCACGTGGGAGCAGATGATCGCGGATGCGGAGCAGCTGGCCAGGGAGGGCAAGCCGCACTACATCGAGATCCAGGGCGCGCAGTACGAGGGCCTGACCGTGTGGTTCAACACGATGGTGGCCAGCGCGGGCGGCTCCATCCTGAACGCGAGCGCGTCCGCGCCGACGCTCGGCGCGCCAGCGATCAAGGCGCTGACGATCATGCACCAGCTGGCCACCTCGGACGCCGCCGACCCGTCGCTCGACGTCCAGATGGAGAACCAGAACCGGCTGGCGATGGAGGCGGGCACCGCTGCGTTCGAGCTGAACTACCCGTTCGTGTATCCGGCGATGAAGACGGACAACCCGAAGCTGTTCAAGTACTTCAAGTGGGCGCTGTACCCGGAGGTCACCCCCGGCGTGCCCGCCAAGGTGACGATCGGCGGCGAGGACCTCGCGGTCAGCGCGTACTCGACGCACAAGGCGCTCGCCTTCCAGGCCGCGCTATGCCTGCGGGACAAGCAGAACCAGATCATCGGCGCCGACGTCGGCGGCGTGCCGCCAACGATCACCAGCCTGTACAACGATCCGGCGATCTTCGCCGATTACCCGTTCCACGCCGACATCCTGAAGGCGCTCGAGGACGCGAGCGTGCGGCCGAAGACGCCGGTGTATCAGGTCGTGTCCATCGACATCTCGCACCTGCTCGAGCCGGCCTCCGGTATCAACCCGGCCGGCACGGAGAAGTCACTGGCCAGCCAGATCAACAATGCCCTGCAATCGAAGGGACTGGTCCCATGAGCCCCGGTGCAGCTAACCACGGTGCGGCAGGCGACAGGGGCGCAAGGGAAGGAGGGGGCCAATGAGCACCAGCACGGAGGTGACCGCCGGCACCGAGGCCGAGCAGCCGCAGAAGAAGGGCAAGGCGCAGCTGTCCGAAGGCGCGCGGGCCGAGCGCCGGCTCGGCTTCATGCTGTGCGCTCCGGCGGTGATCGTGATGCTCGCGGTCACCGGCTACCCGCTCATCTACGCCATCTACCTGTCGCTGGAGCGCTACAACCTGGAACTCCCGCAGGACATCAAGTTCATCGGGTTCAGCAACTACGGCGCGGTGCTCAGCTCGCCGTACTGGTGGCAGGCGCTGAAGGTTACCGTGATCATCACGGTCATCTCGGTGGCGATCACGCTGGTGCTCGGCATGCTGCTGGCCATGGTCATGCACCGGACGTTGTTCGGCCGGGGCACGGTCCGTACCGCAGCACTCATCCCGTACGGGATCGTGACGGTCGCCGCCGCCTACGGGTGGGAATACGCGTGGACGCCCAGCCAGGGCTACCTGTCGGCGGCGCTGAACAATAGCGCGCCGCTGACCAAGGAATACACGGCAATCGCGGTGATCATCCTGGCGGAGATCTGGAAGACCACGCCGTTCATGGGGCTGCTGCTGCTGGCCGGGCTCTCCCTGGTGCCCGAGGACCTGCAGAAGGCCGCCATGGTGGACGGCGCCAATGGCTGGCAGCGCTTCACGAAGATCACGTTGCCGCTGATGAAGCCGGCCATCCTGGTCGCGCTGCTGTTCCGGACGCTGGACTCGTTCCGGATCTTCGACAACATCTACATCCTCACCGACGGGGCCAACAACACCGGGTCGGTCTCGATCCTCGGCTACGACAACCTGTTCAACGCGCTCAACCTGGGGATCGGGTCGACGATCTCGATCCTGATCTTCATCTGCGTGGCGATCATCGCCGTCTTGTTCATCAAGGGCTTCGGCACCGCGGCCCCCGGCAGCAACACCGGAACGAGGTGACCCGATCATGGCTGCTGTGACCACCACGCCCCGGCAGAAGGTCAGCTGGGGAACGGCGAACGTCGTCGTGATCGCGCTGGCGCTGATCCCGGTGCTCTGGATGGTGTCGCTGTCGTTCAAGACGCCCGCGGCGATCCTCGATCCGTCGTTCATTCCCGCGTCGTGGACCTGGGGGAACTATGACCAGATCCTGAGCACCTCGCAGTTCATCCGGCCGCTGATCAACTCGATCGGCATCGGCCTGATCTCGACGCTGATCGCCGTGGTGCTGGCCTCGATGGCGGCCTACGCGGTCGCGCGGCTGCGGTTCCCCGGCAAGAGCGTGCTGATCGGGATGGCCCTGCTGATCGCGATCTTCCCGCAGATCGCGCTGATCACCCCGATGTTCAACATCGAGCGCGCGCTCGGCCTGTTCAACACCTGGCCCGGGCTGATCATCCCCTACGTGGCGTTCGGCCTGCCGCTGGGGATCTACACGCTGTCGGCGTTCTTCCGGGAGATTCCCTGGGAACTCGAAAAGGCGGCCTACGTCGACGGTGCCACGCCGTTCCAGGCATTCACCAGGGTGATCGCGCCGCTGGCGGCGCCCGGCATGGTCACCACGTCGATCCTGGTGTTCCTGGCCTGCTGGAACGACTTCCTGTTCGCGATCTCGTTCACCTCGACGATCAGCTCGCGGACGGCGCCCGCCGCCATGGAGTACTTCAGCGGCAGCTCGCAGTTCACGGTGCCGACCGGGCCGATCGCGGCCGCGGCGTGTGTCATCACCATCCCGATCATCGTCTTCGTGCTGTTCTTCCAGCGCCGGATCGTGGCCGGCCTGACGTCCGGCGCGGTCAAGGGTTAGGAGAGAGAAGTGGCTGAGATCATCCTGGACCACGTCACCAAGCGTTACCCGGACGGCGCGCTGGCGGTCCACGACTTCACGATGGACATCGCGGACGGCGAGTTCGTCATCCTGGTCGGCCCGTCCGGCTGCGGCAAGTCGACGACGCTCAACATGATCGCCGGCCTGGAGGACATCACCGAGGGAGAGCTGCGCATCGGCGGCCAGGTGGTGAACAACAAGTCGCCCAAGGACCGCGACATCGCGATGGTCTTCCAGAGCTACGCGCTCTACCCGCACATGACCGTGCGGGAGAACATGGGCTTCGCGCTGAAGCTGGCCAAGACGCCGCAGAACGTGATCAACGAGAAGGTCGAGGAGGCGGCCCGGATCCTGGACCTCACCCAGCACCTGGACCGCAGGCCCGCCAACCTGTCCGGCGGCCAGCGGCAGCGGGTCGCGATGGGCCGCGCGATCGTGCGCGACCCGGCGGCGTTCCTGATGGACGAGCCGCTGTCGAACCTGGACGCCAAGCTCCGGGTGCAGACCCGCACCGAGATCTCACGGCTGCAGCGGCGGCTCGGCACGACCACCGTGTACGTCACGCACGACCAGACCGAGGCGATGACGCTCGGCGACCGGGTCGCGGTCATGCGCACCGGCGTGCTGCAGCAGGTGGCCTCGCCCAAGGAGCTCTACGACACGCCGGTCAACCTGTTCGTGGCCGGCTTCATCGGGTCGCCGTCGATGAACTTCCTGTCCGGCACGCTCGATGACGGCAAGCTGCGCACCAGCCTCGGCGACTTCATGATCAGCGACCAGCTGCGGCGCGAGGTGGAGTCCGAGGGCACCGGGCGCGAGGTCATCGTCGGCGTGCGGCCGGAGAACTTCGAGGACGTGGCGTTTGTGTCACCGGAAAACCGCCCGAACGGGATCACGTTCCACGCCAGCATCGACGTGCTCGAGTCGCTGGGGTCCGACGTGTTCGTCTACTTCACCCGCGGGCGCGAGCAGGGCGTGGCCGCCGCCGAGCTCGAGGAGCTGGCCAGGGACGCGGGCCGCGGGGACGTCGGCGGCGCCGGCGACACGATCGTGGCCAGGCTCGACGCCGCCACCAAGATCCGCGAGGGTCACGACGCCGAGCTCTGGGTCGACGGCCGGTCGATGCACGTGTTCGACCCGGCTTCGGGCCGCAACCTGTCGCTGGCCGTCAGGAGCAACGGCGACGGGGCGGCAGCGATCCGCGGCGCCGCCCCGGCCGCCGGCACGGCAGCGGATCAGCCGGCCGCCACCGACACCGGCTCGGGCCAGCCGGTGTCCGGCGGCGCGGGCTCCGCTGGGGAGGTCACCTGATCTTCTGCCGCAGCCGCTCGATGATCTCGTCGTTCCAGTCGTGCGTCATGATGAGCCGGTACCGCTCGGCCGCCACCCGCATGTAGGCCTCGGCCTCGGTGCGCGAGCCGATCAGGTCCGCAGCGCGCATCATGCGCACGACCGGAACGTACTCCTCCGTATACCAGTGCCGGGCGACCTCGGCGCGGTCAAAAAAGCGGCCCTTGTCCTGCATGTAGCGGAAGCCCCAGGCCTCCACGGCCTCGCCGAGCTCCGCGTACGACCAGGGGTCGGTCACCGTGATCTTGGCCAGGTCCGCGGCGGGCAGCGGCACCCGGGCGCGGAAGATCCGCTCATAGCTCTTGACCAGCAGGTCCCGGCGGCCGCGAATGCCGGTCGGCGGCAGCTGGGTGAGCACCTCGGTCACGTAGGCCTCGATGGTGGTGGCGCCGGTCGCGAGCGCGATCGAGACCCGGTGATGGCCGTCGATCACGAAGTGCATGTCGCCGATCCGGTACACGTCGATCGGCGGGATCGGCTCGCCGCGCCGCTGGGCGAGCGCCAGCCGCTCCCACCGTTCCCGCACCCGGCTGCTGGTGGGCCGGAACCGGCGGTCGAAGTCACGGCTGGAGTCCACGGTGCCGACGATCGTGTCTAGCCGGATGGTCTGCAGGCCGAGCTTCCGCTCGCCGCGCATCCCCAGCGCGGCCACGACCTCGTCGAACGGCAGGATGACGTTGACGTCGTCCGGTCCCCGGCGCAGCCGCTGGGCCAGCCGGGACAGCACCTGGCGGCGCCGGGCGCGCAGGAAGTCGTTCTCGACGTCGGCGCGGGGGAAGCCGGTGTCAGCGGGCATCGCGGCGGCCCTGGTCTCGCGCGCCACGGCGCACCTCGGCCGGGCCGGTGCCCGGCACGATGTCAAGCAGGTGCGATCCGGTGACGTTGCAGACCAGGGTGTGCCCCAGCCGGCCGATCGCCTGCGCCCGGTACGAACGCGGCGGGTGCACGTGGCCGTGCAGCAGCGCCGCCGGGCCCAGCGCGGCCACCAGGCCGTGCAGCGCGGTGAACCCGCGGTGCGGCGGATCGTCGCCGTCTCCGACGCCGCGCGGCGGCGCGTGCGTGAGCAGCACATCCACCCCC
>JASHOI010000555.1 GCA_030041195.1 Streptosporangiaceae bacterium | reverse complement strand
GCGACGACCTGCATCGCCCGGAACCCGGATGGCTCGTCTTCCGACAGCAGCACGACAGGCCGTCGCTCGTCGAACTCGACCCACCAGACCTCGCCTCGTCGCATGTGTCCTCCTGGGCGTGAGATGGCGGGCGGATGCTGCGCCGGCCGCGGCTGGAAGTGATGCAGCCCTGCTGCCGCCCGGGCCGTAGATCTTGGGTGCCGGTGCTGCAGACGGGGCGGGCCGCCGTCTGATCATCCGGGTTTGTGACGACTCGCGATGATCTTCTGGTGGCCGCTGGCCCCAGCGTAGACCCTGGCCGCTGGCTGGGGATATTCGATGAGCTGATGACCCGGGCCGGTGCCCGGTTCAGCCGGGTGGAGCCGCGGCGCCGGGCCCGGGCGTTCGTGCTGGGCCTGCTGGCGGAGCTGCCGCGCAAGAACTGCTGGACGATCGCCGAGCATGCCGGGGACCGGGCTCCGGACGGGATGCAGCGCCCTGTCACTGGCCGGTCGTTTGTCAGATGAGATGGACCCGGTCATGTTGGCGGACGGCCGGTGGAGCCCTTTCTTCTAGGGCATCGAGGACGCGCACGGCGAAGGCTTCGTCGCTGGTGGCCCACCGGAACTCGCTCACTTCGTCGTTGCTGGTCAGTTCTCCGCCGAGGACCTTTCAGCGGAATACTAGCGGGATGATGGGGCTAGACTGCCGCCGTTCCTGGCAGCCAAGCTCGCTCTCGCGGTAACCGGCAAGCAAGCCGACGATCTGGTCTTCGCGATGCCCGGTGGCACTGTTGTCCGGCTGTCCAACTGGCGGCGGTCGGTGTTCCTTCCGGCTCACAGCAAGGCCGGACTCGGGGCCGGGCTTCGCATTGATCCGGCCGGATGACGACGATGGCGAGCAGGCCGCGCCGTGATCAAGGTGTCTGCCTGCGAAGATGGTGGCGCGCTCGGAGGGACTCGAACCCCCAACCTTCTGATCCGTAGTCAGATGCTCTATCCGTTGAGCTACGAGCGCCTGTCTTGAGTTGTTTACCTGCTGTTTCGCGGGCAGGTCGTAGGCTACCGCACCTGATTCGCCGTCCAGTAGACGCCCTGCCGCACCAGATAAGGGTAGGCCACGATGGAAGCGGGTCGCACCGGCCGGCCGGAACGCGCCGGCAGGCCGGTCGTCCTCAGCCGACCTTTGTCCCGCTCAGCAGGCCTGCCGGGACGGTCTGATCGTTCTTCAGCGCGTTGAACAGCGCGAGGGCCTCGGTGCGGTTCCATAGCACGGCGTCACCCGCGTTCGCGGTGAAGTAGTTGGCGCTGGCGATCGGGACCGTACCGGTCTGCGGGTCGCGCAGCGCGAACGCCATCTTGACCAGGCTGTACAGGTGCGTCCCCTGGTCCACGGTGATCGAGTTCGCGGAGGTGGAGGCGAACGGCAGGGCGACGAACGGGTCGAGGAAGACGCTGGGGCTGGTGGCCTTGTCCAGCAGCGCCTTGAGGAACGCCCGCTGGTCCTGCATCCGCTGCAGGTCCTCGTCGGCGAAGGAGTGCCGGTCCCGGACAAACGCCAGCGCCTGCGCGCCGTCCAGCGTCTGGCAGCCCGCCTTGAGGTTGGCGCCGGAGTCGGTGTCGTGCAGCGCCGCCGGCAGGCAGATCTTCACACCGCCGACCTGGTCGACGACGCTGACCAGCCCGAGGAACCCGATGCCGACGTAGTGGTTGATGCGCAGGCCGGTGACGCTCTCGACGGTCTTGACGAGCAGCGACGGCCCGCCGAGCCCGAGCGCGGCGTTGATCTTGTTATAGCCGTACCCGGGAATCGGCACGTACGAGTCCCGCGGGATGCTGACCAGCACCGGCCTGCCGCCGCCGATGTGCAGCAGCATCAGCGAGTCAGAATTGTCCGTGCCGAAGTCGAATCCCACGTGCAGGGCGCGGATCTCCTGGTCGGTAAGGCCGTCACGGCCATCCGAACCAGCGATCAGCCAGTTCTGGCCGGCCGACTGCCCGGAGAATGGCGGCAGCACCACCGACCGGTGCAGCTTCGAGTCCACCCAGAAATACGAAGAGGCCGTCGCGGCAATCACGACGGCCACGACCGTTACCGCGATCAGGGCGATCCGCCGCCCGTGCCGGCCGGGCTGGCCCCAGAACCGCCATCGGCGCCCGCCCGGGCTTCGCGGGCGGGTGGCCGGCGGGGCGGGGGCGACCCGTCCCGATGCCGAACGCGCGGGGGGCTGTTCCGGCCAGGCGGACCGGCCGACATTTGGTTCGCCAGGCGGCGCCTGATGTGATCCGCCCGGCGCCGAATGCGCACCCTGCCGCCCGGGCTGATCCCGATACCAGCCTTCCGGCCAGTCACTCATAGTCCGATGTCCTCGGGTATCTCCAATGGCCGCCGTAACTACGACCACCGTAGGTGCCGCTCCGTGCTGCTCGCGCCAGTCCGCCAACCCTTTGCTTCCATTCGGCCGTCCGATTGCGTTCCCGTGAAGGAGGGCTGCCATCGGTATGACCGGCGCAAGAGGCTGCGTCCAGCCGCTGTTCAGCTTGCCGGGGCCGGGTGGGGAAAGGCGCCGCGGCTATGCGCCCTCCCTGCTCGCGAGGACGATCCAGTTGCCGTCCGGGTCCGCGACGTAAGCGCGCCGGTGCCCGGAGAAGTGGCTGTAAGGCTCGCGCAGCACCGGCGTCCCGGCGGCCCGCAGGGCCGCGACCGCCTCGTCGGCCGAGTCACACCCCACGACGAGTTCCATCGGATGGCCGACGCTCGGCGCTGGCATTCCCTCCGCCACGACGGCTTCACGGCTGCTGAGCGCGATCGTGATGTCACCGAGCCGCATCTCCACGTGCTCGGCCGGCCCGTCGGCGGGGTGCCTGAACGTCTGCGTGCCGCCCAGCAGATCGCGGTAGAAGGCGGCCGCCCGCTCGACGTC
The DNA here is from genome assembly GCA_030041195.1 of Streptosporangiaceae bacterium. The sequence continues at coordinate 278 of JASHOI010000555.1, read as the reverse complement.
GGCCGCATACAGATTGGGCATCACGGACTGGACCGGCATGACTTCCCCTTAGCTGGCCGACACTTGCCCGGCGATGTGGCAGGCGAACGCGCTCAGCGGCTCGCCGCCCTTTCCATCGAGGATCCTGCGCATCCGCTCGGCCTCGGGGCCGTAGCGCTCGAGGTGCCGGTGCGTGAGATCGACACGGGTGGCGTCCGGTCCCTCCGGGGTGAACGTGACCTCGATCTGCGAGCCGCGCCCCGGGTCTTCCTCGAACGTCCAGCGCGGGCTCACCTGCC
>JASHOI010000554.1 GCA_030041195.1 Streptosporangiaceae bacterium | reverse complement strand
GTCGCGCGCCGTCGGCCCGCAGCCGCGCCCCGGAAGGCAAGCCCGGCCGCCGCTGCGTCCGGTGCCACCAGCAACGAGACGACGCGTTGACCAACAACTAGTCCCCCCTCACAGCAGACAGGAGTACGCGACCTCAAGTCAGGTGACAGAACTAAATGGATGTGGCGCTAATCGGAGAGGGCACCTACCCCTACCAGTTCGGTGGGGTCAGCGTGTGGTGTGACCAGCTTGTCCGCGGGATGCCCGACTATGACTTCCTGCTGGTTGGTCTGACCGCGACGGGTGCCGAGCCGGTTCGGTGGTCGCTGCCGGACAACGTCGCTTCGGTGCAGAACCTGCCGCTGTGGGGCCCTCCGCCCCCCCCTCGCGGGCGCGGCAGGCGGAGCCGGTCGGTACCCTGCCCGGCGCTTCCCGGTTTGATCGACATCCTGCTCGCTCCGCCCGGCGAGGCCCAGGACCGGTTCGGCGGCGTGCTGCGGGAAATTTTCGAGTTCGCCCAGACCGAGAACCTCACCGCCAGCTTGTCCAGCGACTGGGCGGTGCGGCTGCTCAGCGAGACCTGGCGGGACTGGCGGCTCGACTCGACCGAGGCGGCGCCCTCGCTGCACGACGCCGTGACCGCGATGCAGCTGCTCGAGCGCTCGCTGCGCCCGCTGTCGCACCCGCCTTTGCGTGCCGACGTGGCGCACGCGGTGACCAACGGGCTCGGCGCGCTGCCCGCGCTGGCCGCCAAGTGGCGGTACGGCGTGCCGATGCTGGTCACCGAGCATGGCATCTACATGCGTGAGCAGTACCTGCACAGCCGCAACGTCCCGTTCCGGTGGCCGGTGCGCGCCCTGCACCTGCGGTTCCTGCGCCGCCTGTGCTCGCTCGGGTACAGCGAGGCCGAGCTGATCACGCCGGGCAACGTGTACAACAAGCGCTGGGAGGAGCAGCTCGGCGCCGACCTGTCCCGGGTGCGAACCGTGTACAACGGGGTCGATCCAGCGGACTTCCCGCCCAGCGAGACCGAGCCCGACGTCCCGACGATCTCCTGGGCCGGCCGCGTCGACCCGGTCAAGGACCTGGAGACGCTGCTGCTCGCGTTCTCGCTGGTGCACCGGGAGATGCCGCAGGCAAGGCTGCGGATGTTCGGCTCGCCCCCGCAGGGCCAGGAGGCCTACCTGGAACGGTGCAAGACGCTCGCGGCCGATCTCGGCCTCGGCGGGGTCGCGACGTTCGAGGGCCGGGTGGAGAAGATCCGCGATGCCTACGACGCCGGGCAGGTGGTGGTGCTCTGCAGCATTTCCGAGGGCTTCCCCTACACCCTGATCGAGGCGATGACCTGTGGGCGGCCGTGCGTGGCCACGGACGTCGGCGGCGTCAGCGAGGCGGTCGCCGACACCGGCATGATCGTGCCGCCGCGCAACCCCGAGGCCCTGGCGCAGTCCTGCCTGACCCTGCTGCGGGACGCCAGCCTGCGGCGGCAGCTCGGCGCCGCGGCACGGATGCGGGCGCTCGAGTACTTCACCGTCGACCGCGCGATCAGCGCTTTCGATGAGATCTACACGTTCGTCGGCACCGGCCTCGAGCTGCCGAACGCGGAGCACGAGGACGAGTCGGACGACCTGACGGTGTCCGCGCTGCCAGGGCGTGACGAGGAGACCGAGCTGCTCGAGGCCGCTGGATGAACGAGACCCGAGCGGGAAACACAGCATGAGCATGACCAACCCCCGCGAGCCGCGGTCGCGGCTGGCCGATCCGCCCCAGGAACAGGGGACGACCGCCACGGCCAACGGGCACCACCGCGTGCCGCGCACCGTGGCGGCCCTCTGCGAGCAGTTTGCGACCGTGTGCGCGTCCGCTGTCGACCCGCTGGAGATCGCCAGCGCGCTCGAGTTCGAGGGCCTGGGCGACCAGGCGGCGAAGCGGCGTTACGGCTATCCCGATGTGTTCGCGCTCGCCCAGGACATGTATTTCCGGGTGAAGCGCCAGCCGGCCGAGCCGGACGCGCCGTCGGATCCGTGGCAGGACAACGGCAAGCTGCGGCCGTTGCTGCACGGGGTGCTGTACGCGCTGCCCGGGGTCTGCTTCCCGGCCGCCGTCGGCCTGCTGATCGGGCCCGGCGTGGAGATCGCGCTGATCGTGGCGCTGCTCGCGGCGTGGTCGATGGGCCAGGGGCTTGCGTACCTGGGCTACATCAGGCTCGGCCGGACAACGGACATGGACCAGACGCGGCGGGTGCTGCGGATCGCGCTGGCCGCCGGCCTCGTGGTGGTGGCCGGCGCCCTGGCCGCCACCGGCCGTGTCGTGCACGCCCCGCCGTCGGCGCTGCTGTTCGGCTTCGGCGAGGGCATGTACATGCTCGGCGCCGGCACCCTGATGGTGCTCGGCGCCGAGGCGTGGCTCATGATCGCGCTCGCCCCTGGCGTGCTGTACAGCGCCGCGTTCCTTGCCCTGGGCAGGCCCACCTACCTGCAGCACGTGGCGTGGGGAACGATGGCCACCACCCCGCTGCTCGCGCTGGCGCTCGCCCTGATCTTCACCCAGCGGACCGGTCCCGCGACCGGCAGGCTGTTCGACCGGCAGGAGTGGCTGGGCACGCTGCCCGCCGTCGGCTTCGGGCTGGTCGCGGCCGGCCTGCTGATCTTCCCCGTCGCCGCGGGTCCGCACGGCCACGGCGGCATCAACGTCGCGGCGCTGCTCGCCGGGCTGCCGCTGTCGCTGAGCATGGGCGCGGCCGAGGTGAGCCTGCTCTGGTACCGGCGGCGCACTCAGCGGCTGCTGCGCACGACCAGGCAGATGCGCGGGTTCGGGTTCCGTGCCCGGCTGATCCTGGTGGCGGCCGTGCTCCAGTACGTGGCCGCGGCCGCGGTGCTGACCCTGGCGGCGGTCGTGATCGCGAGCAAGACCGGGCTGGCTCATCCGAACCTCACGTTCCTGCCCCAGCTCGCGGCGTACGGGGCCCTGGGCGCGGCGATGTTCCTCGCGCTGACGCTGCAGGCGCTCGGCTCGCGCATCTTCCCGCTCGTCGCCTGCGCGGTGGCCCTTGCCATCGAGATCATTTTCCACGGTCTCGGGGTTGCCGTGCAGCTCGTCGCGTGCACGGAACTGCTCGTGGTCGTCGGCGGGTTCGCACTGATCGTGCTGGGGAAGGCGGTGCGGCACGCCTACTAGGCAGCAGGCCGCGGCGCGCGGCTGATCGCGAAATTCGGAACAGAGATTCGGAAGGAAACACCCATGACGGATATCGCTGCGGTCACCGGGGCCGAGGGGTTCATCGGTTCCCACCTCGTAGAGGGGCTGGTGCGGCGCGGCTACCGGGTCAAGGCCATGGTCCTCTACAACATGTGGAGCTCGACCTCGTGGCTGGAAACCCTGGATGCGGAGACCGCCGAGCAGGTTGACGTGGTGTTCGGGGACGTGCGCGACCCGGCGACCGTGCTCCAGCTCGTCGAGGGCGCGTCGGTGGTCTACCACCTGGCCGCCATCGGCTCGGTCCCCTACTCGTACAGCGCGCCGCGGTCGTTCATCGACACCAACACGATCGGCACGATGCACGTGCTCGAGGCCGTGCGCGCCTGCCGGACCCCGCGGATGGTGCACACGTCGACCAGCGAGACCTACGGCACCGCGCGCACGGTCCCGATCAGGGAGACGCACCCGCTGCAGGCCCAGTCGCCTTACGCGGCCTCCAAGGTGGCCGGGGACAAGCTGGCCGAGTCGTACCACCTCAGCTTCGGGCTGCCCGTGGTCACGCTGCGGCCGTTCAACACCTTCGGACCGCGCCAGTCCACCCGCGCGGTGATCCCGCAGATCATCACCCAGCTCGCCAGCGGATCCAAGCAGCTGATGCTGGGCGCACTCGACCCGACCCGCGATTTCTCCTACGTCCTGGACACCGCCGAGGCGTTCATGACACTCGGCGAGGCCCCGGCGTCGGCGGTGATCGGCGAGCTGTTCAACTGCGGGCCCGGCGACGACATCGCGATCGGCAAGCTTGCGGAGGATATCGCCAGACTTATGGGGGTCGAGGCGGATATCGTGGAGGACCCGAAGCGGCTGCGTCCCAAGGACTCCGAGGTGATGCGGCTGGTGTGCGACGCGACGAAGCTGCGCGAGCGCACCGGGTGGCGGCCCAAGTACACCAGGGACGAGGGCCTGCTCGAGACCATCGAATGGTTCCGTGACCCGGCGAACCTGGCCCGGTTCAAGACAGGTGAGTACCACCAGTGAGGTGTCCAGCAACACGGCGGGCGGCCGCATGCGGCTGCTGATACTCGGCGCGAGCGGGTTTCTCGGCGGTCACGTGTGGCGGCAGGCCACCGCGGCCGGAGCAGAGGTGGTCACCGCGGGCCGGGCCGGGCTGGCCAGCTCGCCCGCGCACCGGCGGCTCGACCTGGCACAGGACGACCTGGCCCGCACCGCCGAGATCATTTCGGCGGTGGCGCCCGACGCGATCGCCAACTGCGCCGGGCTCACCGTGGGCGGCCCCGACGTGCTGGCAGCGGCCAACATAACCGGCGCTTACACGCTGGTCCGGGCGATGCTGCTCGCCGAGACGCCGGCCAGGCTTGTGCATCTCGGCTCGGCGGCCGAGTACGGAGGCGCGGCGCCTGGCGTGCCGCTCAGCGAGGCGGCGCGGCCGCGCCCGGGCGCGCCCTACGGGGCGACCAAGCTGGCTGGCACCCGGCTGGTCGAGCTGGGTCGGGCAGCCGGGCTCGACGCCGTGGTGCTGCGGGTCTTCAACCCGGTTGGCGCCGGGGCGCCGGAGACCGGCCTGCCCGGCAGGGTGGCGGCACAGCTGCGCCGAGCCCTGGACGGTGGCGCAGAGGTGCGGCTCGGCCCGCTGGACGCGGTCCGTGACTTCGTCGACGCGCGAGACGTCGGCGATGCGGTGGTCGCCGCTGCTGGCGCGCCCACGGTGCCGCACGCCGTGCTGAACATCGGCAGCGGCACCGGGGTCTCGGCCCGGACGCTGGTGAAGGAACTCATCGCGGTCACCGGGTACGCGGGCCCGGTGCATGAGGACTCGGCGGGCTCGGCGCGATCTGGCGATCTGGACTGGCAGCAGGCCGACATCGGCCTGGCCCGCCAGGACCTGTGCTGGGAGCCACGCCGGGACCTCGCGGCGTCGCTGGACGACCTGTGGGAGGCAACCGGTGCGCCGGCGCTCCACTGACCGCATGCAGCTGGACACGCCGCGGCTGGTGGTTCCCGCGTACTTCCGGCCCGACAGCAAGCCGGCCGACTGGGAGGTGCTCGCCGAGCACGGCCCGCAGGTGCGGCTGGTGATACTGAACGTGGCCAACGGTCCGGGTCCCGGCCCCGACGCCGCCTACGCTCACGCGCTCGACCGGCTGCGTCAGGCTGGGGTCGCGATTGCCGGATACGTGGACACCAACTACGGCCAGCGCCAGCCCCGCGAGGCGCTCGCGGACCTCGAATCGTTCCTGAAGTGGTACAACGTAGCCGGGGTGTGCTTCGACCGGGTCTCCATCACCGCCGAGCACCTCGGCTATTACGCCGGCCTGTCCCGGGACGCCCGCTACCTTGGCGCCCGGCTGGTGATGTTCAACCATGGTGCGCACCCGCTGGAGGCGTATGCCGAGCACGCCAACCTGCTCGGCACGTTCGAAGGCCCGTGGCGGGCCTACCTTCAGCTCGCCGTGCCACGGTGGACGCGGTCCCGTTCGGCCGACAAGTTCTACCACGTCGTGTACGCGGTGCCGCGGGAAAACTATGACCACGCGCTTCTGCTCGCGATGCGGCGGCGGGCGGGCAGCGTGTACATCACCGACCGTGCCGGGGCTAACCCGTACGACTGCCTTCCCGCCGGTGGACTTCAACCGGAGTCACCGTGGCTGCGTTAATACATTCAGAAGAAGCTGCCGATCAGGGCTGATGTAGATATGTCTAGTACCCCCCCACGCCGGGGCCGTCAGTGGCAAAACCTCAAGTGGGTTACCAGGCCGGTGACGGTCGTGGTGATCGTCGCCATCCTGGTGCTCGGTGTCGCGGCCGGCATCACGGCGAAGCTGACCACGCAGAATAACGTCGCCATCGCGCCGAGCAAGAGCTGCCATCCGCAGCGTGCCTTCGTCCCGGCGTTTTTCTACGCGTCGGGAATCTGGCAGCAGGCCGCGAACACCAAGCCGGTGCCCAGCTACATGATCCTCGATATCTCGGGGCTCGGCGCGGGCAGTGGCCCGGTGGGGCACTTTCAGAGCATCGTCAAAAAGGAACGGGCCGCCGGGGTGACGATCCTTGGCTATTCGTCGACCGGCTACGGGTCGCGCCCGCTTTCGCAGGTCGAGGCGGACGTCCGGCACTACAAGGCCTGGTATGGCGTCACCGATATCTTCCTTGACGAGGTCAAGGGCATCAGCAGCCAGCTTCCGTACTATAAGAAACTCGCACATTACATTCGCAGCGCCAACCCGGAGACGTCGATCTGGATCAACCCGGGAGACTTCCCGGATCCCAGCTACATGTCCGTCAGCAACGTCGTGATGGCATTCGAGGGCCCGTACAGCCTGTACCACAACATCGACGTGCCCAGCTGGGTCTTTGATTACAGCCCCGACCGGTTCGCGAACACGATCTACGCCACCTCGGGGTCACAGGTCAATAGCGCGATCAACCTGTCAAAAACCCGTAATGCCGGCTACGTGTACGTGACCGACGGAAGCGGCGGGAATCCCTACAGCTCACTGCCGAGCTACTGGTCAGCCGAGGACAGCATCATTACCCAGGGCTGCCCCAATAGCGCGCCCTGACTATGCGGCCAGCGGGGCAGCCCAGCAACACCGCGGCAGCCAGGCGCGCATCCACAGAGTAGTTGATTACGTACTCCAGGTAACCAGGGTTAGGCTCCGGGGTTCACTCCCCCTTATGAGGAGGAGAATTACTCATTCATCTGTATGAGGACAATGCCAGGCCGCCACGCCACAGTGGAGTAGTGGACGTGCGGCGACTGCTTCTTGTAGACGACTACAGGATGGTGACAGAAGCGCTTGCGTCCCGGCTGTCTACCGCTCCCGATCTCTGGGTGGCCGGGTGCTGCAGCACTGACGACCCCCAGCTGCCCGAGGTGGTCCGCTGGCTGCGGCCAGACGTCATCCTGATCGAGGTCGAGCCGCTCGGGTTTGCGGTCGGCGAGGTGCTGACCCGGCTCAAGGCCGCGTGGCCGAGCGCTCATGTGGTCGTGGTCAGCGGTGATCACGACGTGGCCCACGCGGTGGAGGCCGCCAGGGCGGGAGCGGCCGCTTGGGTGTCCAAGGAGCAGGGCGCCGATGACCTGGAGACCGTGCTGCGCGGGGTGTGCCAGGGTCATTCCTGGTTCCCGCCGGAGATGCTTGGCGAGATCCTGCGTGAGCTGCGCGAAGACGTCCGCAAGGCAAAGGAGGCCGGCGACCCCCTCGACGTGCTGAGCCCGCGGGAGCGGGACGTGCTCGCCAGCATGGCGGAAGGCAAGCGCGGTCGGCAGATCGCCGAGGAGCTGCTGATCTCTACCGATACGGTCCGCACCCACACCCGAAGCATCTTCAGCAAGCTGGACGTGCACAGCAGGCTCGAGGCCGTCCGGGTCGCCCGGGCGGCGGGCTTGCGGCCGCCCGAGCGCAACGGGATCACCGGAGGGTCTTCAACGGTGCCGTTCCGTCCGACGGGCCCGGGCGGGCGATGATCAGCCATCCCGCCCGGGTCGGGGGGGCGGGGAGGACGCGAGGCAGTGAAGGGGGATGGTGATGGGCGGCGGAAACCGCGCGCTGCGGGTCGCGACGGTCATCACCAGGCTCGAAGGCGGAGCGGGCGTGCTCGCCCTTCGCGGTGCCCAGGTGCTGGACCCCGAGGTCGTGACGCCCACGATCGTGACGGGCAGCGGAGGGCGGCTGCTCGAGGAGGCCGCGGCCTCGGGGATCGAGGTTCTGGTCGAGCCCGTGCTCCGCGAGGTGATCGCCCCGCGCAGTGACGTGCTGGCGACCGGGAAGCTGGAATCGATCTTCCGCGAGCGGAATTTCGACGTCGTGCACACCCACTGCGCCAAGGCGGGAGCGGTCGGCCGCATCGCCGCCCGCAGGGCGGGCGTGCCCAGGATCGTGCACACCTACCATGGGTTCCCGTTCCACCGGTTCCAGTCCCCGCTGCGGCGCCAGGCGTACGTGGCGATCGAGCGCCGGCTCGGCCGGATAACCGACATGGCGCTGTGCGTCGGCAGCGCGGTGGCCGCCGAGGCGGTGCGGCGGGGCCTGGTCTCGCCGGAGCGCGTCGCCACGATCGGCGTCGCGGTCGACGGGCCTGAGCGGCTGCGCGCGAGCATGAACGCCGGGCTGCCGGAGGCGCGCCGTCGCGCCCGGGCCATGCTCGGTCTTCCCGACGACGCAACCGTCGTCGGCGCGGTCGGCCGGCTCACCTACCAGAAGGCGCCCGAGGATTTCATCGCTGCGATGCGGGAGATCGGCCGCCCGGGCGTGATCGGCATCTGGATCGGCGACGGGGAACTGGCCGGGCGCGTCGCCAGGCAGGCGGCCGGCCTGCCACCCGGGGTGCGTGCGGTCCTGGCGGGCGAGCGCACGGACGTGCTCGAGGTGCTTCCCGCTCTCGACGTCTTCGCCATGCCCAGCCGTTACGAGGGTCTGCCCACCGTGATCGTCGAGGCGATGATCTGTGGCGTCCCCGTCGTGGCGACCGCCGTCAACGCCGTTCCGGACCTGGTGATACCGGGGGTGACCGGGACGCTGATCCCGCCGCGCCGGCCGAGCCAGCTGGCTGCGGCCGTCCGGCACCTGCTCGACTCGCCCGAGGCGGCCGCCCGCATGGCCGATGTCGCTCGCTCCCGGGTGGCCGACCAGTATGGCGAGCCCGCCCTGCGCTCCGCGCTCATCGCCGCGTACGCGCCCGCTGGCCTGGCCCTGCCGGTCACTCGCAGCGGCTCCGCTAGTCATCACTATTAGTAATTTTCCGATCACAGCGGCACATCGTCGTAACTTCCTGTAAACGTTCACCGGGGTGCACGCGTCTTCAATCGTGGGCTGGTTCAACCGGGAAGGCAGCCGAGCCGGGTCGTTCGGGGTCGGTGGCGGCCACTGTTCGGGCGTGCTGTGGCCCAGATATGCCAACGCAACCGACCTGGAAGCTCGGGATTCAGCCATCGGCTGCCGCGAGATTCCTCGCCGGGGGGAGAACGCATGTTGTTCGAGACGCGTGACCTTTATGGGGACACTGCGGGCCGGGGCCAAGCCCGCGGCGTCTTCGGCAGGCACCGGGATGGGGGAGTGACCGCATGGCCACGGTAGTGCTCGGCGACGACCACGTTGTCTTCCTCGACGCGCTGTCGACGGTGCTCAGCCAGCAGGGGCACATGGTGTGCGGGGTAGCCCGCAATGCCGCTGAGATGATCACTTTGGTGAGCGTGCACCAGCCGGACGCCTGCCTGATCGATCACAACGCCCCGGAAGACGAGCACGCCGCGACCATTCGCGAGGTGCTCGCCGCGTGCGCGGGCACGGGCGTCATCGTGCTCGGCGCCAACTCGGGCTGTGATGCGGTCGACAGGGCGCTCGACGCGGGGGCGTCCGGTTACCTGCACCAGTCGCGCGGACTCGGCGCGCTCGTTTCCGCGCTCGAGCGCGTGCTGGACGGTGAGACCGTCATCGATGTCCCCGATGCCCCGGCTCCGCGGCGCTCCGCGGAGCCGAGCCTGGCGCTCCGGATGGCCTCGCACCTGACCAGCCGCGAGCGGGAGTGCCTGATGATGCTGGTGGAAGGCCTCGACACTGCGACCATGGTGGAACTGCTCGGTGTCTCGCGCACGACGGTGCGCACGCACCTGCAGTCCGTCCTCACCAAGCTCGGGGTGCATTCACGGCTCGAGGCCGCCTCGTTCGCGGTCCGGCACCGCCTGCCCGATCTGTGGTCCGGGGAGATGCCAGAGGTCGCGGTCGGTGGCGCGCGGCCGAGTTCCGTACGTACCCCGAGCCTGGTGCAGGTGACGAGCACGGTGCGGCCGATCCGGCCGCGGCGGGTCGAGGAAATGCGCGAGCGCGTCGCGCAGCAGGTTCTGCCCGTTGCTGCCGGCCAGGGGGCAAGCGCGGGCTGATCCACTCGCCGACGCCAGCCGCGGTGCCGTCCGGGCGGCGTGGCAGGCTTGGCACATGATCGTGCGCATCGGCGGCATCGCGAACATCTCGCTGGCGGCGCAGGCCCGCCGAGCGGCATCGGCGTCGGCTGACCGTTCGTTCGCTCTGCGCGAACAAACGAAGTCGGCAAGGGGCCCGGCATGAGAAACGGTCACCACGTAGCCGCGGTCCGGGCGGCAGAGAGCGCGCTGATGGCAGAGGTGCCGGAGGGCGCACTGATGCAGCGCGCCGCGGCCGGCCTGGCGTCGGTGTGCATCCGCCTGCTGCCTGCCGTCTACGGGTCCCGGGTCCTGGTGCTGGCCGGCAGCGGGGACAACGGTGGTGACGCCCTCTACGCGGGC
>JASHOI010000553.1 GCA_030041195.1 Streptosporangiaceae bacterium | reverse complement strand
GCCGTGCGGCGCTCGGCCTGGGGCAGCGCGGTCATCGGGCTGCGCGCGTGCCGGATCAGCTTCAGCCCGGCGGGCAGGCCGCTGACGTGCCAGCCGCCCTGCGCGATCTCGACCGAAACCGCGCCGTCGGCGATGTGCAGCGCCTCCACCTGCAGCGGCAGCAGCCGCGCGGGTATCTCCGGGGCACACCACACCTTGCCGGACGGCACCGCGGGGTCGAACCGCAGCAGCGTGCGCAGCAGCAGGAACGGGGCCGCCGCCGCCCACGCCTGCGGCGAACACGAGGTCGGGTACGCCACCGGCGCGGCGAAGTCCGAGCGGTCGAAGCCGCAGAACAGCTCGGGCAGCCTGCCGCCGAACTTGTCGGCGGCCTCCAGGATCCCGCTGGCGACCTGCTGCGCCTGCGGCACGAACCCGTACCGCATCAGCCCGGCCGCGATGATCGCGTTGTCGTGCGGCCACACCGACCCGTTGTGGTAGCTCATCGGGTTGTAGGCACCCATCCCGGTGGCGAGGGTCCTGATGCCGAACCCGGAGAACATCGGCCTGCTGGTGAGGTGCTGCGCGACCGACGCCGCCTTGTCGCGGTCCACGATCCCGGTCCACAGGCAGTGGCCCATGTTGGAGCCGAGCGCGTCGATTGGACGCTTGTCGCCGTCCAGGCCGAGCGCGAAGTACCCGCGGTCCGCCAGCCAGAACGCGCGGTTGAAGTCCCGGCGGAGCTTGCGGGCCCGCTCCGCCCAGTGCCGGGCGGTCTCGGCGTCGCCGCGCTCCCGCGCAAAATGGGCCCTGGCGAGGTAGGCGGCGTACACGTAGCCCTGGATCTCGGCGAGCGCGATCGGCGGCTCGGGGATCTGCCCGGACGCGAACGTGATGCCGTCGAAGGAGTCCTTCCAGCCCTGGTTGACCAGGCCCTGCTCGGTGGCCCGCTGGTACTCGACGAACCCGTCGCCGTCCCGGTCGCCGTAGGTCACGATCCAGTCCAGCGCCCGGTCGGCGTGCGGCAGCAGTTCGTCGACCGCCTCGGCCGACAGCCCCCACCGGGCCAGCTCACCGAGCAGCATCACGAACAGCGGGGTCGCGTCCGCGGTGCCGTAGTAGACGCTGCCGCCGCCGAGCGCCAGCGAGGCGTCCCGGCCGGACCTGGTCTCGTGCAGGATCTTGCCGGGCTCCTCCTCGGTCAGCGGGTTCACCTGCTCGCCCTGCAGGCTGGCCAGGGTGCGCAGCGTGCCGAGGGCCAGCGACAGGTCGAGCGGCAGCAGCATCCACGCGGTGATCAGCGAATCCCGGCCGAACAGGGTCATGAACCAGGGGGCACCGGCGGCGATGACCGCGTGGTCGTCGTTGTCGGCCAGCTCGCTCTGGCTGCGCCCGAAGATCCGCAGCGAGCCGACGTCCTCGGTGGACGTGGCGAAAGTGTGCGCAATCCGCTCGTCCGACGTGATCAGCAACGGGCTGCGGCGCCGCCAGTCGGCCAGCCGCTTGGCCGGGGTGGTGCTCTCCAGCGGCTCGTCGTCACCGTAGTGCGGCACCACGTCGGTACCGTCCAGGGACGGCGTGACCTGCATGGATGCGGTCCATGAGGCGCCGGGCTGGATAACGGTCTGCCAGGTCAGCAGGTTCGGCGCCACGGACGGGTCGCCGGTTCCGGTGATCGCCACCACGCCTACGTTCGCGCCGCGGCGGCAGCGCAGCTGCAGCGCCTCCTCGCCCACGCTGATATCGACGTCGTCATCGTGATAGCGGTCCCGGCCCTCCTTGACCTCGAACAGGTCAGCGAAGTCGCTGTCCACCGCGACCGTGAGATGCGCCGCCGCGGGCTCATGGCCGAGGTTGCGCAGCGTGATCTCGTCGCGCATGCCGTTGCCCACGTAGCGCCTGCGGATCAGCAGCAGCGTGCTGTCGGCCTTGAGCGCGCCCGGTGGCCTCCGGGCCAGGAACGTGCAGCGGAACGGGTCGTTCGGCTGGACGGCCACCGGCTCGGGCAGCTCCCCATCGAGCCGCAGCTCGAGCCTGCTGATGAACCTGGTGTCCCGGAAGAACAGGCCTTGTGCCCCGCCCGGCACGATGTCGCCGGACGCGTCGCTGATGCAGAACGTCGTCTCTTCCAGCAGGGTGACCAGGCCGCTGCCGGGCCGCCCGATCATCGGCGGCCCCCCGCTCGGCGTCCACGCATGTGTCATGGCCGTATGTTTGCCCACGGAGGGCCGCCGGGAAGAGCGCGACGGCTGATCGCGTTGATTAAGGGCGGTTTAATCATGGTTCCAGTTCAGCCCGATCTATACCCGGAGTGATGTTCGTGACTGTCCCCGATGACGCAGCCCGCCCGGTCATTGGCGTGCTCGCGCTGCAGGGCGACGTCGCCGAGCACCTCAACGCGCTGCGGGCGGCGGGCGCCCACCCGGTGCCGGTGCGCCGCCCGAACGAGCTCGACAACGTGGCCGGGCTGGTGATCCCCGGTGGGGAGTCCACCACGATTTGGAAGCTCGCGGTGATCTTCGACCTGATGGAGCCGCTGCGCAAGCGGCTCGGATCCGGCATGCCGGCTTTCGGCTCCTGCGCCGGGATGATCATGCTGGCGGACCGGGTGGAGGACGGGATCGAGGGCCAGGAGACCTTCGGCGGGATCGACATGGTGGTGCGGCGGAACGCGTTCGGCCGTCAGGTCGACTCGTTCGAGAGCGACATCACGCTCACCGGGCTGGGCGGCCCGGAATTCCGCGCGGTGTTCATCCGTGCGCCGTGGGTCGAGCGGACCGGCGAGGGCGTCGAGATCATCGGAACCGAGTCGCGCACCGGTAGGATCGTCGCGGTCCGCCAGGGTCCGGCGCTCGCCACCGCGTTCCACCCCGAGCTCACGCCGGATCCGCGCATTCACAAGCTCTTTGTAGACATGGTAAGGGAACGATCATGAGCGGCCACTCAAAGTGGGCAACCACCAAGCACAAGAAGGCCGTCGTCGACGCCAAGCGGGGCAAGCTGTTCGCCAAGCTGATCAAGAACGTGGAGGTGGCAGCGAGGACCGGTGGCGGCGACCCGGCGGGCAACCCCACGCTCTACGACGCCATCCAGAAGGCGAAGAAGAACTCGGTCCCGAACGAGAACATCGACCGGGCCGTCCGCCGCGGCGCGGGGCTCGAGGCCGGCGGCGCGACCTACGAGACCGTCACCTACGAGGGTTACGCCCCCGGCGGGGTCGCGGTCCTGGTGCAGACGCTCACCGACAACAGGAACCGGGCCGCCGCCGACGTGCGCACCGCGCTGACCCGCAACGGCGGGTCGATGGCCGATCCCGGCTCGGTGTCCTACCTGTTCAACCGCAAGGGCGTGGTGATCGTGCCCAAGGACGGCGGCGTGACCGAGGATAAGGACGGCGGCGTGACCGAGGATGACGTGCTCCTCGCCGTGCTCGACGCGGGCGCCGAGGAGGTCAACGACCTCGGCGAGTCGTTCGAGGTGGTCAGCGAGGCCGGCGATCTCGTCGCGGTGCGCAAGGCGCTGCAGGACGCCGGGATCGACTACGAGTCGGCCGACGCGGCGTTTCTGCCGTCGGTCGAGGTGCCGCTGGACGAGGACCAGGCCAGGCGGGTGTTCCGGCTGATCGAGGCGCTCGAGGACTCCGATGACGTGCAGGACGTGTACGCCAACTACTCGGTGCCCGACGAGATCATGGAGAGACTGGACTGATCGGTGGAGATCCGCCAGCTGGGGCCCGATGACGATCTCGAGATCGAGATCGACCTGGGCCGGCGGTCCTTCGGCTCGGTAAGTGAGGCCGAACGGCCGCACTGGCTGGCCGAGGCCCGCGCGGCCGCCGGGGGCGGCCGGTACTTCGCGGCCTTCGACGGGCCGCAGCCCGCTGGCGTCGCGATGTTCCACGACATGCGCCAGTGGTGGCACGGCCGGGCGGTGCGGATGGCGGGCGTCGGCGGGGTCAAGGTCGCGCCAGAGCAGCGCGGCCGGGGCACCGGCCGCGCGCTGATGACCGAGGTGCTGCGGGTGATCGCCGACCGCGGCTACCCGCTGTCGGTGCTCTACCCGGCGACCGCGCCGCTGTACCGGTCGCTGGGCTGGGAGCTGGCCGGAGTGCTGTACCGGGCGGTGATCCCGGCCCGCTCGCTCGCCTCGCTGCTGCCGCCGGACGGCCCCGCGCAGCCGATGGCGGCTCAGCCTGGCCTGCGGCGGGCCGTCCCCGACGACGCCGGCGACGTGATCGACACCATCGGCGCCGTGCACGAGTCGGCCAGGCACTGCGGCCCAGCGACGTTCGACGCGGCCACGATCCGGCGCTGGTGGCTGACCGACGAAAACCTCTTCTGCTATCTGGCCGCCGACGGTTTCCTGGCCTATGGCTGGCACGAGGTGCACCACGAGATGTCGGTCCGGGTGGCGCTCGCCGGGTCGGCGCAGACCTTCCGGGCGCTGTGGTCGATCGTGGGCTCGCACGCCCCGATGGCCAGGCAGGTCCGCACGGTAGTGAGCCCGGACGACCCGGTCGCCTGGCTGACCCGCGAGCCCGACCTCGGCCTGGCGAGCAACTGGTCGTGGATGCTGCGGGTCATCGACGCGCCGGCGGCGATCGCCGCGCGCGGCTTCCCCGCTGCGGCCGCGCTCGCGGTCGGGCTGCACATCGACGACGCGGCGCTTCCGGCGAACGCCGGCCCGTGGACGCTGGAGGTCAGCGGCGGCAAGGGGGCCCTTACGCGTAGCCCCGGCCCGCTTTCCGGGGCCGGTCCGGTCCGGCTCGGCGCCCGCGGCTTCTCCGCGCTGTACGGCGGGGTGCCCATGGCCACGCTGCGCCAGGCCGGGCTCGCCGCGGGCGGCGGCGCCGACGCCGACGACGCCCTGGACACCGCGTTCGCGGGCCGCGCATTCCTGCTCAGCCCGTTCTGACCGGCGACACGCCGCGCGGCATCGAGGTACGCCGGGCGGCCAGCCGGTAATGTCTCGTCCGAACAGGTGTTCGTCCGGACCGGGGATGGTGAGCCGCATGCGTGTGCTCGGCGTGGATCCCGGGCTCACCCGGTGCGGGTTCGGGGTCATCGACGGTGATCCGGGCCGCAGGCTGGCGCTGGTGGCCACCGGCATGGTGAGCACCAGCGCCGACGACGAGATCGGCCCCCGGCTGCTCGCGCTCGAGCAGCAGGTCGAGCGGTGGCTGACCGACTACCAGCCGGACGCGGTCGCGGTCGAGCGGGTGTTCAGCCAGCACAACGTGCGCACGGTGATGGGCACCGCGCAGGCGGGCGCGGTGGCGATCGTATGCGCGGCCCGCCGCGGCCTGCCGGTGGCCCTGCACACGCCCAGCGAGGTCAAGGCGGCGGTGACCGGCAGCGGCCGGGCGGACAAGGCTCAGGTGACGCACATGGTCACGCGGCTGCTCGCGCTGAACAACCCCCCGCGGCCCGCCGATGCCGCCGACGCCCTGGCGCTCGCCATCTGCCACCTGTGGCGGGCTGGCGCCCAGCGCCGCCTGGCTCTGCTTGCCGGGGGCCGGCCCCCCGGACCACCCGCCCACAGCTCGGGAGGATGACATGATCGCGCACCTGGACGGGACCGTGTCCGGCGTGGCACCCGACGGCGCGGTGATCGATGTCGGCGGGGTCGGGCTGCTGGTGCAGTGCACGCCGGGCACGCTGGCCGGGCTGCGCACCGGCGAGCGGGCCAGGGTCGCCACCTCGCTGGTGGTCCGGGAGGACGCGCTGACCCTGTACGGCTTCGGCACCGAGGACGAGCGGAACACGTTCGAGTTGCTGCAGACCGCCAGCGGGGTCGGGCCCCGGCTGGCCCTGGCGATGCTGGCCGTGCTCACCCCCGACGCGTTGCGCCGGGCGGTCGCCACCGAGGACCTGGCCGCGCTGACCACGGTTCCCGGGATCGGCAGGAAGGGTGCGCAGCGGATCGTGCTCGAGCTGGCCGGGCGGCTGGGCCCGGCCGGGGAGCCGGGCGCGGACAGTCCGGCCGGCGGTCATTCGCGCAACGCTGCGTCCGCGGCACCGTGGCGCGAGCAGGTGCGCGCGGGCCTGGTGAGCCTTGGCTGGCAGGCGCGCGACGCCGAGCAGGCGATCGCCGCGGTGGAGCCGGAGCTGACCGGCGCGGCCGACGGCCAGGCCGTCGACGTCTCCGTCGCGCTGCGGGCGGCCCTGCGGGTGCTGGGGCGCACGTGACCACCGGGGGCCCCGGACCCGACGGCGAGGAGCGCGTGGTGTCCGCGATCGCCGACGCCGACGACCGGGTGATCGAGAGCGCGCTGCGGCCCAAGCGGCTGAGCGAGCTCGTGGGCCAGAACCGCGTGCGCGAGCAGCTTTCGCTGATCCTCGAGGGCGCGCTGCGCCGCGGCAGGCCGCCGGATCACGTGCTGATGTCCGGCCCGCCCGGTCTCGGCAAGACCACGATCGCGATGATCATCGCGGCCGAGCTCGGCGCGCCGCTGCGGATCACCAGCGGCCCGGCGATCGAGCGGGCCGGCGACCTCGCGGCGGTGCTGTCCACGCTCAGCGAGGGCGAGGTCGTGTTCATCGACGAGATTCACCGGGTGGCCAGGCCCGCCGAGGAGATGCTGTACCTGGCGATGGAGGACTTCCGGGTCGACGTGGTGGTCGGCAAGGGCCCGGGGGCGACCACGATCCCGCTGCAGATCGCGCCGTTCACGCTCGTCGGGGCCACTACCCGGGCCGGGCTGCTGCCCGCGCCGCTGCGCGACAGGTTCGGCTTCACCGCACACCTGGACTTCTACGACCCCGAGGAACTCGGGGTCATCGTGCGCCGCTCGGCCGGGCTGCTCGGGGTGACCCTGCGCGACGACGGCGCCGACGAGATCGCGGGCCGGTCCCGCGGCACCCCCCGGATCGCCAACCGGCTGCTGCGCCGGGTCCGGGACTACGCCGAGGTCCGCGCCGACGGCGTGGTGAACCGGGCCGTGGCCAGCGCGGCGCTGGAGCTTTACGAGGTGGATGACGACGGCCTCGACCGGCTGGACCGTGCCGTGCTCACCGCGCTGGTGCGCAGGTTCGCCGGCGGGCCGGTAGGCCTGTCCACCCTCGCCGTTGCCGTGGGCGAGGAGGCGGAGACCGTGGAGGTCGTGGTCGAGCCGTTCCTGGTCCGCCTCGGCCTGATGGCCAGGACCCCGCGCGGCCGGGTGGCAACCCCGGCCGCCTGGGAGCAGCTCGGCCTTGCCTCCCCGCCGCCAGACCACTCCGGTCCGGCGACCCTATTCGGCTGATGTCGTGGCGTAAAGGCCACTATTCCGGGTAACGGCCGGTCGCAGGCTGGTCACGATCGCTTCTCAGACCCCGTAGCCTGTTGGTGCGTCGCCTGTGCGCCGCTAAACTTCGGCAGTTGGTCAACAACAGCCGCCAGCGCCGGTGCGAACCATGCGCCGGGGCCCGGTTTGTCGGCCACCGCGCACCCCAACTGGAAGGAAGCCCCGCTATGGGGAACATGCATCTCCTCGCGGCCGCATCGAAGTCGTCGAGCAGCAGCCTCTTGCCGATCATCATCATCGTCGTCCTGTTCATGCTCGTGTACATGACGATGACCCGGCGCTCTCGGGCGCGCCAGGCCGCGCAGCAGCAATCCGGAATCGTGCCCGGCACACCGGTCCGGACCACCAGCGGCATGTACGGCACCGTGACGTCGGTGCTTGACAACGACGACGTCATGGTGGAGATCGCGCCGGGCGTGACCATCCGGATGATGAAGCGGGCGGTGGTCGCGGTGCCGCAGGACGCCAGCACCGGCGTCCCGCCCGAGCCGGCCCCGGAGAGCACGGACGAGGACGAGCACGACGACGCCTCGGCCGACGGGCACGAGCAGCGCGCCGACGACTGGAACCCGCAGGACCGGAACATCTAGCGGCGGCTGCGGCCGGCCCGAGCTAAGGAACTAGCGGAAAGTGGCTCCCCCGACAACCACCTCCAGGCCAGGACGGCTCCTCGCCACGCTGGCCGTGCTGATCGTCGTCCTCCTGCTCGGCGTCCTGGGCGCCTCGCTGGCCCAGCCGTCCAACTGGCACCACCGGTTCAAGGTTGGCCTGGGCCTCGACCTGTCCAGCGGCACCACGGTGACGCTGCGCGCGGTGCCGCCCAAGGGAACCAGCGCCAGCCAGCTTTCCACCGACCTGAGCACCGCGCAGTCGATCATGAGCAGCCGGGTCAACGGCGCCGGGTTCAACGGCTCCTCGGTGACGACGGAGGGCACCAACCTGATCAACGTGACGGTGCCCGGCCAGGGATCGCAGCAGGTCGTCAAGCTGGTCGGCACCACAGCTCTGCTGCGGTTCCGCCAGGTGCTGTACGAGGCCCCGAACTACACCACGAGCACGTCGGCCTATGTAACGCCCGGCCGGGGCTCGGCCGCCGGTTCGGGCGGGCACAGCCTCACGGCGAGCGCGAAGAGCCTGGCCAGCAGCACCACTGCCGCCGCCAAGACCAAGCCCAAGGCGAGCGCCTCGCCGACCCCCTCGCCCAGCCCTTCGCCGAGCCCGTCGGCGTCGGCCAAGGAGCGGCTGTCCACGACCACGGATGGCGAGGGTGACGCCAGCCTCGTCAGCGCCGCGGTCAAGAAGCAGTTCGACGAGCTGAACTGCGCGGACAGCAACTGGAAGTCAAAGATCTACGGGAATAACCCGAACAACTGGGACAACACGAACATCCAGGTCGTCGCCTGCTCCGGCGGGTACAAGTACGCGCTGGGCAAGGCGGTCGTGACCGGCTCGGACCTGAAGCTCGGCGGGGCGTCGGCCGTGCTGCAGAGCAACAGCGACTGGGACGTCGACCTCACCTTCAACAGCGCGGGTGCCAGCAAGTTCAGCACGTTCACCTCCGGCCTGTACAGCAAGTGGGGCGGCTCCAGCACCGAGGTGCTGAACTACTTCGCGGTCGTGCTGGACGGCACCCCGCAGTCGATCGCCTACGTGGAGAGCGCGATCACGACGGGCAACGGCCAGATCTCGGGCAATTTCACCGAGGCCCAGGCCGATCAGCTAGTGAACGTGCTGAACTACGGCGCGCTCCCGCTGGCCTTCGTGGAGGAGTCGCAGCAGACGGTCAGCGCCCAGCTCGGCTCGACGCAGCTGCAGGCCGGGCTGCTCGCCGGTGCGGCCGGGCTGTTCCTTGTCGTGGTGTACGCGTTCCTGTACTACCGGGGCCTGGGCATCGTGGCGATCTCCAGCCTCGCGATCTCGGCGGTGCTGACCTACCTGTCGGTGGTGCTGCTCAGCGACTACGAGAAGTTCGCGCTGTCGCTGGCCGGCATCGCGGGCCTGATCGTCGCGATCGGGATCACGGCCGACTCCTTCGTCGTGTTCTTCGAGCGATTGCGTGACGAGGTCAGGGACGGCAAGTCGCTGCGCACGGCGGTGGAGCGCGGCTGGGGGCGGGCCCGCCGGACGATCCTGGTCTCCGACTCCGTCTCGTTCATCGCCGCCGCCGTGCTGTACAAGTTCGCCGTCACCGACGTGCAGAACTTCGCGTTCACCCTCGGCCTGACCACGCTCGTCGACGTGATCGTCGTCTTCCTGTTCACCAAGCCGATGATCACGCTGCTGGCCAGGACCAAGTTCTACGGCGGCGGGCACCGGCTGTCCGGGCTCGACCCGGCCAGGCTCGGCGCGCGGTCGCCGTGGCGGGGCAGCAGGCGCCCGGCCGTCCGGCCGCAACCGAGGGAGACGCCCGGCGGGGCCGCCACGGCCGCCCAGCCCCGCACCAGCCCGGCCGCCCAACCGCGGACCAACCCGAAGGAGGCGTGATGTCCCGGCTCGGCGTCATCGGTGGCCGGCTGTATCGCGGCGAGGTCTCCTTCGACTTCGTCGGCAGGCAGAAGCTCTGGTACACGATCTCTGGGCTGATCCTGGTGATCAGCATCGTGGCGCTGGCCTTCCGCGGGTTGAACTACAGCGTCGACTTCAAGGGCGGCAACCTCTTCATCTTCAAGGCGCCGGGGCACACCAACACCCAGATCCAGTCGGTGGTAAAGGGCGCGGGCGGCGGCGACGACGCGATCGTGACCCAGCTGGGCGTTGGCAGCAAGGCCCAGTGGCAGGTGCAGACCGACAAGCTTTCCTTCGCCGAGCAGTCCAAGGTCCAGGACGCGCTGGCGAGCGACCTGCACGTGCACGGTGGCCCCAACGCGGTCAGCATCACGTTCACGAGCGCGAGCTGGGGGTCTCAGATCACCCACAAGGCGCTCGAGGGTCTGATCGTGTTCCTGATCCTGATCGTGATCTACCTCTCGATCGCGTTCGAGTGGAAGATGGCCGTGGCGGCGTTCGTCGCCCTGATCCACGACATCGTGATCACAACGGGCGTGTACGCGCTGGCCGGATTCCAAGTGAGCCCGGCCACCGTGATCGGGCTGCTCACGATCCTCGGCTACTCGCTGTACGACACGGTGGTGGTCTTCGACAAGGTGCGGGAGAATACCGCCGGCCTGCTCGCGACGACCCGCAGTACCTATAGCCAGGCGGCGAACCTGGCCCTGAACCAGACCCTGGTCCGGTCGATCAACACCTCGCTGATCGCGCTGCTGCCGGTGAGCGCGATCCTCGTGGTCGCCGTCATATTCCTGGGCACCGGCGAGCTGCAGGACCTGGCGCTGGTGCTGTTCGTTGGCATGCTCTCCGGCACGTACTCCTCGATCTGCATCGCCACGCCGGTGCTCGCCGGGCTGAAGGAACGCGAGCCGCAGTACAAGCAGCTCGCGCGGCGGGTCGCGCTGCGCGCCTCCGGTGGGCGCGCGGCGCAGCGGGCCCGGGCGAAGGCAGAGAAGGCCGGCGCGGTCGGCCGGGCAGCCGGGGATGACCCTGACGCCGCCGCGGGAGTGGGACCCGGCGACGTCGAAGAGGCCGGCCTCGACGCCGATGCCGAGCTGACCGACGCCGAGCTGGCCGACGCCGGATACGACGAGGTCGCGGACGACGCCGATGCCGCCGACGCCGGAACGGACGAGCGGGTCCCCGCGGGCCGGGCCGCCTCCGGCGGCGCGCCGAGGACGCCAGGAGGAGCGGCGCCCGGGTCAAGGACCGGGCCCCGGCAGCAACCGCGAAGAACCAGTTCGGCCAAGCGCCGGCCCGCGGGCAAGAAGAAGCGCCGGTAGGCCAGAACCGTGTCCAGCGGCCTCGGGCCATCGGCCTCGGCGGACTCCGGCCTGTCCGCGCTGATCAGCGCCAGGATCCGGGACATACCCGACTACCCGCAGCCGGGAATCGTGTTCAAGGACATCACCCCGCTGCTGGCCGACGGCGGCACATTCGGCACGGTGGTATCCGCGATGGCCGAAGCGAGTAGGGAGGGCGCGCTCGGGGAGGGCGGGCGGGGCAAGATCGACAAGGTGGTGGGGATCGAGGCGCGCGGCTTCATCCTGGCCGCCCCGGTGGCCTGCTGCCTTGGCGCCGGATTCGTTCCCATCCGCAAGCAGGGCAAGCTGCCCGCCGCGACCCTGGACGAGTCGTACGAGCTCGAGTACGGCACGGCCACCGTCGAGGTGCATGTCGATGCGTTCCAGCCCGGCGACCGGGTGCTGATCGTCGACGATGTCCTGGCCACCGGCGGGACCGCGGCGGCGACCGCCAGCCTGGTCCGCCGCAGCGGGGCGCACGTCGCTGCGGTCTCGGTGCTGCTGGAACTCGGCTTCCTCGGCGGCCGCGCCAGACTGCCCGATATAGAGGTCCGCTCGCTGCTCGCCGTGTGACCGGCGTCACGGGCCGCAAGGAGCCGGGCACGTCATGAATCGACCGCCGATAGACTGGTTGCTTCGGCGGACGTGAGGAGCGTATGTGGCCGGTGACGTAGCGACGGCTGGAGCAGCCGGAACCGACGTCACCCGGGTCCACGCTGGGCAGCAGGACCAGTCCGAGCCAGAGCTGCAGGCGGCGGAGAACGGGGTGACGTC
>JASHOI010000552.1 GCA_030041195.1 Streptosporangiaceae bacterium | reverse complement strand
GCATCAACGCACCCAGGCGTTAGGCGCCCGGGCGGTGACGCGCTGAGGCGGTGTCGCCGGCTCGCCGAGTCAGCGGACTGGTGCGTCTGTTCGCCGAGCGCGGCTGCGCTCAGGCGAGCTCAACTCGATCGTGACGGAGCGGCGACTGACCGGATTGGCTTGCGCCGAAAGCGCGGCGGCCTATCGCATTCGACGCGGACGGCTGCAAAGGCCAGAACGCCATGGAGGGCTGCGTCAATCAAGTCGATAACGGGCCTGGGATGCTGGGCGACGAGGCGGCCGCAATTACCGCGACGTCCCCAAAGTTCATTGAAACTCGGCACCCCGGCTCTGGACTCTTGAATCGATAATTCGTTGTCATTGTTCGGCACTCGCATACGGGGGTGAGGCTGCCGAGAGGCACGCAGCACGTGCGATCAGGAGGACGCCGCCGCCAGGCATCCGAAGTCTTTTGGCCACGACTTCCGCCGGATGTCACGATGAGTGCCCGATGTAGCATCTGGGCGTGGCTTGGCGCCAGTTCGCTCTGGGGCAGTTCATCCCGAGTCCGCCGATCAGCGGGTTCCATGTCGGCCCGCTGTTCGTCCACTTCTACGGCTTGTTGTACGTGGTGGGGATCGCGCTCGCGATCTATATCACCCGGCGGCGCCTGGCCATGGCCGGAGGCAATCCCGACCTGGTCTATGACGTGGCGTACTGGGGCATTCCGGCCGGGCTGATCGGCGCCAGGATCTACTTCGACATCACCACCCCGTTCGACATCGTGCCGAAGCCTTGCTTCGCCGGGCTCATTGGCGATGTTTGCCCGCCAGGCCACCAGTGGTGGGGACCGCTGGCCATCTGGAGCGGTGGGCAGGCGATCTGGGGCGGGATCGCGGCGGGCGCGCTGGTCGGCGCTTGGCGGGTCCGGCGCGCTGGCGGGAACGTGAGCGTGTTCATGGACGCGGTCGCCCCGGCGCTGCTGGTCGCCCAGGCCATCGCGCGGCTCGGCAACTACTTCGACCAGCAGCTGTTTGGCAAGCCGAGCACGCTGCCCTGGGCCGTCCAGGTCGGCAGGGCAGCCCGGCTGCACGCGGGCATCCCGGCTGCCGATCTGAGGTTCAGCACCTTCCAGCCATCGTTCCTGTACGAGCTGATCTTCGACCTTGCCCTGGCCGCGGGCCTGGTGTGGCTCGGCCACCACCGCTCGATCAGGCCACCCGGCCTGTTCGCCCTGTACGTGGCCGGCTATTCCGGATACCGGATCTTCGAGGAGACGATCCGGATCGATTCCTCGGCGCACTTCCTCGGCCTCCGGCTCAACTTCTTCGTGGCCGTCGTCATGACGGTGGTGGGCCTGGCCTGGTTCGCGATCAGCCAGCGCCGGAGCCGAGCGGTGATCAACGGCGCGGCCGTGCTGGCGATCGCTGGCGCCCTCGGTGCCGGCGCCGCCGGCTGCAGCCGCGCCGGCCAGGTCCCGCAGGCCGATGTGCCGCAGCGGCATGCGATGCCGTGTCCTCGCGCACAGTGCCAGCGGCTCTCTGCTGATCGCGCGTCCTGGCGGTCACCGGGCACGCCGGGCTGATTGCTCTGCTCGGCCAGGCCCGGCGCCGGGATGCGGGGCGCGCTGCGAGGGCTCGAGCGGCTCCGCCATCTGACCGAGGTCGGCCAGCACCCCGGCCATGCGGCGGCCGGGTGACGAGCCCACCGTCGTTCGGCCCGCGCAGCACCGCGCGCAGCGCCGCCTGCGCGCTTGAGCTCATATCCCGCCCGCCGACTCAGTTCCGCGTCTGATTGCATGAGGCCGTGATGACCACCATCTCGATCACCCCGCGAGGCCCGTTCTCGCTCGCCGCCAGCGGCCGGTTCCTGGAAGGCTTCGCCCCGGCCCGCTACCAGGGTCACGCCCCCGACGGCGCGGTCCGCCTGGCCTTCCCCGCCGACGACGGCCACTCCACCGTCGGTGCCGCGGTGCGGCAGTCCGACGACGGCACGGTGCTCGCCGACCTCAGCGGCGACACCAGCCAGGCCGCCGCGGCGGCTCAGCTGGCCCGCGTGTTCTCACTCGACGTCGACGGCAGCGGCTTCACGCGGGTCGCCCGCGCCGACCCGGTGCTGGCCGGCCTGACGGCCAGGTACCCAGGGCTGCGGCCGGTGTGCTTCGGCTCCCCCTACGAGGCCGCCGCCTGGGCCGTGATCGGGCACCGGATCCGGATCGCCCAGGCCGCCGCGATCAAGGCACGCGCGGCCGAGCAGCACGGCGCCCATCTCACCGTCGCCGGGGCAGAGCTCGCCGCGTTCCCGACCCCCAGCGTGCTGCGGGCGGTGCAACACATACCCGGGCTGCCCGACGTCAAGATCGGGCGGCTGCGCGTCCTGGCCGATGCCGCGCTTGCCGGTGACCTCGATGCGGCCCGGCTCCGGGCGATGCCGCCCGCCGACGCGCTCGCCCACCTGCGCACCCTGCCAGGCATCGGCCCGTTCTCCGCCGAGCTCATCCTCATCCGCGGCGCCGGGCACCCCGACCTGTTTCCGGCCTGGGAACGCCGGCTGCACGCGGCCATCGCCGACGCCTACGATCTCGACAACCCCAGCCCGAGCGAGCTCGCCGGGCTCAGCGCCCGGTGGGCACCGTACCGAAGCTGGGCCGCGCTCCTGCTGCGCATCCACAGCGAGGAGACCAGCCGCGAGATCGCCGGCCCGAAAACCGCACACGCCGGCTGACATCCTTCGGCCGGCCGGCCGAACGCCGCCCCGCGGTTCTGGCATGCTGCACCCATGACGTCCTCCCGCCGCCTGGTGAGCTCGGGCTCGCCGCTCGAGCTACGACAACGATGACGATGATCGAGCACGCGGTGGTGATCGCGGGAGGAGGCCCGACCGGGCTGATGCTGGCGGGCGAGCTGTCGCTGGCGGGCGCGGACGTGGCCATCGTTGAGCGCCGCGCCAGCCAGGACATCGCCGGCTCGCGTGCCGGCGGCCTGCACTCGCGCACCATCGAGATCCTCGATCAGCGCGGTATCGCCGACCGCTTCCTTGCGGAGGGGCGGGTGGCCCAGGTCGCGCATTTCTCCGGGATCCCTCTGGACATCAGCGACTTCCCCACCCGCCACCCCTACGGGCTCGCGCTCTGGCAGAACCACATCGAGCGCATCCTCGCCGGCTGGGTCGGCGAGCTGGGGGTGCCGGTCTACCGGGGACGTGAGGTGACGGGCTTCACGCAGGACGACACCGGCGCCGCCATCGAGGTGTCCGACGGTCAGCCGCTGCGGGCGCAATACCTCGTCGGGTGCGACGGAGGACGCAGCCTGATCCGCAAGGCGGCCGGCATCGCATTCCCGGGATGGGATCCGTCAACCAGCTCCCTCATCGCCGAAGTCGAGATGGATCAGGAGCCCGAGTGGGGGATCCGCCACGACGCCGTTGGCGTCCATTCGCTCTCCAGGCTGGAGGACGGGCGGACGGTCCGGGTCATAGCGACCGAGCAGCACGTCGGGCAGAGCGGCGAGCCGAGCCTGCATGATCTCAGCCAAGCGATCATCGCGGTATGGGGGACGGATTACGGCCTGCGCAGTGCCACCTGGATTGCCCGGTTCACCGACGTGTCCCGGCAGGCGGCGTGCTACCGGGACCGGCGCGTGCTGCTGGCCGGCGACGCCGCGCACGTGCATCATCCAGGCGGCGGAGGGGGGCTCAACCTCGGTGTGCAGGATGCGGTGAACCTGGGATGGAAGCTGGCCGAGGTGATCAGCGGCACGTCACCGGACAGCCTGCTCGACACCTACCACGCCGAGCGGCACCCCGTCGGCGCCCGCGTGCTGCGCGACACCATGGCGCAAACGGTGCTCAGGCGCTCAGACGCGCGTACCGATGCGCTCCGCGGCACCATGGCCGAGCTGCTGAGCATGGACGAGCCGCGCAAGCGGTTCGCCGCGATGATGTCCGGTCTGGACATTCGGTACGACCTCGGCGAGGGGAACCCGCTGCTCGGGCGCCGCATGCCCGATCTCGACCTGACCACCGCCAGCGGCCCGCTGCGGGTCTTCAGCCTGCTGCATCATGGCCGGCCGGTGTTGCTCAACCTCGGTGACCCCGGCGGCTTCGACATCACTCCATGGGCGGACCGGGTCCAGCTGATCGACGCCAGATACGCCGGGGTGTGCGAGCTTCCGGTCCTTGGCGTGATTCCGGTTCCTGCTGCGGTGCTGATCCGGCCCGACGGGTACGTCGCCTGGACGGGCGGCCCAGCTCACGCCGGGCTCCCTGACGCGCTGACCACCTGGTTCGGACCTGCCGGGGCATAGCCTGCACTGGCCGTGACGTCGGCCTTCCGCGTGCCGCGGATGACGACGAGGGCGACGGGGATGGCGGCGAGGCCGGTCAGCCCGCACACCGAAAGGGCCCAGTCGAACCCGCCGGTCAGCGCCGCAGCGGTTGCGTAGCCATGGTGAACCAGCATGCGGAAGTGCGAGGCTGCGATGGACGAGGCGACGGCGACGCCGATGGCCCCGCCGAGATTCTGCGAGGTGTTGAGCAGGCCCGCGGCAACACCCGCGTCGCGCTCGGTCACTCCGGTGAGGGCGCCGATGGAGACCGGGATGAACGCGAAGGCGGTGCCGATTCCGCCGACGAAGAACGGCCCGGCCAGGTCGGGCCAGAAGCCCCCGTGGGCCGGCGCCTGCGCTGCCCACAGCATCGCGGCTCCGATCAGCGACATGCCGAACGCCATGACCAGCTTCGGCGAGGTCCTGGTCACGATTCGCTGGGAGACGCCCGCGCACGCCAGCGCCAGCGAGGTCACCGACGCGGTCGTCCAGGCCGCGCCCATCGCCAATGGCGAGAAGCCGAGACGACGTTCACGATCGTGAAGTCCACGATCGTGATAACGCTACGATTTGATCACGATTCCGCGTGGCGTTACGCAATAGCACGTCAACTCATCTGATTCGAACAGTCTGGCGGCTTGGCAGGATGTCCGTTTCCGCAAAATTTTGCCCGCGCCGCCTGAAGACATCAAGCCGATCATCGAGTACCTGACGCGGTGGTTCAAAAAGTAGACCTTCGGCTAGCTCACGTCGGTTGAGCATGGACCCGGCAAATGGCACCGGGATCGCGCAGGCCGATCGGGCACCGATCGCAGTACCCGAGATAGTTAAGCCCGTTCAGCAGGCCGTAGCGCGGGTGATCGAGAACCAGCACATGCCGCTCAAGGATCTCGG
>JASHOI010000551.1 GCA_030041195.1 Streptosporangiaceae bacterium | reverse complement strand
CGTGGGGGCCCGCGCCCCGGCCGCCCGAGCTTGGGCAGAACAACGACTGGTTATACCGCGATCGGCCGCGCTAGCCACCGCGACCTCACGCGGGCGGGCCGGAACGCATGAGGTTCCCGCCCGGCCTGGCCAGCGATCGGCGAGGCTGCTGCCATGAGCACCTCACGTTCGGCCGGCCCGGGGCGTCTACAGCATGTGACGCCCAAGCAGCCGTTCGAGACCATCGTCGCCGAGCACGGCGCGACCGTGCTGCGGGTCTGCCGGGCGGTCCTCGGGCCGGCCGACGCCGATGACGCCTGGTCGGAGACGTTCCTGGCCGCGCTCAAGGCCTACCCGCAGCTCGCGGCCGACGCCAACGTCGAGGCCTGGCTGGTGACGATCGCGCACCGCAAGGCGATCGACGTCACCCGCGCGGCCGCCCGGCACGCGGTCCCGGTCGCCGACGTCCCCGAGGAACCGCTCGAGGCCGCCGACGGCAGGGATCTCGACCTCGTCGCCGCGCTGGCCGCGCTCCCGCGCAGGCAGCGGGAGGCGGTCGCCTACCACTACCTGGCCGGGCTGCCCTACGCCGACGTCGCCGCGGTGACCGGAGGCAGCGCCGACGCCGCCCGCCGGGCGGCCGCCGACGGCATCGCCAGGCTGCGCAAGACCTATCAAGCAGACGGAGAGAGCTCATGAACACCAACCACGACGCGGACCTGCTGCGCGACCTGCCCGCCGTCACCGAGGCGGACCTGGCGGCCCTGCACGCCCGGCTGGCCGAGCGCGCAGCGGCCGACGGCGTGCTCGACGTGGCCTACCGCACGCTGGACACCCCGGTCGGCACGTTGCTGCTGGCCGCGACCGAGGCCGGGCTGGTCAGGGTCGCGTTCCCGATCGAGGACCAGGACGAGGTCCTGCAGGCGCTCGCCGCGCGGATCAGCCCACGGGTGCTGCGGGCGCCCGGCAGGCTCGACGCCGTGGCCCGCGAGATCGAGGAGTACTTCGCCGGCCGGCGCCGCAGCTTCGACCTGCCGCTCGACTACAGCCTCTCCTCGGGATTCCGCCGCGAGGTGCTGAGTCACCTGCCCGACATCGGTTATGGACATACCGCCTCGTACGCCACGGTCGCCACCACCGTGGGCAGCCCGCGGGCATTCCGCGCCGTGGGCACCGCGTGCGCGACCAATCCCCTGCCGGTCGTCGTTCCGTGCCACCGGGTGATCAAGTCCGACGGCGAACTAGGCCGCTACCGCGGCGGCCCGGCCGCCAAGCGGTTCCTGCTCGATCTGGAGGCAGCGGCATGACGTGGCGAGACCGGGTGGACGGCGCCGACTGGAAGGCGATCACCGCCGAGGTCGATGACGTCGGCTGCGCGCTGACGCCGCGGCTGCTGACCGCGGCCGAGTGCAGCCGGATCGCCGGGCTGTACGACCGCGCTGAGCTGTTCCGGTCCACGATCGAGATGGCGAGGTACCGGTTCGGGGAGGGCGAGTACAAATACTTCGCCCGTCCGTTCCCGGAGCCGGTTGAGCAGCTCAAGCAGGCGCTCTACCCGCGGCTGCTGCCGATCGCCCGGGACTGGCACGCCAGGCTCGGCCGCCCGGCCCCGTGGCCGGACACCCTCGACGAGTGGCTGGCCATGTGCCACGCGGCCGGGCAGACGAAGTCCACCCCGATCCTGCTGAAGTACGAGACCGGCGGCTGGAACGCGCTGCACCGCGACCTGTACGGCGACCTGGTCTTCCCGCTGCAGGTGGTGGTCAACCTGAGCGACCCGGGCGCAGACCACACCGGCGGCGAGTTCCTGCTGCTCGAGCAGCGGCCAAGGGCCCAGTCCCGGGGCACGGCCACGCTCATCCCGCAGGGCCATGGCCTGGTGTTCACGACCAGGGACCGCCCGGTGAAGTCCGCCCGCGGCTGGTCAGCCGGGCCGGTGCGGCATGGTGTGTCCGCGGTGCGTTCCGGCCGGCGCTTCACACTGGGATTGGTATTCCACGATGCTCGCTCGTGACCCCGCTCCGGTCCACGGCCGGCAGCCCCGGCGAGGCGCGCTGTAGCGTGGTATCGGGCCGGCCGGCGAGGGAGCGCGGCCATGGTACCGACGGCGCCGGGCCCGTCCCGGTCGTGCTCGCCGTCCGGGCGCGCAAGCCCAGCCGACCCAGCCGAGCCGGTCCCGGTCCGGCCGGCCGCTGCCTGACTTTTTGTTATCTGGCCCCAAGCCGAAACGTCTCCGGTCAAGGTAGGACCAAACCGCCCGACGTGACGAGCGTGAGGTGCCATGCACATGTCCCGCGGCCGAGGGCTCGGTGTGCGGACGGTGATCGCCGCTCAGGCCGGAGACGCGCAGGCGCTGGACAGCCTGCTGTCCGGCTACCTGCCGCTGATTTACAACATCGTCGGCCGGGCGCTGAGCGGTCACGCCGACGTCGACGACGTGGTGCAGGAGACCATGCTTCGCGTGGTGCGCGGCCTGGGCGGTTTGCGCGATCCGGCCGCGTTCCGGTCCTGGCTGGTCGCGGTGGCGGTCCGGCAGATGCGCGAGCACTACCGTGCCCGGCAGGCCGCGCCCGTGACCGCCGCCGGCGATGAGGTGGCCGATCCCGCGGCCGATTTCGTCGAGCTCACGATCGTGCGGCTCGGCCTGTCGGGCCAGCGTGCCGAGACCGCGCAGGCGACCCGCTGGCTCGATCCCGGTGACCGGGAACTGCTCGCGCTGTGGTGGCTGGAAGCGGCCGGCGAGCTGGACCGCGGCGAGCTTGCCGCCGCGGTCGGCCAGCCGGCCGGCCACGTCGCGGTGCGTGTCGCCCGGATGAAGGAGCAGCTCACCACGTCCCGGGTGGTGGTCCGTGCGCTGCGCGCCGAGCCGCGGTGCGCGGGCCTGGCGACGGTCACCGCCGAGTGGGATCAGGCCCCGGGCCCGCTGTGGCGCAAGCGGATCGCCCGGCACATCAGGGACTGCCCACGGTGCGGCACGCACCAGCGCGGCCTGATTCCCGCCGAACGGCTGCTGGCCGGGCT
>JASHOI010000550.1 GCA_030041195.1 Streptosporangiaceae bacterium | reverse complement strand
CAACCCGCGCAGCGCCGCGGCCGAGCTGGCCGGGCTGGTCCGGCAGGTCGAGCCGCGGGCGCTGATCACCGACGCGGGCCTGGCCGAGCTCGTGGCCGGCACGGGCGTCGCCGGGCTGCCGGAGCTCGGCGTGCTCGACGTGGACGCGCTGCTGGCCGCCGCGGCCGGAGCCGCCGGGGCCGCCGCGGCCGGGGCCGGGCTGCCGGACGTCGTCACGCCGGACGACGTGGCCGCGCTGATCCCGACCTCGGGCACAACCGGGCGATCCAAGCTGGTCATGCAGACCCACCGGGCGTACGCCATGGCCGGTGAGGGCTTCCCGTTCTGGATGGAACTCACCGCCGCCGACCGGCTGATGACCTCATTGCCGCTGTTTCACATCAACGCGCCCGCGTACTCGGTGATGGGCTCGCTGGCCTGCGGGGCCGGGCTGGTGCTGCTGCCGCGGTTCTCTGCCAGCGGGTTCCTGGACGCCGCCCGCAGGCACGGCGCGACCGAGTTCAACGCGATCGGCGCGATGCTGGAAATCCTGATGCGGCAGCCGGAGCGGCCGGACGACGCGGACACGCCGCTGCGGCTGTGCTACACCGGCCCGGCGCCGGAGCAGGAGCGGCAGCTGGAGATCGAGCGGCGGTTCGGGATCCGGATCGTGGTCGGGTACGCGATGTCCGAATCACCGTACGGGCTGATCTGGGCCCGGGGGACCAGGCCGTTCGGGACGCTGGGCTCGGTCCGCCAGCATCCGGTGCTCGGGGCCGTGAACGAGGTGCGGGTGGTCGGCGCCGACGGCCGGGTGCTGGGCCCGGGCGAGACCGGCGAGATCGAGCTGCGCAACCCGGTGCTCACGCCCGGGTACTGGAGGATGCCGGAGGAGACCGCCGCGCTGTTCGACGACGGCTGGCTGCGCACCGGGGACCTGGTCACCGTCGGTGACGACGGCACGTACACGTTTGTCGGGCGGCAGAAGGAGGTGCTGCGCCGGCGCGGCGAGAACCTGTCGCCGCTCGAGGTTGAGGAGGTGATCGAGGCGCACCGCGCGGTGCTGGAATGCGCGGTGGTCGGGGTGGAGTCCGAGCTGTCCGAGGACGAGGTGAAGGCGTTCGTGGTGCCCGCGGACGGCGCCAGGGTCGACTTTGACGAGCTGCGGGCGTTCGCCGCCGAGCGGCTGGCCGCGTTCAAGGTGCCCCGCTACTGGCAGCTCATCGACGAGCTGCCGCGGACGCCGACCGCACGCCTGGCCAAGCACCGCCTGCCCGCCGGCCACCAGCCCGCCGAATACGACGCCGAGGCGTGACGCAGCGCCGCCGTGCCCTCCTCCCGCCACGTTCAAGATCAAAAATCTAGGAGGCTCGCGCGCAGATAAAGCACTCGAAGCTCCTAGATCATCGGGCATCGCCTGCCCAAGGAGCGGCCGGCCCTCGGGCTGTGACCGGTGGGACTGGTGGGGGAGTTGTGGGGTGGCTTGGGCGGTGCCGTCGGTGCGCGTGGGTGGGGCGGCGGCGTCGATGTACCGATGGGCCTAATAGAACGTGCTCATTGGTACATCGACGGAACGGGTGGGGGGGTGGGGGGACCCAGGCGGCGGCCGGAACGCCGAGCCGGGGCGTGACCCGGACCCGGAGGTCAGGTGTCGACGCGCAGGGCGTCGAAGACGCCGCGCAGCCGCGCCACGCGGTGCTCCAGCTGGCGCATGGACTCGGCGATGGCGGAATCCGGCGCACTGGCGGCCTGCCCGGACAGCACCGTGACCATGTCCTCGACCGCGGCCAGCCGCGCGGACAGCTCGGCGAGCACCGGGTCCGCGTCCGCCCGGACCGCTTCGGCCGCGGCCAGCGAGTCCCCGAGCTGCGCGCGCAGCATCGCTGCCTGGTCGCTGAGCTGGCGGCTCTTCGTGTACAGGTCGACGAAGACCGAGACCTTGGCGCGCAGCACCCAGGGGTCGAACGGCTTGGCGATGTAGTCAACGGCGCCGGCCGAGTAGCTGCGGAACGCGTAGTCGGGCTCTGCGTTGCGCGCG
The DNA here is from genome assembly GCA_030041195.1 of Streptosporangiaceae bacterium. The sequence goes on along the minus strand of JASHOI010000550.1, from coordinate 8,220 downwards.
GTGAGGAAGATGATCGGCACGTCGCGGGTCTTGGGGCGGCGCTTGATGTGCGCGGCGGTCTCGAACCCGTCCATGCCCGGCATCAGCACGTCCAGCAGGATGACCGCGAACTCGTCGCTGAGCAGCGCCTTGAGCGCGGCGTCCCCCGACCTCGCCGGCACCAGCGTCTGGTTCAGCGAGCTGAGGATCGCCTCGAGCGCGACGATGTTCTCCGCGCGGTCGTCAACCAGCAGGATCCTGGCCTTCTCTGCCACCTGGGTGCTCCTAGCGCGAGTTGGCGTGGGCGGCGCGTAAGCTGCCTGGCCCGGCGCTGCGCCGCAGCCAGTGCCGCATCAGCTGCAGCAGGTGATCGGTCTCCACCGGCTTCGGGAAGTAGTCGGAGGCCCCCGCCTTGATGCTCTTCTCCCGGTCGCCCTTCATCGCCTTGGCGGTGAGCGCGATGATCGGCAGGTCGGCGAACTGCGGCATCTTCCTGATCGCCCGCATCGTCGCGTTCCCGTCGAGTTCCGGCATCATCACATCCATCAGCACCAGCGAGATGTCCTCGTTGCGCTCCAGTGACTCTATCCCGGCCCGGCCGTTCTCCGCGTAAAGGACCTCGGCCCCATATCGCTCGAACACACCGGTAAGGGCGAAGACGCTGCGCGCGTCGTCGTCGACGATCAGGATCCGCGCGCCGTTGAGCACGTCGTCGCCTGCCGCCGGTGCCGGCGCATCGGCGGTGATCACGTCGGGGACGGCGAGCGCGTCGGCCACCGCCGTCCCCGGGTCGATCGCGGCTGCCGGCGCGCGCCCGGTCGGCAGGTACAGCGTGAACGTGCTGCCCTTGCCGAGCTTGCTGGACGCACGGATCTCCCCGCCGAGCAGCCGGGCGATGTCGCGGCTGATCGACAGGCCCAGCCCGGTGCCGCCGTAGCGGCGGCTCGTCGTCCCGTCGGCCTGCGTGAACGCGTCGAAGATCGAGCCGAGCTTCTGCTTGGCGATGCCCGCGCCGGTGTCCGACACCGCGAACGCCATCACCCCGGCGGCCCCGCCGAGCGCGCCATTGAATTCCATCTCGCTGGCCAGCGCGATCGTGAGCTTGACCTCGCCGTCCGAGGTGAACTTGACCGCGTTCGACAGCAGGTTGCGCAGGATCTGCTCGAGCCGCTGCTCGTCGACGTAGAGCCGGTCTGGCGTGCCGTCACGCACCTCGATACTGAAGCCGAGGCCGTTGTCCTCAGCCATGGGCCGGAACGTGGCGTCGACGTAATCGACGAGCGCCGAAAGCCTCAGATCGGCGGGGTTGACATCCATTTTGCCGGCCTCGACCTTGGACAGGTCCAGGATGTCGTTGATCAGCTGCAGCAGGTCGGAACCGGCCGCATGGATCGTGCGCGCGAAGTCCACCTGCTGGCCGGTGAGGTTCCCGTCCTGGTTTTCCGAGAGCAGCTTGGCCAGCACGAGCAGGCTGTTCAGCGGCGTGCGCAGCTCGTGCGACATGTTGGCCAGGAAGTCGGACTTGTACCGGGAGGAGATCGCCAGCTGCTGGGCGCGTTCCTCCAGGGTCTGCCGGGCCTGCTCGATCTGGCGGTTCTGCACCTCGATGGCGCTGTTCTGCTTGGCGAGCAGCGCGGCCTTCTCCTCGAGCTCCGCGTTGGACCTGCGCAGCTCGGCCTGCTGGCGCTGCAGCTCGACGGAGCGCTCCTGAAGCTGCGTGGTGAGCCGCTGCGACTCGCTGAGCAGCGCCTCGGTCCGGGAGCTTGCCATGATCGTGTTGATGGCCACGCCGATGGTCCCGACGAACTGATCGAAGAACGCGAGGTGCACGTCGCTGAACCGGGTCAGCGACGCGATCTCGAGAACGCCGAGCACCTGGTCCTCGAACAGGATCGGCAGCACCGCCACGCTCACCGGCGCGGCCTGGCCGAGGCCCGAGCCGACCTTGAGGTAGCCGGCGGGTGCATCGGCGATCACGATCGGGGTGCGCTCGATGGCCGCCTGGCCGGCCAGTCCCTCGCCCGCCACGAACCGGGTGAGCCCGCCCTTCATGAAGCCGTATGTGGCGATGCGGGTGAACTCGGACTCCTTCTGCTGGTCATGTGGTATCGCCGCTTCGCTCGCCAGGTAGATGGCGCCGTACTGGGCGGACGTGAGCGGGGTCAGCTCGCCCAGGATCAGCCGGGCCAGCTCCAGCAGGTCGCGGTGGCCCTGCATCAGGCCGGCGATCCTCGCCAGGTTGGTCTTCAGCCAGTCCTGCTCCTGGTTCGCCCGCGTGGTCTCGCGCAGGTTGGCGACCATGAGGTTGACGTTGTCCTTGAGCTCGGCGACCTCGCCGCGCGCCGCGACCTCCACCGACTGGGTGAGGTCACCCTCGGCGACCGCGCTCGCGACGGCGCCCATCGCCCGGACCTGCGTGGTCAGGTTGCTGGCCAGCTCGTTCACGCTCTCGGTGAGCCGCTTCCAGGTGCCCGACACGTCGCGGACCTCGGCCTGGCCGCCGAGCCGGCCCTCGCTGCCGACCTCGCGAGCCACCCGGGTGACCTCCGAGGCGAACGCGGAAAGCTGGTCGACCATGGTGTTCAGCGTGGTCTTCAGCTCGAGGATCTCGCCGCGCGCGTTCACGTCGATCTTCTTGGTCAGGTCGCCGTTGGCCACCGCGGTCGCGACCTGCGCGATCGCGCGGACCTGGCCGGTGAGGTTGTCGGCCATCACGTTGACGTTGTCGGTGAGGTCCTGCCAGACCCCGGACACGCCGCGGACGTAGGCCTGGCCGCCGAGCCGGCCCTCGGTGCCGACCTCGCGGGATACCCGGGTGACCTCGTCGGCGAACGCCGAGAGCTGGTCGACCATGGTGTTGAGCGTGGTCTTGAGCTCCAGGATCTCGCCGCGCGCGTCCACGTCGATCTTCTTGGACAGGTCGCCGTCGGCCACCGCCGTCGCCACCTGCGCGATGTTGCGGACCTGGCCGGTCAGGTTGTTCGCCATCACGTTGACGTTGTCGGTGAGGTCCTTCCAGACCCCGGACACGCCGCGGACGTAGGCCTGGCCGCCCAGCCGGCCCTCGGTGCCGACCTCGCGGGCCACCCGGGTGACCTCGTCGGCGAACGCCGACAGCTGGTCGACGAGCATGTTCACGGTCTGCTTGAGCTGGAGCATCTCGCCGGTGGCCTCGACCGTCACCTTGCCGGTGAGGTCGCCGCGAGACACCGCGGTCGTAATCAGGGCGATGTCGCGCACCTGGGCCGCGGTCTGCGCCGCCTCGGAGGTCACCGAGGCGAGCTGGCCGCCAACGTCGTCGGCCAGCTGGAGGATCTCGCCCAGCAGGGGATCGGCCGCGGCGGCGGCCTCGCGCTCGTCGGCAGTTTCCGCGCGTGAGCGGAAATCACCGCGCGCGAACGCGGCGAGCCTCGCCCGGATCTGCTCCAGGTCGGCTTCGGTGTACTTGGCGCCGCCCGCGCCCCTGCCCGAACCGCTGCCGCCGGAGCCGTGGCCGCCGGAGCCGTTACCGCCCCCCGCACGACCGCTGTCCCCGCCGTCACCCAGGCTCGTCTGGTTTTGCCGCATGACCCGAGAACTGGCCGTGGTCTCGGTCATCGCGTGTCCTCTCCTCCGCCCATGGCCCACACTGCCCGGCCTGGCAGCCGCGGGATTGGACTGCGCTTCCCCGATGTGCCAATGTCACGAGTCTGCCACGATAGGAAGGTCACCCAGCAGCAAACGGCAGCGTTTGTAACCGGAAGGAATGTGGACGGACGCCAGAACCTCGTCGCTGCCGCGGATTTTGACCCCGAGCCCGCCGCGGCCGCTGCCGCACGCCGTTTCGTCCGGGAGACGCTGATTTCGGGTGGCATGTCCCATGATGACGACCTGGTGACCGACGCCGTGCTGCTGGCCAGCGAACTGGTCACCAACGCTGTCGTGCACGCCGGGACCCCGGTGCAACTTACCTGCCGGGTGGACGGGACGAATGTGGAGGTATCAGTCCTAGACCGGCATCCGGCGCGCGTGATCCCTGAACCGCCAGCCGCCACGGCCGTCGTGGACCGGCCAAGCGGCCGTGGGCTGCTGCTGCCCGCGGCGCTCTCCTCGTCCTGGGGCGTGACCTACGCGGCCTCGGCCAAGGCGATCTGGTTCCGCCTCGGCCCCGATGCCGGGTACGCGGAGCCAGAACCCGGGGCTGACGCCGGGCCGGGCGGCGTGGAGACCCCCGCCATGCCAGGCTCCGGGCCGCGGGAAGCAGGCCCCGCCGCCCGGGCCCAGCGGCGAACCGCCGACCTGCTCCAGCTTGGCTACGACGAACTGCTCGGGCACGCCGTCGAGCTGGCCCGCGAAGCCGCGGGCGCCGATGCCGCCTACGCGCTGATCGCCGACGAGGACGGCGAGCTGCGGATGCGCGCCGCGGTCGGCGGCGGGATACCGGAGCTCTTGGCCGGCGGCGAGGAGGCGGCGGCAGACTCTGCCGGGATGGCCACCTTCCTTGATCTCTACAACCGGTTCTCCGAGCGGGGCGCCGACCTGGCCCAGGTCCAGAATGAGCCGCTGCATTCGCTGCTGACCGTGCCGTTTCAGGCGGACGGCCGGGTGACCGGGATGCTCGCGGTCGCGGCGGCCGAGCCGGACCGGTTCGCCAAGGCGGACCTGGCCCGGGTCCAGCACGTGGCCGACCGGGTGGCGCTGCCGCTCGAGCGGGCCAGGCTGGCCGAGCATGACCGGATCCGGCGGGCCAGGCTCAGCTTCCTGGCCGAGGCCAGCGACCTGCTCGCCGGCAGCCTTGACCAGCAGAAGACCGTCGCTCTCGCCGCCCAGCTGGTTGTGCCCCGGCTCGCCGCATGGTGCGCGGCGCTGCTGCCGGGCGAGGACGGCGAACTCAGCCCGGCCTATGTCTGGCACGCCGATGAATCCCTCATCGACGCGCTGACCAGCCTGCTCAACGACGTGCCTGCGCCACAGGTGCGGCCGGGCGACGGCCCGCGCGAATGGTCGCTCAGCGCGGCCGCAGCATCGCCCGGCGGGCCGTACAGCGGCGGGCGCAACGCCGCATCGGCCGGGCTGGCCTCGGATCCGGCGTGGTCCTTGCCGCTGGTGGCACGCGACCGCAGCCTGGGGATCTTCGTGATCGGGCGCCCGCGCGAGGGAGCCCTGGCCAGAGAGGCCGTGGAGCTCGCCGAGGACCTGACCAGGCGGGTGGCGCTGGCCCTGGACAATGCCAGGCTCTACTCGGAACAGCGCCAGGCCACCAACGCGCTGCAGCGCAGCCTGCTGCCGCCGGAACTGCCGGACGTTCCCGGCGTGGAGCTCGCCGCCGGGTACGAGGCCGCGGGCGAGGGAAACGAGGTCGGTGGCGACTTCTACGACGTGTTCGAGGCCACGCCGGGCCGCTGGCGGTTCGCGATCGGCGACGTGTGCGGCAAGGGCCCCGAAGCCGCGGCGGTGACCGGCCTGACCCGGCACGCCCTGCGGATCCTGGCCAGGGAGGGCCACGACGTCCCAACCGTGCTCGAGCGGCTCAACGCGCTCATCGTCGATGAGGGCTCCCGGGCCCGGTTCATCACGCTGATCCACGGTGAGCTCATCCCGGCGCCAGCCTCCGGAGAGCCGGCCGCCGTGTCCCTGGTCTGCGCCGGGCACCCGCAGCCGCTGGTGCTGCGCTCGTCCGGGGCCGTCGAGGCCGTGGCGGAACCCCAGCCGCTGCTCGGAGTGCTGGACGGTGTCACGTTCGAGCAGAACACCTTCCGGCTGTGCGCCGGTGACGTGCTGCTCTGCGTGACCGACGGGGTGACCGAACGCCGGTCGGGTGACCGCCTCCTCGACGACGACGATGGGCTGCGCGATGTGCTCGGCGATTGCTCGGAACTGAACGCGGGATCCGTCGTCGCGAGAATCCAGCGCACGGTGCGTGAATTCGGTTCAGACCCGCCCACCGATGACCTTGCGCTGCTCGTGTTCCGCGCGCTCTAGCGCCGCTCGCATATTGTCGTGACCAGCATGCTTCCGCGGATTAGGGAATCCCCTAGGCACGACATTAAAGTGAAGTACTCCTCTGTTGGCGACAGCTCTGATATGAACAAATCGTGGCTACGCAGCTACGGGAAAAGGGGGGTGGCGGCGCGGTATGGGTGCAGCAGTGCTCGCAGACGCCGGCGTCGAGGCGCTAGGGGAACTCTTCCCCGGCTGGCGGATCTGGACCGATCTGGGTACCGGCTGGCACGCCTGCCGACGCGGCGGCTTCATCCAGAACTACCATCAGGGCGCCCCGGCGTTCTACGTGCACGCGGCAACCGCCGGCGAGCTAGCTGCGCAGCTTCGCTGGCAGGAAGCCGCCGAGGCGCACGCGCCGTTCGGCTGTTCGACCCGATAACGGCCTAGATCCGGTAAAACAGGTTCAGGAAGCGGTCCGCCAGATCCGCGTCGCCGCGCACCGTGCCCGAGTTGCTCCGGCCGAATGTGGTCAGGACCAGGCTTCCGGCGTCGAAGTCAATGACCGCGGGAAGATCGTCTACGCTGCCCGCCTCGAACTGCATGCCCTCCTCACCGACGGTAACCCGGGTATCGCCGCCGTTCCGGCCGGTCACCCGGATCCCGATCGTGAACGGGCTGAGGTCGGCGTCGGGCTTGATCGTTGACTGCCAGAGCACGAACATGAACGGCACCAGCAGGTCGGCGGCGTCGCCGGTCATCCCGTGCCCCTCGCCGGTGCCCTGGCGGATGTCCCAGGTGTGCACGCCGTAGTCCATGAGCTGGCCGGCCGCGTAGAAGAACGCCGGCAGCGGGCCCATGTAGAAGTGCGGGACCATGAACCCGGTCCACTCCTCGGGCGTCAGCGGCTCCAGGATCCCCATCATCTTGTCCAGGTCGCCGCGCACCCGGTCCATGGCCTCCTGCTGGGTAAGCGTGCCGAGCGCGATCGCCTGCTCACCCGCCCGCTCGTGCATGCCGGGCAGCCCGAAGGCGGCGGGTGACTCGGCGCCGCTGCGCGCGGTCTCAAACGCCGTGAAGTAGCCTTCGGTGGTGTCGATGAGGTGGCCGATGATGTCCTTGACCTTCCAGCTTTCGCAGGCGGTCGGTGCCTCCCACGCGCCGGGCCTTTCGGCCAGCTCGAACATGCGCTCCGCCTCGTTCCGGACGACGCGCAGGATGGTGTCCTTGCCCTCGTAAGAGGTCGCATCCCATTCGCTCACAGCCGAGCACCCCTCTCTGGGTGATCTGCACAGGCGTTCCCTTGAGGCGGCCGACCGGGCCCGGACGGGAGACCTCACCCGTCGTGGGCGGCGTCCGCAGTACGAAGCTCAGCGCAGCGGAATCGTCCTGTCAATGCCTGATTCCGGCATGCGGGACGCCGATCCCTGCCGGGGGGCACCGACGACCGTCAGCCGAGGGAACTGTCTGCCGGACGCAGCCCGACGAGTGCGTTGCCGTAACGCATGGCGACCAGCTGGGCGATCGCCGGATGGGCGCCGAGCGGTGGGGCGGACAGCGCTCCGGTCGCGGCGCTGACCGCGTCGATGTCTGCTGGGTCGGTCTCCGGCCCGATGACACACGGGGCAAGGGCGACCCGGGAGGCTCCCATCTCTCGGAGCCGCATCACAGCGGCGGCAACGCCCTGCGGATCATCGATGGAGGCGTGCATGGCCGGGGCGGCGAGCCGGCCGGCCAGCAGGACCGCTGCCACCCCGGCAGCGCGGACGGCGTCATCGCCGCGGTCGGCCAGCACCAGGACGCCGTTGGCCGCGTTGCTGATGCTGAGCCCCCGGGCCCGGCTCTCCCGCGCCAGCCCCACCTGGGCCAGGCGGGCATGCAGGGCCTCGGCGAGCAGCGGGTGCGGGCCGAGATGCTCCGCGAGCACGACCTGTCCGGCTGCACCGGCGACGGCCCGCTGCAGCGCGGCGTCCGCGCGCGGATGGGGCCCGGCCAGCAGCGGCACCACGACGGCCAGGGCCGGCCACGGCCCCTGCGCCGGTGCGGAGAGCGCCTCGGTCAGGCTGCGCTCCCCGCCCTCCAGGTAGGCCACCTGGATGTGAGCGCCCTGGCACGACTCAGCGGCGGACTCGGCGATCTGTCCGCTCACGTTGTCGCTCGCCGCGCTCGCGCTGCCCGGCACGGCGATCAGCAGGGTCGGCGCGTCCGACGGGAGGCTCAGCCGGTGCGCGCTGCGGTGCCGGCCGGAACGGCGCGTGCGGTTGGTACGGCGGGGCAGCGCCGACTCGCCGGCCGGCGGGTCGCCGCGCTGCGGCAGCGGTT
>JASHOI010000549.1 GCA_030041195.1 Streptosporangiaceae bacterium | reverse complement strand
CCGCGCGACGGAACTCGGCGCGTCCGCGGTCGCCGACCTTGCCGCGGACGACACCGACACGCTGGCCGCCAGGCTGGCCGAAGCGGCCGGCGGGCGCGTGGACCTGGTACTCGACCCGGTCTGGGGCATGCCGGCCGAGGCGGCGCTGCGGATACTGTCGCCGCACGGCCGGCTGGTCAATCTCGGCTCGTCGGCTGCGCCGCTGGCCGCGCTGGGATCCGCCACGCTGCGCAGCGGCACGCTCTCGGTTCTCGGTTACACGAACAACGCGCTCAGCCACGAGCAGAAGGCGGCGGCGCTGGCCGAGATACTCCGGCACGCGACGGCCGGGCAGCTCACGGCCGACCGCCAGACGCTGCCGCTGGCCCAAGCCGCGGAGGGCTGGTCGCGCTGCGGCAAGCCACCGTACCGGCGCCCCGTCTTGATCCCGTAAGAACGGGCCGCCGGGCGTTTCCTATTACTACGTCGGCCGGGGGCGTGCGCAGCGGCAGAGCCGTCGGCTACGGGTAGGAGCGGCGGGCCATGGTGTAGCCGGTTGCCGGGGACCATCGGTGGATCGTCATCAGGCCGGCTTCGATATCCCAGTCAACGAACACTGCCCGGCTGATGTACAGCGTGAATACTGCCGTCTTTTCCGGTGCCCAGTTCAGCCACCAGGCATGCGCTGGCGTGCGGCGAAGGGTCTGGTCAGCTTCTTCGGCTGGTCCAGACAGTTTGAGCTCTCCCTCTCCGCTGTCGGGGTCGGTGACTGCGCTGTGCAGCACGTACCGCGGGTCGCGCCGCAGGTCGGCGGCCTTCCCGGTCCAGGCCATGGCGCCGATGAGCAGCTGGCCCTCCGCGAAGTAGGGCTCGATGGGGCTGATGCGCGGAGACCCGTCGCGGTGCAGCGTGCCCAGCAGGGCCACGCGTGCCGAGGTCAGCCGGGCCATGCCGAGCCGCGCGATCTCCGGCGCGGCCAGTTCCATGTCCCGCCAGTTCGCCACTGCTGCGGCGCCGGTCATGTCAGCGACGCTATCGCCTGCGCCCGGGGGGCCGACGCCAGTGCCCGGCTGGTCATTTCGTAATTGCCCAATGAATTCGCATGGAATGGCTGTAACGCGCGGCCACGGAGCGTCGGTCGGGCGGCTCGTTGACAATGTCTTGTTCGTGCACGAGAATCATTCGACCCCCCGTTATGGAAATGCACATCGCGATACGGGGGGTTGCGGTGACAGAACCAGCAGGGGCGAGAAAGGGCCTCCCGGCCCAGCTCACCGGCCGGGTCGTCCACCCCGACAGCCCTGCGTACACCAGTGCTCGCACCAACTGGGACGGGTTATACCGCTCCTACCCCTTGGTGATCGTCTTCGCCAAGACGACGGAGGACGTCGTCAACGCGATCACGTGGGCGCGCCAGAACGACGTCGCGCTGCGGGCGCGCAGTGGCCGCCACAGCCTCGAGGGCTGGTCGAGTGTGTCCGGCGGGATCGTCATCGACGTCAGCGAGATGAAGTCCGCCCGGCTCGACCCGGCGTCCCGCACCGTGACCGTCGGGGCGGGATTAACGCAGGGTGAAGTCGTGAACACGCTTGGCGAGGAGGGCTTTGCCGTGCCGACCGGAGGGGAGGCGACCGTCGGGGTCGCTGGGGCGACGCTCGGCGGCGGCTTGGGCTTGCTCACCCGCAGCTTCGGCATGGCCTGCGACAACTTGATGGCGGCCGAGGTTGCCGTCCCCTCGGGCGACGACGGTGCGAAGGCGATCACCGCCGACGAGCACAACAACCCGGACCTGCTGTGGGCCCTGCGCGGTGCCGGGAACGGAAACTTCGGAATCGTGACCTCGTTCACCTACAGGATGCACCCGCTGAAGCAGGTCAGCCTGGTCCAGGCGCGGTGGAATGGCCTCGAGGACCTGCGGGGCGTCTTCGACGTGTGGCAGCGCCGGGCGCCGACGGCCGACTCGCGCCTCGGCAGCGTGCTCGACATCGGTCCCGACGGGATCGACCTGCTGGCTGTGCTGCAATCGGGATCGCCGGCCGAGGCCAGGGAGCTGCTGGCGCCGGTGCTGTCGGTTGGCAGGCCCGGCGTCTCCGTCCAGGCTGGGAGCTGGGCCGACACCTTTGCCCGACTCCAGCCGCCGTCGAAGAGTGCGATCGAAAAAGCAAAGAACTGGAAGTTCTTCTCGCAGTTCGTCACCGAGCCGTACCCGGCTGAGGCGATCGATATCGTCGGCACGTTCATGAAGAATGCGCCCTCGGAGGTGAGCGACTACTTCTGCTCGAGCCTCGGCGGCGCGGTCAAGAAGGCGCCGCCGGGGGGCTCGGCGTTCGCCCACCGCGACGCGCTCTTCTACGCCGAGCCGGGCGCCGGCTGGAATGGTGACGCGATCACGCCCAGGGCACAGGCCTGGGTCGCCGAATTCAGCCAAGCGCTGCGACCCTACGTCAACGGCGCGTACGTCAACGTGCCGAACCCGGGAATGGCCGACTGGGAGACCGCCTACTGGGGTGACCACTACACGCGTTTGCGCGAGATCAAGGCCAAGTACGACCCTGACAACGTCTTCCAGTACGAGCAGAGCATCGCGCCGGCCTGACCATGCTCACCATCCTGATCTACATTCTGATCCTCTGGGGCATCATCGCGCTCGCATGGCTTGTGGCGTGGTGGCTGAAGCGGCGCGGGGCGGCCACGTCCGGGCAGTTCACCAACATCGTCTTGTTCGTCGGGTTCTTGTTCGGGTTTCTGCTCACCACGCTCCAGGTATTCGCGACCACCCACTACTCTGACGCCCGTTCTGAGGCCCAGTCCGAGCCGACGAGCCTGGTGGCGATGTACGACGACCTAGGCGTATTTCCGGCGCACGTGCGCGCAACGGGGCATCGCGACATCATCTGTTACATGTGGTCGGTCGCCAAGGACGACTGGAAGGCGCAAGAGCGGGGGGACACTCAGGAATCGCCCAGCACGGTCATGTGGGGCGACCGCCTGCGTAATTTCAGGGACACGCTCCCCCAGAGCTCGCCCGCGACCCAAACGGTCGGCATGGACCTGAGCAACGCGGACAATGCGCGCCAGCAGCTTCTGTTCCTGGCTCAGCCCCAAATACCGATAATCCTGTGGGCCACCGTGTTCGTCAGCGCCGGCCTGCTGATTTTCTTTCAGGTCGGCGACTCTCAATCGCAACGAAAGATCATCAGGCGCACGGTGCTGGCCGCGCTGACCGTGCTGCTAACGATCGAAGTCGCTTCGCTCGCTGTCCTCGACCGCCCGTTCTCTCCCATCGCCCGGATTCAGCCCAGCGCGATGACAGACGCGATCGCACTGCTGGAGGCCGGCCGCTCCGGGCTGCCTAGCGCGCACGACTGTGGCCTGTCGGCGACGGCCCGTTGAGCGCTAACGTGGTCGATGTGATGGCAACCGGCACATTACCGGTCACTTCGGGCCCGGTGTCCTGACGTGCCCGGCGGTGACCTGACCTCGCGCGTGACCAGCGCGTACACCACACTCGCGCAGCGCTGGGATACCAGCGGCGCCGACTGGAACCAGCCCGTCGCCACCCGCCTGGTCGCCCTCGCCGGGCTCGCCCCCGGCATGCACGTCCTCGACGTCGGCTGCGGCGCCGGGGCCGTCTCGATCCCCGCGGCCCGCGCCGTCCTCCCCGGCGGCCAGGTCACCGGCATCGACGTCGCCGCGCCGATGCTCACCCGCGCGCGCCAGGCCGCCCTGGCCGAGGGCCTCAGCAACGTGTTCCTCCTGAACGTGGATGCCGCGGCGCCTTCGTTCCGGCCAGCGAGCTTTGACGCGGTGCTGGCGTCGCTGGTGATTTACCTGCTGGCCGACCCCGCGGCCACGGTGGCCCGGTGGCGGAACCTGCTCCGCCCCGGCGGGCTTCTCGCGCTCACCTGGGTGCTTGCCGAAGACCCCCGCTGGGAGCCGGTGTACGGCGCGGTCGACGGGTTCCTGCCCGGCGGGCAGCAGGGCTGGAACGCGTTCCGGCGGCGGCACGGGTGGACGTCGCCCGGCCACGTCGAGGCCCTGCTCGAGGGCTACCTCGACGTCCATACCGTCGCCGAGCCGGTCGCCACCCGGTACCAAAGCCCGGGCCACTGGTGGAAGTCGTCCTGGACCCAGGCGCCTGCCCTGGTCTGGCGCCATATTCCGGCTGGCCGGCGCGACCGGGCGCGTGTCGTGGCGTTCAAGCTCCTCGAAGGACTGCGTGATGCGGACGGGAGCCTCACCCGCGTCCGCACCGTCTGCTACACGCTCGCGCGGCTGGCGCCGGGCCGCTAGGGGCCCGCGGGTCTGCGGTTGTCGATTTCGGCGGTCCCTGTTCGTGAACATTTACGAGGACCCGGCCGGCGTGGTGAAGCCGCATTCGTGGGAGGTAGACCGATGCATGAGCGTTCTCGCTGGACAGCCCTGGTGGTGTTGTGCACCGGGATGCTGATGATCGTCCTGGACATGACCATCGTCAACGTGGCGCT
>JASHOI010000548.1 GCA_030041195.1 Streptosporangiaceae bacterium | reverse complement strand
CGCCGCGGCCGGGCGGGGCGGGCGGCGTGGGCTGGTGTCGCAGCTGGCCCGGTTCGCGGTGGTGGGGGTGGCCTGCACGGTGGCGTACGCGGCGTTGTTTGTGGGCCTGCGCGGCGCGCTGGGGGCGCAGGGCGCGAACGCGGTGAGCTTGCTGGTGACCGCGGTGGCCAACACCGCGGTGAACCGGCGGGTCACCTTCGGGATCCGGGGCCGGGCGCAGGCCGGGCGGCACCAGGCCCGCGGGCTGATCGCGTTCGGGATCGGGCTCGCGCTGAGCTCCGCCGCGCTGGCGCTGTTGCACCACACCGACCCCCGCCCCGCCCGCGCCACCGAACTCACCGTCCTGATCGCCGCCAACCTGCTCGCCACCATCGTCCGCTTCGGCCTGTACCGCAGCTGGGTATTCCGCGGCGGCTCACATCATCTGAACAGGAAATCGACATGACCATCACCTCTGCCCGGCCCGACTCGGCGCGCTCCGCGCGTCCCGCTCCGCCCAGCCGCAAGGAGCGGCTGCTGCGGGCTAGACCCGGCGACCCGGCCTGGGCGCGTCCGGCACTGCTGGCGCTGCTCCTGGCCACAGCGCTGATCTACCTGATCGGCCTGAGCCGCAACGGCTGGGCCAACGAGTTCTACGCCGCCGCCGTCCAGGCCGGCACGAAGAGCTGGAAGGCGTTCCTGTTCGGCTCGGTCGACTCATCCAACTTCATCACCGTGGACAAGACCCCGCTCTTCCTCTGGCCGATGGAGCTGACCGCACGCGTCTTCGGGCTGAACTCGTGGAGCCTGCTGGTCCCGCAGGCGCTCGAGGGCGTGGCCACGGTCGGCGTGCTGTACACCACCGTGCGCCGCTGGTTCGGGCCGGCGGCCGGGATCATCGCCGGGGCGGCCATGGCGCTGACCCCGGTCGCCACGCTGATGTTCCGGTTCGACAACCCGGACGCGATGCTGGTGCTGCTGATGACGCTGGCCGCGTACGCCACGACCCGCGCGATCGAGTCCGGCCGCACCCGGTGGATCGCGCTGGCCGGGGCCCTCCTCGGCCTGGGCTACCTGGCCAAGATGCTCCAGGCGCTCCTGGTGCTTCCGGCGCTGGCCCTCGCCTACCTGGTCTGCGGCAAGCCCAGGCTCGGCAAGCGGATCTGGCAGTTGCTGGTCGGCGCGGCCGCGCTGCTGGCCGCCTCCGGGTGGTGGGTCGCGATCGACCTGCTGACCCCGGCGGCGGACCGTCCCTACGTCGGCGGCTCAACGGACAACAACATCCTCAACCTGACGTTCAGCTACAACGGGCTCGGCAGGCTGACCGGCGAGGGCGGCGGGCCGGGCGGCGCAGGCGGTGGCGGGTTCGGCGGTGCCACCGGGCTCACCCGCCTGTTCCAGGCCGACATGGGCGGGCAGATCGCCTGGCTGCTCCCGGCGGCCCTGATCGCGCTCGCCGTCATGCTGTGGGTGTCGCGGCGCGCGGCGCGCAGCGACCGGACCCGCGCGGCGGCCCTGCTGTGGGGCGGCTGGCTGCTGGTCACCGCGCTGGTGTTCAGCTTCATGTCCGGGATCATCCATCCCTACTACACGATCGCGCTCGCCCCGGCCATCGCCGCTCTGGTCGGCATCGGCGCCAGCGGGCTGTGGCGGATCCGGCACACCTGGCTTGCCCGGGTCACGCTCGCCGTGGGGCTTGTGGTCACCGCCGCGCTGGCCTGGGTCCTGCTGGACCGCAGCCCGAGCTGGCTCCCGTGGCTGCGGGTCGTGATCATGATTGCCGCCGTGGGTGCGGCCGGCCTGATCCTGGCCGGTCCCGCGCTCCGCGCCGGCACGGCGCGCGGCCGCACCGCGCTTGCCGTGGCCGCCGGGTCGCTCGCGGTGGTCGCCGGGCTGGCCGGCCCGCTCGCCTACAGCCTCGATACCGCCGCCACCACGCACACCGGATCGATACCGTCCGCCGGCCCCACGGTGGCCAGCTCGTTCGGCTTCCCCGGCGGCGGCACGTTCCCTGGTGGTTCTCGTGAGCTCCCTCGCTCAGGAGAGTTTCCCCGCTCTGGTGAGTCCGGCGGATTCCCGGGCTCCGGTGAATTTCCCGGCTCGGGTGAGTTCCCGCGCTCGGGTGAGTTCCCCGGCGGCACGGGCAGGTCGGCGAGCGGGCGCACCGGGCGCCTGGGCGGCGGGACCGCGGGCGGACCCGGCGGGGCGACCGGGACCGACGCCGCGCTCAGCAAGCTCCTGGAGAAGGGCTCTTCCGGGTACCGGTGGGCGGCGGCCACGGTCAGCTCCACCAGCGCGGCCTCCCTGGAACTGAGCAGCAACGGCGTTCCGGTCATGGCGATCGGTGGTTTCACCGGAAGCGACCCGGCGCCGAGCCTCGCCGAGTTCGAGAAGCTGGTCGCCGAGCACGAGATCCACTACTTCGTCGGCGGCGGCTTCGGCGGGGGCGGCGGGTTCGGCGGCGCGGCCGGCGGTTCCAGCGACGCGTCGCAGATCACCGCCTGGGTGGAGGCCCACTTCACGGCGAAGACCGTGGGCGGGACCACGGTCTACAACCTTACGAGCCCGAAGACGGGCTCGTAAGGCGCCGAGATGCCCGGCAGCGGTCGGCCCCGGCCACCTGGCCGGCCGCTGCCGGGCCTTGCCCGGCGTGCCCGCCGCAGGCCGCGCCCACATCAGGTGCAGGCCTTCACGGCCGCCTGGAACTGCGGCGAGCTGGTATCGGTACCGGCCGCCGGGAGCAGGACAGGATGGCCGTGGCTCATCTTTGGCCCCGGGAAGTTCGGGTACCCGTGGGTACGCATGCACGCAGCTTCCCGCACGTCCTTGCTGACCATCTGGCGCAGCTGTGCCTCGGTCAGCGTGGGCGGGGTGAATTCCGGCATGAAGGACCCACAGGCCGCAAAGGCCGACCTCAGCTGGGACGAGCCGGGGACGGCGCCCTCGACGGCGTACCCGTCGACGTACAGCGTTCCCGGGCTCGAATTCGCCTGCGAGGAGAGAGAAAAGTTTGGCTCACCGTGCTGACGCACGCACTGCGCGAAGGCGTCGATCTGCTGCACGGTCGTCTGCCCGGAACCGGCGCTCGAGGCGTTCGGGGACGAGCTGCTCCCCCCGCCGCACGCCGCAGCAAGGAGCACCGTCCCTGCTGCGATAGCGGCCAGCAGGCCCGTCCGCAGCCTCGCTTTCCGTGCGGTCCGGGCGGTGCCGGTGTTGTCGTGCATGATGCGGTCACCTCTGCCGTGGCGTGAGCGATCCTTACCCCCGGAGTTTCAGCGGCGCGCGTCAGATAGCCGCGCGCGTTGTGTGTGAGTTCGATGTGACCTGTGCTCACATCGAACTCACATGGAGATCACACAGGGGATTGGCGGTGCGGTGGTCATATGGCGGGCGGGAGGCGGCGATGAGGCTCAGGCTGCCCGGGCGGCCGCGGCGGGTGCTGCTGCGCACCCGGGTGCTGGCCGGCGTGCTGCTGGTCACGCTCGTCGCGCTGGCCGCGTTCGACGTTGCCGGGGTCACTGCGCTGCGCAGTTACCTGCTCGGCCGGACCACATGCTGCGGCTGGCGCGCCTGGATCAGCATCCGGGCCGGGATCACGAGCCGGTGGACCTCAGTGTGGTGTTGCGCGAGTGTGTGCAGCGGGCCCGGGTCGCTGACCCGCGGCGGGTTTGGCGGGCCGCGATCGGGGGCGGGCTGGTGGTGGCCGGGGATGAGGAACTGCTGCGCCGGGCGGCCGGTAATCTGCTGGCTAATGTGAGTGCGCATACCCCGCCGGCGAACGGGACGGGATGATCACGGTGGTGGTCGGCGATGACGGGCCGGGGGTGCCGGCCGGGCAGTTGCCGCGGATCTTTGACCGGTTCTACCGGGCGGGCGCGCCGTCGGCGCGGCCCGGGTCGGGTCTGGGGCTGGCGATCGTGACCGCGGTCGCCGCCGCCCACGGCGGCGCCGTCACGGCC
Source organism: Streptosporangiaceae bacterium (assembly GCA_030041195.1). The sequence continues at coordinate 738 of JASHOI010000548.1, read as the reverse complement.
GGGGCGAGCCAGCCGCACGGGCTGCGGGTCACCCTCACCCTGCCCGCCGCCGGGCCCCTGCCCGCCGGCCTGGCCAGCTGACGGCACCGGCGCCGGGCATCGATGTACCAGAAGGCTTGTTCTATGCGGCCTATCGGTACATCGACACGACGGTCGCACCCTGAAACCGGCTTGATCTAGGACGCGGGGCCGCCCTCCGGCCCGGTGGCGGCCAGACCGTTGAGGATCACGTCGATTTCCCAGCGCAGCCGGTCGCGGTGCTGCCTGGCGTTGAACGATGCCGCGGGCACGCGGTCCAGGGCTGCGGCGGTGACGAACAGGCCGAGCAGGTCAAGGGCCGCGGGAATCGCAGCCTCGGCGATCTGCCCTTCGGCGAGCAATGCCCGTACCCGGTCGGTGATCTTCTGGGCGTTGGGCCCGGAGGGAACCCTGGAGAGCGCGACCTGGGCGAGCCCGCCGTGCCCGCTGGCGGCCCTGACCGACCTGATCGGCGTGGCGCGACTCGCTGGCGACGACGCTGCTGGTCTACGTGCCCCCGCGGGCCGGCATCCTGCGCCAGGTCGCCGAGCTGATCCTCGGGTAAACGGCAGTCAGCCCGGAGGGCGGTTCTGCCGCCGCTGGAACCGCTGCCAGGCTCGCTCGTGCATGCCCAGGTCCTGCCGTTCCAGCACGGTGCCGTCGGCGGTGGTCGCGGTGACCGACTCCAGGCCCGCGGTCTGCGGCAGCAGGGTGGCGAAG
>JASHOI010000547.1 GCA_030041195.1 Streptosporangiaceae bacterium | reverse complement strand
CGGGCCGGAACGCGGCGAGCCCGGCCCTGATCGCGGCAGGCGGCACGCCGTAGGCCCGGGCCAGTGCCGCCGCGGCCAGCGCGTCGGCCACGTTGTGCGGCCCCTGCGGCCGGACGTCGTCGACGTCGGCCAGCACGACCCCGCCCTGGCCGCCGAACGCGCGGTCCAGCAGCACGTCGCCGGCCACGCCGAGCTCGCCGGGCCCTGGCTCTTCAAGCCGGAACGCCACGACCCGTGCGGTGTCCGGCGCGGCGGCGGCCAGTCCCGCCGAGCGCGGGTCGTCGGCGTTGCAGACGGCCACCGTTCCCGGCGCGTAGATACGCCCCTTCGCCGCCGCGTAGGAGTCGATGTCGCCGTGCCAGTCGAGATGGTGCGCCGCGACGTTCAGCACCACGGCGGCGAACGGCCGCACCGAGCAGCTCCAGTGCAGCTGGAAGCTGGACAGCTCGACCCCGAGCACCGGGTACGGCTCGGGGTCCGTGACCGCTTCCACGACCGAAAGGCCGACGTTGCCCGCGGCGATCGCGCGGAGCCCGGCGGCGGTCAGCATCGCGGCGAGCATCAGCACCGTGGTGGTCTTGCCGTTGGTTCCGGTGACCGCCAGCCAGTCCTGCCTGCCGCCGCCCGCCAGCGCCGGGCGCAGCCGCCAGGCCAGCTCGACATCGCCGATCACCGGGACGCCGGCGGCCGCCGCGTCGGTGAGCAGCGGCGTGCTCGGCCGCCACCCGGGCGTGGTGATCACGAGATCGGTCCCGGCAGGAAGCTGCGGTACCGGATCCATCTGCACGGTCACGCCGAGGCCGGCCAGCTCGCCGGCGATCTCGCGGTTGGCGTCGTCGTCGCGGCCGTCGACGGCCGTCACCTCGGCACCGCGGCCGGCCAGCAGCCTGGCGACCGGCGGGCCCGACACGCCGAGCCCGTTCACGCACACCCGCAGCCCGGCCAGGCTGTCGGCAAGTCCAGCCAGCATCGAGTCCACCGCGTCCCCCGCGCGCACCGGGGCTACCCCGGCAGCCAGGCGACGTAGAAGATGCCGAGGCCGAGCGCGATGAACACGCCTGCGACCAGCCAGAACCGGACCACGATCGTGGTCTCGGCCCAGCCCAGCATCTCGAAGTGGTGCTGCAGCGGCGCTATCTTGAACACCCGCCGCCCGGTCATCTTGTACGACCCCACCTGGATGATCACCGACATGGTGATGATCACGAACAGGCCGCCGAGGATCACCAGCAGCAGCTGGGTCTTGGTGCACACGGCGAGCCCGGCGAGCACGCCGCCGAGCGCGAGCGAGCCGGTGTCGCCCATGAAGATCCTGGCCGGAGGGGCGTTCCACCACAGGAAGCCGAAGCAGGCCCCGGACACCGATGCCGCCACCACCGCCAGGTCCAGCGGATCGCGGATCGGATAGCACTGCGGGAACAGGTTGAGCGTGCAGTCGTTGCGCTCCTGCCAGATCCCGATGATCACGTAGGCGGCGAGCACCAGCATCGTCGCCCCGGTGGCCAGCCCGTCGAGGCCGTCGGTCAGGTTGACCGCGTTCGACCACCCGGCGATCAGCAGGACGATCCACAACACGAACGGCAGCACGCCGATCGCCGGCCCGAAGTCTGCGATGAACGAGATGTGCGCGTCCGCGGGGGTGATATCGAGCGCGTCCGGGTGGTGCAGCACCTCGACGGCGAAGATGGCGCCGACCACCGCCTGGCCGGCCAGCTTGGCGCCGGCGCGCAGGCCCAGGCTGCGCTGCTTGTAGATCTTGATGAAGTCGTCCGCGAAACCCACGGCGCCGAGGCCGGTCATCAGCGACAGCACGAGCAGCCCCGACCACGTCATCGGGTCCTTGGTCAGCTTGTGCCCGCTGACGTAGCCGATCAGCGATGCGACCACGATCACCGCGCCGCCCATCGTCGGCGTGCCGCGCTTGGTCTGGTGCCCGCTCGGGCCGTCCTCCCTGATCTGCTGGCCGTAGCCGCGTCTGGTGAAGATCTTGATCGCGAGCGGCGTGCCGAACAGCGCCAGCACCATGGCGACGCCGCCAGCGACGAGGATCGTCTTCACAGCGGCTGCTCCCCGGTCAGCGCGAGCGCCACGCGCTGCAGGTTTGCGGCACGCGACGCCTTGACCAGCACCACGTCGCCGGGCCTGACCAGCCGGCCGACGGCGGCGACCGCCGCCTCCGCGTCGGGCACCTGCAGCAGCTCGCCCCGCCAGGACGGCTCGGACTTCGCCCCGGTCAGCATCGGCGCGGCCGCCTCACCGACCACGATCAGACCGGCCAGGCCGGCCCGCGCGGCCTGGCGGCCCGCCTCCTCGTGCAGCTCCTCCGCCTGGGCGCCGAGCTCGGTCATGTGGCCGAGCACCGCGAACGCGCGCCCGCCGCGGGCCATCGCGGCCAGCGCCGACAGCGCCGCGCTGACCGCCTCCGGGTTGGCGTTGTACGCGTCGTTGACGACCGTCACCCCGTCCGGGCGCCTGGTCACCTCCATCCGCCACCTGCTCCGGGCGGTCGCCGCCGACAGCCCGGCAGCGATCTCGGCGACGCCCATGCCGAGCTGGCTGGCCAGCGCGGCGGCGGCCAGCGCGTTGGCGACGTTGTGCTCGCCGTGCAGCCGCAGCTGCACCGGCGCCGACCCGGCGCCGGTGGCCAGGGTGAAGCCGGGCCTGCCCGCCTCGTCGACCGCGACGCCAACCGCGCGATAGTCGGCGCCGGGGGCCCGGCCGAACGTCACCACGCGCGCTTCTGTGATCCCGGCCATGGCCAGCACTCGCGGGTCGTCGGCGCTGAGCACGGCCACGCCGTCGGCGGGCAGCGCCGCAGGCAGCTCGGCCTTGGCCCGCGCGACGTCGTCGATGCTGCCGAACACGCCGGCGTGCGCGTGCCCGACGCACAGCACCGCACCAAGGCGCGGCGGGGAGATCCGGCACAGCGCGGCGATGTGCCCCGGGCCGCGCGCGGACATCTCGGCCACCAGGTACCTGGTCTCGCCGGTCACCCGCAGCACGGTCAGCGGATGACCTTGCTCGTTGTTGTAGGAGTTCCGCGGCGACACCGTCGGGCCGAGCGACTCGATGAGCTGGGCGGCGAGGTCCTTCGTGGTGGTCTTGCCCGCCGAGCCGGTGATCGCGGCGATCGTCAGGCCGGGCAGCCGGTCGACCACCGCGCGGGCCAGCGCGGCGAGCGCGGTGAGCACGTCCGGGACGATCAGCGCGGGCACGCCGGCCGGCCTGGTCGCGAGCACCGCCGTGGCACCGGCCGCGACCGCGTCAGCGGCGAAGTCGTGCCCGTCGGCCCGGGTGCCCGGCAGCGCGGCGAACAGGCTGCCCGGCCGGGCCTGCCGGGAGTCGATCACCACCGGTCCGGTCACGATCGCGCCCTGGTCGGCGACCCGGTCGGCGGTGGCGCCGACGATCTCGGATACCTGGGCTACGGACAGCGGGATCACAGGTCCCCCATGTCGGGCTCTGGCGAACGGGGCCTGCCGGGTGCTGTTTGCGAGGCCCCAGCGGCGAGGCGGCGAGCGAGAGCTTCCGTTGCCACCTCGCGGTCGTCGAAGGGTATGACTGTGGTGCCAGCGTACTGGCCGCGCTCGTGTCCCTTGCCCGCGACGAGCACCACGTCCCCTTTGCTCGCCCTTGTGATCGCGAGGTCGATGGCGGCGGCGCGGTCGGGCTCGATGATCACGTGAGCGCGGATGGCGGCGGGAACGGTGAGCGCACCCGCGAGCATCTCGGCGAGGATCTCGAGCGGGTCCTCAGAGCGCGGGTTGTCGTTGGTGAGAATCGCCAGGTCCGCGAGTTCGGCCGCGGCCTCGCCCATCAGCGGGCGCTTGGCGCGGTCCCGGTCGCCGCCGCAGCCAAGGACGATCGAGAGGTTGCCCAGGGTGACCGGCCGCAGCGCGTCGAGCACGGCCCGAACCGCGCCCGGCTTGTGCGAGTAGTCGACGAGCACGGTGAAGTCCTGGCCCGCCTCGACCCGCTCGAGCCGGCCGGGCACGCCGGGGCAGGCGGCCACCCCGGCCACCGCGGTGGCGATCCCAACGCCCGCCTCCACCAGCGTCACGATCGCGGCGAGCGCGTTGGCGACGTTGAACGGGCCGGGCAGGGCCACCGACGCGTCGGCCTCCACCCCGCCGGGGCCGACGACCCGGAACGTGCTCCCGTCGGTCCCGCCGCGCACGTCGGCCGCGCGCCAGTCCGCGGCCGGGTCGCCGGCCACAGAGTACGTGGTGACCGGGATCTGCGCGTCGGCGGCGAGGATCCGGCCGTGGGAGTCGTCGAGGTTGACCACCGCGGCCCTGGCGTAGCGCGGGGTGAACAGCGCGGCCTTGGCGGCGAAGTAGGCGTCGATGGTCTCGTGGAAGTCCAGGTGGTCCTGGGAAAGGTTGGTGAACACGGCCACGTCGTAGGCTGTCCCGGCGACGCGGCCGAGCGCGAGGGCGTGGCTGGACACCTCCATCGCCGCCGCGGTCACGCCCTGCTCGACCATGGCGGCCAGCAGCGCCTGCAGGTCGGTGGCCTCGGGGGTGGTCAGGCTGCTGTCGGCGGTGACGTCGCCGATCCTGGTCTGCACGCCGCCGATCAGCCCGCTGAGGTGCCCGGCCGCCCGCAGCCCGGCCTCGAGCAGGTAGGTGGTGGTGGTCTTGCCGCTGGTGCCGGTCACCCCGAGCAGCGTCAGCTTTCCGGAGGGGTTTCCGTAGATCCAGGACGCGATCTCGCCCAGCCGCGACCGCGGGTCGCCGACCACGAACACCGGCAGGCCGGACCGGATCGCCAGTTCCTTGCCCGCGGGGTCGGTGAGGATCGCCGCGGCGCCCGCCGCGGCGGCCTGCGCGCAGAACCTGGCGCCGTGGTGCTGGCTGCCGGGCAGCGCCGCGTACAGGTCACCGGGGTGCACGCGGCGGGAATCGTGCGTGATCCCGGACACCCCGCGGGGGGTGCCCACCCTGGTCAGCGGGCCTGGGGCGTCCCGGCCCGCGGTCCTCGCCCCGAGCCGCACCGCCAGTTCCGCAAGCGGTCGCAACGGGACAAAACGTGGGCGTAGGTCGGCTGGCACGGGCAGAGATTACCTCTGTTCACGGCCTCGTGAGCCGGACGTATGGACGCTTGGCATAGTCCGGCGGTATCCGCAGCGTCTGCAGCGCGAACTTTGCCACGTGGTAGAAGACGGGGCCCGCGATCTCATCACCGTAGTAGCCGCCTTTCGTGGGATCCTGGACGTTCACCGCGACCACGAGCTGCGGGTTGTCGGCGGGGACGATGCCGATGTAACTCGAACCGTACTCGCACAGGCAGCTCTGCCCCGGCGCGGCCTCCTGGGAGGTGCCGGTCTTGGCCGC
>JASHOI010000546.1 GCA_030041195.1 Streptosporangiaceae bacterium | reverse complement strand
ACCGCCGACCGAATCAGTGGGTGCCGGAACGCGACGCGCCCCCCGCCATGGTCGACCCGGATGAGCCCGGCCCGTTCCGCTGGAGCAAGCGCATCCTCTGCCGGAGATCCCGCGATGGCGTCGAGGGTGGCCAGGTCGCCGGTGCCGTCGAGCACGGCCGCGAGCAGCAGCCGCCGGGTCTGCGGCGGCAGTGGCTGCAGCCGGGCGGCGAACATCTCCTGAAGCCGCCGCGACAACGGGAGCACCGCCGGCAGCGGTGCGCCCGCGTCGGCTGCCACGGGGCGCTCCTGCAGGGCGGCCGGCAGTTCGAGCAGCGCCAGCGGGTTGCCCTGCGCCTCGGTGACCAGCCGCTGCCGGACGCGGGGCGACATCGCCGGGTAGCGGGTGCTGAGCAACGTATGCGCGGCGGTGTCGGTCAGCGGCGGGATGATCAGGGTCGGCAGGCCGGCCTGGTTGAGCAGGCTGTCCTCGCCGGGGCGGGACGCGGCGAGCAGCCCGGCCGGGATCTGGCTGAGCCGCCGCGCGACGAACCCGAGCACGGCAGCGCTGGCCCGGTCGATCCACGGCATGTCGTCGACGATGAGCAGCAGCGGCGCGCTGCTGGCGGCGGCCGCCAGCAGCGCGAGAGTCGCGTTGGACAGCAGCAGCTGGTCCGACCGCGGCCCCTCCCGCAGGCCGAGCGCCGTGGTCAGCGCGTCGCGATGCCACTCGGTGAGGTTTCCGAGTTCCCCGAGCAGCGGCTGCAGGGCCAGGTGCAGGGCGGCGAAGCTGACATCGGCCTCGAACTCGGCCCCGGCCGCGTGCACCACGCGATATCCCTGCGCCCGGGCGTACCGCGCGGCGGCGTCGAGCAGCGCGGTCTTGCCGACACCGGCCTCACCGGACAGCAGCAGCGCCTCGCCCTGGCCGCGGATCCGGTCGACGAAATCGTGCAGATGCCGCAGTTCGTCGTCACGCCCGACGATCACCACCGCCTCAGGCTAACCACCTCTCGGGCACGGCTACGTCAACAGCCCAGTCATCTGTCGTAAGACGGGTATGCCTACCGGTACCTAGCGTCGTCCTGTCACCGAAGTTCTCCTGGAAGGAGGAGGGAGCATGAGCACAAGCTCAGTGCGCAACGTGGTACTGGTACACGGCGGGTTCGTCGACGGCTCCGGCTGGCAGGGGGTGTACCAGGCGCTCACCTCGGACGGCTACCGCGTCGCCGTCGTGCAGCATCCGACCCTGTCGCTGCAAGACGACGCGCTCGCCACGCGGCGGGTCATCGGCGCCCTGGACGGGCCGGTCGTGCTGGCCGGCCACTCCTACGGCGGGGCGGTGATCACCGAGGCAGGCCTGGATGAGAACGTCGCGGCCCTGGTGTACGTCGCCGCATTCGCCCCAGACAAGGGCGAGTCGGTCAACGCGCTCATCTCCGGTTTCCCGGCCGACGGGCCGCAGCCGCCGATCCTGCCGCCAAAGGACGGGTTCCTGCTCCTGGACCGGGATAAATTCCACGAAGCCTTCGCCGGCGACCTGCCTGCCGCGCAGGCGGCGTTCATGGCCGACTCCCAGCTCCCGTGGGGCGTGAACGCGACCGGCGAAACGATCAGCGAAGCCGCCTGGCGGGTCAAGCCAAGCTGGTACCTGCTCACCACGGAAGACCGGATGATCCCGCCGCCCGCGCAGCGGACGATGGCCCAGCGCACCGGGGCCACGATCACCGAGGTCCCGGCCAGCCACTCGGTCTACGTGTCCCGCCCCGAGGCGGTCGCGTCGCTGATCAAGCAGGCCGCCGGCTAACGTCCGCCTCCGTGCGGTCCCGGCACCGGGACCCGCAATGCGGTCGTGGGTCCCGCCATGCTCCTACAGCAACAGCGCGGGACCCACCACACTGTTCGCGGGACCCACCACACCGTTGAAGGCCGCGCTGGCCAGCCGTAACTGTGACCGATTCTGTGGGTTGTTCCTCGTGGTGACCTGCCCCCGTCCTGCCTAGCGTTTCTGCCAGGACGGATAAGGGGAGGCAGCCATGAATCACGAGGACACGGACACCGCAGAACGCGACCCCGGCGCTGGGATCGCTGCGGACGCTGGGATGCGTCCGGCCCGCACGCCGCTGCAGCCGGGTGACCCGGCCCGGGTCGGCGGGTATCGGCTGACGGCGCGGCTCGGCGCGGGCGGCATGGGCGTTGTTTACCTCGGCGTGGCCGGGGACGGCCGCGTGGTTGCGGTCAAGGTCATGCGGCCGGAACTGGCCGACGACCCGGAGTTCCGGGCCCGGTTCGGCCGTGAGGTGGCCGTGCTGAGCCGGGTGCGCAGCGCGCGCACGGTCAGGGTGATCGACTCCGGCACCGACGCGCGCGGGCCGTTCCTGGTCACCGAGTACGCGGCGGGACCCTCGCTGGACAGCCTGGTGGAAGCGGGCGGGCCGCTGGGTGCTGGCGCGCTGTGCGCCCTCGCCGCGGGACTGGCCGAGGCGCTGAGCGTCATCCACGCAGCCGGGGTCGTGCACCGGGACCTCAAGCCGTCCAACGTGATCATGACGATGGACGGCCCGAAGGTCATCGACTTCGGGATCGCCCAGGTGCTGGACTCGGTCTCGCTCACCCGGGCCGGCACCACCGTCGGCTCGGTGGCGTTCATGGCTCCCGAGCAGATCGACGGGCAGGTCGGGCCGGCCGCCGACATCTTCTCCTGGGCGGTGACCGTCGCGTACGCGGCCAGCGGGCGGCTCCCGTTCGGCAGCGGGCCTACCGCCGCGGTGCAGTACCGGATCCGGCACACCTGGCCGGACACCACCGCGGTCCCCGACGGGCTGCGCCCGATGGTTGCTGCGGCCCTGGCCAAGCGGCCGCAGGACCGCCCGGCGGCACACGAGATCATCGATCAGCTCGCGGCTCCGGCGGCTCCGGCCACGCTGACTCACGCCGTCGGCGGCGGGCCGGCGCCGACGGTGCTGTCCCCGGGCCGGCCGTTGGCCGCTCGGCTCGGCCACCAGCTGTCTCCGGTCTCCGAGCAGTACACGGAGTCCTTCCCGCGGTCCGTTTCCGGGTCGCCCGGGCCTGGCCCCGAACGCGCCGGCGGCGGGCGCAGGGCCGGCCGCC
>JASHOI010000545.1 GCA_030041195.1 Streptosporangiaceae bacterium | reverse complement strand
TTATTCGAGTGCGGGACGATCAGCAGCGGCGCGTCCACCCGGGCGGCGAACCAGTTCTCAGGATCGGTGTCCGGCCGGACCGCGTCGCGGAACCGGGCAACGTCGGCGGGCGTGTCCAGGACCAGGAACCCCCAGCCCTGGGAGAAACCGGCGGACGGGGCCCGCAGGCCGTTCCGGACGATGCGGTCGGCCACGTCGGGGGGCACCGGCCGGCTGGTGTCGTAGCTGCGCACCATCCGCCGCTGCCGGACTACATCCTGGAATTCCACCCGAGCAACGTATCAGCGGCTATGCGAGCGCCCGCTGGGTCTCGGCGAGGCCGCCGGCGTAGAAGTGCCGGGCCGCGTCGAGCAGTTCGTCCAGCGGCGGCCACCACGGCCCGTGCTCCAGCGACCGGAGCGAGTTCAGCAGCTGGCCCGCCTGGCCCGCGCTGTCCGCGATCCCGGCCACGGCGACCCGGCGCGGCCGGACCGCGCGCAACGGGCCGAGGTACAGGTCCGGGCCCGCAGCGGCCTGCAGCGGAGGGGCCACGACCAGGTAGTAGTCGGGCAGCTCGAACCGCTTGTCCCGCCATGCGGCCAGCGCCTCGGCGGCGCTCGCCTCGAACCTGGCCGCCCCGCCCGGCCCGCCGGGCACGTCCCACATCGCCCGCCACCCCGCTGCCACCTCGGCCAGCGGGTCATCCGGCACGATCACGTACGTCGACCGGCGCCGCGCCGCTTCCCGCAGGGCCAGTGCTCCCGCCTCCCAGCCGGGCCGGTCCCCCACCGCCGGCTCGTCCGGCGACGGCTGCCCGGCGGACGAGCCAGCCGCATCGGGAGCACGCGCCACCGAGACGTTCGGCGAATGGGTGAGCCCGGCGAGCAGCCCGTCGCCGAAATCGCCGACCAGGACAACCACGGTAGAAGACTCGCGTCGCATCGCCTTGATCTTAAAGCGCCGCTGGGAAGATCTTGGAGGCTGGAGTGCGGTATCTGCGCGCGAGCCTCCTGTTAATCTTGAACGACGGGCAGGAACGCGGCGCGCGGGCGAACCCGGGCGGGCAGAGGCGCGGCGCGCTGGGCGAGAATGCCAGGACGGCCCATAATTGTGCTTTGATCACTTCCCTGGCCGGGGAGGAACGATGGCGAAGACGGTCACGGTGGTCTTGGCGATCCTTGCCGGGGGCGTCATCGACCTCGGCGTTTACCGGTTCTCGGCCTACGTTCCGACGACCCGCCTCAATCGGCCGCTGCGGCTGTTGTACTCACTGCTGATGCTCGCCGTGTTCTTGATAGGCGTCCCGGTCGGTGAGTACTACGCGTGCTCCTCACGAGGCTCAGCCTCGGCCGGGTACCTGGCTGCCACCGTGTTCTTCATCGCGGGCTTCATGCTGGTCAGCATCTTCGGCGAACGAGGCCGTTACCTGCGCGGCCTGAAAAAGCTCGACCAGGAAGATCGCCGGTCCGCCCCCCGCGGGTAGCGATGCGGCGGCGGGCCGGTCACGTCGGCGTGGTGGTTGGCTTCGATCTTCGGCCGTCATCGGCCGGCGTTGCCATGGGCTCCGTCTGCGGCCCGGCGTGCCCGGTGCCGAGATAGGCGGCGATGACCCGCGGATCGCTGCGCACCTCCTCCGGGTCGCCTTCGGCGATCACGCGCCCGAACTCGAGCACGACGACCCGGTCGCAGATGCTCAGCACCAGTCCCATGTCATGGTCGATCAGCAGCGTGGACTGGCCGCGATCGGCCAGCGCGCGCAGCCGCTGGCCGAGTTCCGCGCTCTCCCGCGCGTCGAGGCCGGCGGCGGGTTCGTCCAGGCACACCAGCCGGTGCGTGCCGGCCAGCGCCCGGGCGACGCCGACCAGTTTGCGCTGGCCTTCGGAGAGCTGGTCGGGCATCGCGTCGGCGGCCCAGCCGATGTCGAAGACCTGCAGCAGTTCCTCGGCGTCGCGGGCCACCGCCGCCGGCCGCCGGCCGGCCGCGACCGTCAGGTTCTCCCGGATGTCGAGGTCGTGGAAAAGCTCGGTGCCCTGCCAGGTCCTGGCCAGACCGCGGCGCGCCCGCTGGTATGGCGGCAGCCCGGCAAGCTGGTGCCCGTCGAGTTCCACCTGCCCGGCGCCGGTCACGAAGCCGGTGATCGCGTCGACGAACGTGGTCTTGCCTGCGCCGTTGGGCCCGATCAGCCCCACCAGCTCGCCGTCGCGCACCTCGAGCGAGACATCGGTCAGCGCGCGGACCCCGCCGAACGAAACGGACAGCCCGGTGACCCGGAGGACCGGGCGGTGCGCGCCGTCAGGTGAGCCCGGCGAAGCAGGGCGGGCCCCGGCGCCCTGCCGCAGGCCGGCCGCGGAGGGGGAAGCTGAACCGGCAACCGGACGGTGGGCGGGGAGCGGCGCCTGCTTATGGATCCGGCGGTATATGTCCCCGGCGACGCCTTCGGGGTTGCGGATCAGGGTGAAGATCAGGATCACGCCGCCGAACAGCAGGAACCAGTTCCCGTTCAGCCCGAACCACTTGTCCAGCGCGTACGGGATCAGCGCCTGCGCCGAGATCAGGCCGGCGAACACCGCACCCGAAATCAGCGTGATCCCGCCCGCGTACGCGAACGCGATCAGGCTGAGCGCGGTGACCGCGTCGAACGCGTCGGCGCTGACCGAGCCGAAGTTGTAGGCGTACAGCACCCCGGCGACGCCGGCGATGAACGCCGCGATCGCGAAGCCCGCGAGCTTGACCGTCCGCGGATTGATCGCCGCGGCCGCGGCAGCGCGCTCGTTGGACCGCACCGCGAGCATCCGCTGCCCGAGCGACCGCCGGCGGGTCACGCCCACGCCCACGCAGAGCGCCACCGTGCAGATCAGCGCGACCCAGCCGAAGACCGGGCTCGGCAGGTCGCCATCGAGCCCGCGGAACGGGGCCATCGGGCCGAGGTCGAGCCCGAACCACTTCGGCTCGGGCACCGGCGAGCCGGCCTCGCCGCCGCCCCAGGTGGCGTTCAGGAAGCCGAAGTTCTCGATCGCCACGGCGCCGGCGAGCGTGACCACGGCAAGGCTGACGCCACGCACCCGCAGCGCGGACACCGCGGTGGCCATGCCGATCACCACCGCCACCGCGATCCCCGCGAGCGCCGCGAGCGGGAAGGTGATCCCGAAGTTCGACGCCATGTGCGCGATCGTGAACCCGGCCGCTCCGGCCAGGCTGAGCTGGACCACCGAGATCTGGCCGACGAACCCGGTGATGACCACGAGCGAGAGCGCCATCAGCGTGCCGATCAGCGTGTTGATCAGCGCTTCGCGGAAGTCGAACGGCAGCACGACCAGCGCCACCGCGGCCACGGCGGCCAGGATCAGCGAGGTGCGGGTCAGGTGCCGCGGCCGCGGCACCCCGGGCAGCCGCCGCTCCACCAGCTCGCCCCGGCCGGGTATCCGCGACCCGCGCCAGAACAGCACGGCCACGATGATGAGAAAGGCGAGCAGGTCGGTGACGCCGGGCAGGGCGATGCCGCCGGACTGCGGGAACCAGGACTGCGCCGAGGCGTACTCGATCAGCGAGTACAGCACGCCGATCCCGATGCCGGCCGCGCAGGCGACGCCGAATGAGGTGAAGCCGGCCAGCAGCGCGGCGGCGAGCGCCGGGATGATCTGCAGCGGCAGCGTCTGCGGGTCGAGCTCGGTGATCGACGCCGCCAGGATGCCGACCGTGCCGGCCAGCAGCGCTGCGATCAGGGTGTTGATCAGCGAGATCGTGTTGGGCGACAGCCCGGACAGCATCGCCGCGACCTCGTTCTCCGACGCCGCCCTGGTGGCCAGCCCGAACCGGGTCCACTTGTACACCGCGGCGAGCACCGCCGCCGCCACGATCACGATCCCGGTGAGGATGAACCGGTCGACGGGCACCACCGCGCCGAGCAGGTGCACGTCGTTCTGCGGCAGGATGCTGGGTTCCGGCTGCTCGGTGACGCCGAACGCGAGCAGCATCGCCGCCTGCGCCACCAGCAGCACGCCGAGCGAGGCGACGAGCTTGGCCAGCGGCGCGGCGTTGCGTAGCGGCCGGTACACGATGAACTCGGTGGCCGCGCCGACAGCCACCACGAACAGCAGGCTGAGCGGCAGCGCGAACACGGTGGGCAGGGACGCGATCTGGCCGGCGTTCAGCGACCAGTACGCGTAGCCGCCGAGCATGGCCATGCCGCCGGTGGCGAGGTTGATGATCCCGGACCCGCGGTAGGTGAGCACCACCGCGAGCGCGAGGCCGGCGATAAGCGCGCCGGCCCCGAGCCCGAGCAGGATGAACAGCAGAATCTCTTCCAATTTTCGGTCTCTCGCTCGCCTCCGGGCCCCGCCCGCCTCCCCTTCCCCCTTCTCTGCGCCTCCTTCCCTCGTCGCTCAGTCGCAGGCTCCTTCGCTCCTCAGTCCAGTCGGCGCCGCGCCCTTTGGCTCACTCAAGACGGGGGCTGGAGCCAGCCGGCCACCTTGACGAATACGTGCTTGCCCTTGTAGAGGAAGAACTGCGTGCGGTCGTTGCAGACCGCCGGGGCCGAGGCGAACTCGCCGCAGTGCAGCGACGGTGCGCCGAGCGCGACCGGGCCGGTGAACGCCTTCGCCTTCGCCAGGATCGCCGCGGCGCTGAGCTTGGAGTAGCCGATCTCGTTCATGAACCGGTCGATGGTGAGGATCTGCGAGAACGCGACGATGTTCCACGGGTCGGGAGCGTCCGCCGGGGTGCTGTACTTCTTCGCCACCGCCTCGTAGGCCGGCATGCCCGGGTCGGTCGGGTCGCCGTACAGTGAGCTCGCGATCGCGTACGTCCACAGCGGGTAGTCGCCGCCGAGGCCGGCCGCCACCTGGCCGTTCAGGCACAGCGGCGCGGAAACGATCTTCTTGGCATCGGTGATGCCGAGCTGGATAAGGCTCTTGGCGAGGTTCACGCAGCCGCTGGAGTCGCTGTACGGGATCACCATGTCGGCGGTCTCCGCGCCGGCGGCGATGAGCGTCCCGGTCAGGTCGGTCTGGCTTTCGTCGTAGCCGACGGCCTTGACCGTGACGCCGGCCGCCTTGAGGCCTGCCTCGATCGCCGCGGCGCCCTGGGTGATGCCGGCGATGTCCGGGTAGACCAGCGCGGCGGTCTTGGCGTGCAGCACGTCCTTGGCGTAGGTGCCGAACGGGCCGAGCACGTGAGTCACGTCGCCGAACAGGATCACGGCGTTGGGCTGGACGGAGTCCGTCGGGGTGGCCGCCACGCCGACGATGACCGGTGTCTTGGTGCCGATCGAGGAGTAGAACGGCTGGACGCCGATCGCGACCCCGCCCTCGGCGATGACGTCGACCTGCTTGTCAGCGGCGAACTGCTGCCCGCACGTCGTGCCCTCCTCCTCGGTGGCGGTGATGAAGCACGTGTCGAGCTTGAGCGGGTGACCGTCGACGCCGCCGAGCTGGGCGTTGATGTACGAGACCGCCATCTGCGCGCCGTTGGTCGCCAGCGGGCCGATGGTCTGCGAGCCTCCCTGCTGGTTGAGCCAGCCGATGTAGACGGGCGCGAGCGAAGCGTCAGCCTTCCCGGACTTCCCGTCGGTATAGGTCAGGTAGTTGGTGATCGACTTGCTCCCGGCTCCGCCGGGTCCCTGGGCCGCGTTCACGGCCGAGTTGGAGTTGCTGCTCGATGTGCTCGGTGTGCTTGAACTCGAACTTGCGCACCCGGCGGCGGCGAGCATAATCGCTGCGGCCGCCGCGGTCCCGAGCAGCATTCTGCGCGTCTGCCTGCTCACATCGTCCTCCTCGGCAGGTATTTCTGGGGGCCTGCGAATCCTGCATGCGGGGATCCCGCGTCGGTAGAGAACGCATGTCATTCCGGGGCAGCGGCCGGCCGATTGCCGGCAGCCACCCCGGGTAAGACACCACAAGCAAAGATCTGGGTGGCTAACTTGTCAATAATTTGGTTAGTACGCCACAATTTGATCAGCACGATTTTGTCCATTTCGTTAATGCCCGCTCGGCCGATGCATGGCACGGTGGCTTGCCAGAAAGAGCGGAGGGGCGAAGTGAGCGCCAGCGCCACGCTCGACGTCGACCACCTGAGCGCCGGCTACGACCGGGCGCCGGTGCTGCGCGACCTGACGCTGGCGGTGTCCTCCGGCGAGGTCGTGGCGCTGCTCGGGGCCAACGGGGCCGGCAAGACGACAACCCTGCGGGCCATCTCCGGCCTGATCAAGCCGATGGCCGGCACGGTGCGGCTGGACGGCGCCGACCTGGCCGGCCTGTCCCCGACCGCGCGGGTCCGCAAGGGCATCGTGCACGTGCCGCACGATCGCGGGATCTTCTACGGGCTCACGGTGGCCGAGCATTTCCGGCTGGACGGCGTGACCGAGCCGGCCGCGCTGGACGCGGCGTTCGAGCATTTCCCGGCGTTGCGCGAGTTGCGTGACCGCAGGGCCGGGCTGCTGTCCGGCGGCGAGCAGCAGATGCTCGCGCTGTCCCGGGCGCTGGTGCGCAACCCGCGGGTGCTGCTGCTGGACGAGCTCAGCCTCGGCCTCGCCCCGGTGATCGTCGAGCGGCTGCTGCCGGTCGTGCGCGAGTTCGCCGCCCGGAGCGGGGCCGCCGTGCTGCTCGTCGAGCAGCACGTCCGCCTGGCGCTGGAGATCGCGCACCGCGGATACGTGCTCGCGCACGGCGAACTCGTTGCGGCCGGCACCGCCACCGGGCTGCGCAGTGACGGTTCGCTGCTGGCCGCCAGTTACCTGGGCGGGCCTGCTCGCTGAGCCCTGCCAACTGCGATTTCATCTGGTTTCCTTAACTAGAACGATTTTCCTTCTTAAGCAGGGAAGGATCATGCTCTCGGACTCATCCCTCCGGACCCGGGTCGTGCACGACATCGCGGTCCGGTACGCGACGCCGCTGTGGCGAATAGGGGCAGCGTTCCGCGGGGCGTGCGTCGGCGGCCTGTGGCTGCTGCTCGCGTGGTTTCCGGCCGACGCACTGCCCCGGGCCGCGGCGCAAATGCTGATCGTGTCGGCGGGCGTGAGCATGGCCTGGATCCAGACCATGCCCGGCGTCCTCGACCGGCTGGCAACGGGCCGGTTCGCCCCGCTCAGGAAGACCGCCGGGCATCTGCGCGGCGCGCGCAGCAAGGCGACGGCGGACCTGTCCGGCCTGCTCGAGGGCGTCGGGATGATCGTGGTCCTGCTGCTCTACGCGGGGCCGGTGCCGGTCCGCCCGCTGCCCCTGCCCGTCTACGTGATCGCCCTGATCCTGGTCACCGCGCACACGTGGAGCGCCCAGGCCCAGGTGATGACGGACGCGAGCTGGTACAACCCGGACCTGCCCCCGGCCCGCGGGCTGGTTACGTTCCGGCCGTGGATCCCGGTCAGCGTCGCCGCCATTGAGCTCGCGCTGATGCTGTCGCCGACCGTTTCCGGCCTGCAGCGGCTGCCGGCCGGCCTGGTCATTCCGATACTGCTCGGCGGATCGCTCGTTTTGCTGCTGCCATTCACGATGATTTTCGAGGTATTGCTCCGGGCCGGCCTCGAAGCGTGCGAGATTTCCATGAGCGAGGTAAGACGCAACGATTCGATCACCGTGCATAGTCTGATCAAGAACGGAGCGCACGCACTGATCAGACAGGTTCAGGCGGACACCGGAGTCGGCGAGGAGACCAGGTCGATGGCGGACAGCATGCTGGTGCTGGCCGAGGAGGCGCGGCAGACCATGCTCGGCGGCGGCCCGCCCGCCGAGACCGTCGCGCTGCTCTGGGACTGCGTGCTGCAGACCGTGCCCGGAGACCGCCGGGCCGGCATGATCCTCGACGCGGGCTGCCGCAACCTGCAGATGCGCAAGACCGACTACGGGCTCGCCCGCCGGGTCCTGCCCGACCTGGTCACCAATGCCTGGAAGGCGGGCGCGCGGCGGGTGGAGGTCGCCGTCCGGCACGAGCATCCGGAGCCGGGCGGGAACGGCGCGGCGACCCGCCCCTGGGTCACGGTGTCGGTGGCCGACGACGGCCCCGGCATGCCGGCCCGGGCAGCCCAGGCCGGGCCCCGCACCAGCCTGCGGATCCTCGACGAGCACCTGCACCGGTACGACGGCGCGGTCGTGGCCGAGCAGCGGGACGGCGGCGGCACGCTGGTCCTGGCCCGGTGGAAGTCGGCCCCCTGGTAGCGGTGAACCCGTGCGCATCCTCGTGGTCGACGACTTCGTCCTGGTCGAGCTTGCCCTCGCCCAGGTGATCCAGGGCACGCCGCACACCCTCGTCGGGGTGCGCGACCCGCGCAGCCTGCCCGACGCGCTGGCCGAGGCGCGGCGCGACGGACCGTTCGACCTGGCGCTGGTCGACATCAACTTCGGCCCCGGCGTCCCCACCGGCCTGACCGCGATGCGCATCCTGCAGGACCTGTCGCCGGAAACCAAGATCGTCATCGAGAGCACCGATGAGGAGCGCAACCGGCTGCTGTTCCTGCTCGCCTCGTTCGCGTTCTTCGAGCCGCTCGGGCTGATGTCGAAGGCATCAAGCTCAGCGGAGATGCGCGAGCTGATCGATGCGATTGACCGCGGCGATCTGGCCGGCCCGGGACTCGCACGACCGCCCGGTACGCTGAGCGCCGCCCTCTCGCCCGTGCAACGGCTGGTCCGCAACGTGGGCCTGCTCGACGAGCTGATCAGGAACGGCACCGACCTCATCCTGTGGCGCGCCGTCGTCCGGTTCGACAAGCGCGGGGAGGTGGCCCGGGCGTCGCACGTCGACGAGCGCACGGTGGACCGGTTCATCGCGGCGAAGTCACTCGTGGTGGACAAGATCCAGGCCGAGTTCCCCGAGGACGCGTCGATGCACCTGGTGCGGTCCTGGGAGGACGAGCCCGACGAGCAGCGGCGGCACTCCAACCTGGTGCGGCTGGCCAGGTTCGCCCAGACGCACAGCCACTTCTTCGGCGACGAGGCCATCGACGAGCTGTTCGCCGCGCGCTGGCAGTCCGCGCGGGCGGGCGGGCCGCGTCAGCGCCGGACCTGGCGCTGACGGGTGCCGGGAAGCCGGGACCGCAACTACCTGGTCGCGGGGACCGGCCGCTGAGCCCGCCCCCTAGCCTTGTCGGCATGCGCGAAACGCCGCCGCACCGTGACCTCGGGCAGCCGGCCCTGACCTGCGCCGCCTGCGGGCTGTCCTGCCCGCTGCAGGATCTTGCCTGGCGCTGCGGCCGCTGCGGCGGCGTGCTCGACCTGACCGGATTCACCGCCGAGGTCCCCGATCCGGCCGTGCTGAAGGACCGGCCGCCGACGCTGTGGCGGTACCGCGAAGCGCTGCCGGTCGACGATCCCGGCATCAGCATGGGCGAGGGCATGACGCCGCTGGTGAGCGCCGCGGGCGGCGCCGCGATGCTCAAGGTCGACTACCTCATGCCGACCGGGTCGTTCAAGGACCGCGGCGCGGTGCTGCTCGTGGCGCTGGCCGGGCGGCTCGGGGTCACCCAGATGGTCGCCGACAGCAGCGGCAACGCCGGCACCGCGATCGCCGCCTACGCGGCAAGGGCCGGCATCGCCTGCGACGTGTACGTGCCGGCGACGACCTCGCCGGGGAAGGTGGCGCAGCTGCGCGCCTACGGCGCGACCGTGCGCCTCGTCGAGGGCAGCCGCGAGGACACGGCCGCAGCGGCCGCGGTGGCGGCCGGCCAGCCCGGCGTCTTCTACGCCAGCCACGTCTACAACCCGTTCTTCCTGCACGGCACCAAGACCTACGTTTTCGAGGCGTGGGAGCAGCTCGGCGGGCGGCTGCCGGAGACCCTGGTCCTGCCGGTCGGCAACGGCACCCTCGTGCTCGGCTGTTACCTCGGCTCCCGCGAGCTGCTGGCCCAGGGACTCATCGACCGTCTCCCCGCGATCGTCGCGGTGCAGGCCGAAGGCTGCGCGCCCCTGGCCCGGGCCGCCAGCCTCGGGCTGGCCGAGCCCGTGGACGTGGCCAGCGGCGGGACGATCGCCGAGGGCATCGCGATCGCCCGCCCGGCCCGCGGCGCTCAGATCCTCGCCGCCGTCGCGGACACCGGCGGCACGTTCGTCACGGTCACCGACGACCAGATCCGCGCCGCCCACGCCGACCTGGCGCTGGCCGGGCTCTACGTCGAGCCCACGGCGGCCGTGTGCTGGGCGGCCCTGCGGGCCGGCCT
>JASHOI010000544.1 GCA_030041195.1 Streptosporangiaceae bacterium | reverse complement strand
CGCTGGCCAGCACCCGGGCCGCGCTGCAGCGCGACGTGGCCGCGCTCCGGCTCGCCGGGGCGATCGTGACCCGGCCGGCGATCGTGTGCTACGCGGTGACCCCGCCGCTCGCCGACGCGATCACGGCCGGCGAGTACCGCCGTCTGGCCGGCGACGCGCTGGTCACCTGGGTGGTGCCGGAGGATGCGGCGGCGCTGATGCCCCCGGCGTTCACGGCCGGCGGCGCGCAGGTCCTGACCGACCACTACGCGGTCGCAGACGAGGTCGCCCACCTGGTGCGCGCCGGAACCCGCGGCTTCTAGCGGCCCCGGCCGACGGCCCGGTCGACGGCCCGGCCGGCCGCCCGCTAATCGCCCAGCTCGGCCCGGCGGCGCGCCACGAAGTCCTCGAGCTCCTCCCGGATCGCGTCGTCGAGCGGCGGCTGCTGGTACTCCTCCAGCGTCTTGGCGCAGATCTGCGAGGCGCGCGCGGTCGCGTCCTTGCCGCCCTGCTTCAGCCAGCGCTCGTAGTTCGCCGTCGACGACAGCAGCGGCCGGTAGAAGCACTCCCGGAACCGCTCCATCGTGTGCGCGGCGCCGAGGAAGTGGCCGCCGTGCCCGACCTCCTCGTGCGCGCCGAACGCCAGCGACGCCTCGTCGATCTCCAGCGGCGTGAACTCCACCCGCAGCATCCGCAGCAACTCGATGTCCACGATGAACTTCTCGTAGCAGGAGACCAGCCCACCCTCGAGCCAGCCCGCCGCGTGCATCACCCAGTTGGTGCCGGCCAGGAACGTGGGCAGCAGCGTCATCAGCGACTCGTACGCGGCCTGCGCGTCGCAGGTCTGGCTGGCGTTCAGGCCGCCGCCGGTGCGGAACGGCAGCCCGAAGTGGCGGGCAAGCTGCCCGGTGCACAGCAGGCCGATCCCGGACTCGGGAGTGCCGAACGAGGGCGACCCGGACTGCATGTCGATGTTCGACAGGAACGAGCCGAAGATCACCGGGCAGCCCGGCCTGATCAGCTGGGCCAGCGCGATGCCGGACAGCGCCTCGGCGAGTTGCTGCACCAGCGCGGCCGGGATCGTCACCGGCGACATGGCGCCCATCAGCAGGAACGGCGTGAGCACCACGGGCTGGTTCGCCGCGCAGTACTCGAACTGGGCGTCCAGCATCCGGTCGTCCCAGCGCAGCGGGGAGTTGCAGTTGATCAGCGAGATCGTGGCCGGCACGGTCTCGATCGCCTCGCGCCCGCCGAACAGTATCTCGGTCATCTTGATCGTGTCGGCGGCGTTCGGCCCGGACACCACGTTGCCCATGTAGATCTTGTCGGTCAGCGTCTGCAGCGCGTAGATCATGTCCAGGTGCCGGGAGTCGAGCGGCGCGTCGTTCGGCTCGCAGATCACCCCGCCGGCGGAGTCCAGCTGGGGGAACGACTGCGCCAGCATGCACAGGCGGTGGAAGTCGGACAGCGTCGCGTCCCGCCGCACGTCGCCCTCGCGGACGAACGGGCACCCGTAGACCGCGCCGAACACCATCTCGTCGCCGCCAATGTGCACGGAGTTCTCCGGGTTACGGGCCTGAACGTCGAACTCCCGGGGCGCCCTGGCCACCTGCTCGAGCACGAAGTCAGGGTCGAGGAAGACCACGTCGCCGTCGACCTTCTGCCCGGCCTTGCGGAACAGCTCGACGGCTTCCGGCTTGGCGAACTGCACCCCGATCTCGGTGACGATGCGCCGCCACCCGGCGTCGAGGACGGCGACGGCGTCCGGGGAGAGGATCTCGTAACGCGGCATCCGGTTGCGGAACATAACCACCTCTGCTTGACCCTGCGCGAAGCCAAACTTAGGATCACATAGTAGAACAAGGTTCCGTAACATGGAACTCCGTGGGCTTGCCGAGCACCCGAAGGGATCCGGAGTTGACTAGCCCGAACGGTACGCAGGCGGTCGATCGTGCTGCCCAGCTGCTGATCGAGGTCGTGCAGTGCCCAGGCCCGGTCACGTTCACCGAGCTGACATCCGCCTCCGGGCTGGCCAAGAGCACGACGTCGCGGCTGCTGATGGCGCTCGAGCGCAACGGGCTGGTGCAGCGGGACAGCAAGGGCGGGTTCCGGCCCGGCGAGGTGTTCGTCTCCTACGCCTGGCGCAGCGGCGCGGAGTCGGGGCTGATCCCCGTGGCGCAGCCGTTCCTGGACCGGCTTGGCGAGGCCACCGGCGAGACCATCAACCTCGGCGTCGCCAGCCGCGGCATGGTGGAGCAGATCGCGCAGGTGAACAGCACGTACCTGATCGGCGGGACGAACTGGGTGGGCCTGTCCGTGCCGCTGCACTGCGCGGCGCTCGGCAAGGTGCTGCTGGCCTACGACGCCGCCGAGCTGCCGCCCGGCCGGCTCACACGGCGCACCAGCCAGACGATCACCAGCCGCGAGGTGCTGGCGGCCGACCTCGCCGACGTGCGCCGCCGCGGCTACGCGTTGACGAACGAGGAGCTGGAGCCGGGCCTGGTCGCCGTGGCCGCCCCGGTCTACCGGGACGGGGCGACCGTGGTCGCCGCGCTGTCGGTGTCCGGCCCGGCCACCCGCCTGACCAGGTCCCGCATCCCGGCGATCGCCGCCCGGTGCATGACCGAGGCCAACGCCCTGTCCGCCGTGCTCGGCTACCAGCCGGCCCGCCGGCCACAGAAAGAAGGTGCCGCTTGACTCGCGACGAGCTCCTGAAGCAGCTCTACGACTTCACCCTGGTCGGGAACGGGCCCGAGGTGCTCAGCCTGACCCGCGAAGGGCTCGGCATGGGCCTCGGCCCCGAGGAACTGCTGTACGAGGCGCTGATCCCGTCGCTCGAGGAGGTCGGCGCCCGGTTCGAGCGCGGCGACTTCTTCGTGCCCGAGATGCTGATCGCGGGCAAGGCGATGGCAGGCGCGCTGGAGATCCTGCGGCCGCTGCTCGCCGAGACCGGGGCCGAGACCATCGGCAAGATCGTCATGGGCACGGTCAAGGGCGACGTGCACGACATCGGCAAGAACCTGGTCAACATCATGTTCGAGGGCGCCGGCTTCGAGGTGATCGACCTTGGCGTGCAGGTCGCACCGGAGAAGTTCATCGACGCGATCCGGGAGCACCAGCCGGACATCGTCGGCTTCTCCGCGTTCCTGACCACGACGATGCCGATGTTCAAGGCCAACATCAACGCGCTGCAGAAGGCGGGCATGCGCGAGCAGGTGATCGTGATGGTCGGCGGTGCCCCGGTGACCCAGGAGTACGCGGACGTGGTCGGCGCCGACGGCTACGCCGCCGACGCGTCGGCGGCCGTGGTCAAGGCCAAGGAACTGCTGCAGCGCCGCCGCGCGATGGCGGCCGCGTAGGGGAGCTCGGATGGAAACGGTGCTGCGCTCGGCCAGCAAGGAGCTGCGGATCGGCCCGGAGCAGCCGTTCTGCATCGTGGGCGAGCGGATCAACCCGACCGGGCGGAAGATCTTCCAGGAGCAGTTGCGCAACAACGACCTGTCCAGGATCGAGATCGATGTCGCCGACCAGGTCGCGGGCGGCGCGATGATGCTCGACGTCAACATGGGCGCGCCGCTGGCCGACGAGACCGCGCTGATGGTCGCTTCGGTGAAGCTGATCCAGAGCCTGTGTGACCTGCCGCTCTGCCTGGACTCCTCGATCGTCGAAGTGCTCGAGGCCGGCCTCAGCGCGTACCAGGGCAAGGCGCTGGTGAACTCGGTGACCGCCGAGGACGAGCGGCTGGACGCGATCCTGCCGCTGGTGCGCGAGCACGGCGCGGCCGTGATCGCGCTGCCGAACGACGAGGAGGAGATCCCCGAGGAGCCGCGGCGCCGGCTCGAGCTCGTGCGCAAGATCGTGGACGTGGCCACCGGCAGGTACGGCATCCCGCTCGAGGACATCGTGATCGACCCGCTGGCGATGCCGGTCGGCGCGGACACCTCGCTGGTGCTCAGCACGCTGGAGACGATCCGGCTGGTCCGCGGCGAGTTCGGGCTGAACATGACGCTGGGCGCGTCCAACGTCTCGTTCGGGATGCCGGACCGGCCCTCGATCGGTTCCGCGTTCCTGCCGATGGCCATCACCTGCGGGCTGACCAGCGCGATCATGGATGCCCGCTCGCCGCAGCTGGTCCGCGCGGTCAAGGCCGCCGACCTGCTCACGAACAAGGACGCGTGGGGCGCGAACTGGATCGCCGCGCACCGGGCGCAGCAGGCGCGGGCACAGGCCGCGCCGTGACCCAGACGGCCGCTGACCCGACGGTCGCCCGCGTCGACCTGGTCTTCCAGCCCAGCGGGACGCGGGTCCGGGTCCCGCCCGGCGTCACCCTGTTCGACGCCGCGAGCTGGAACGGCATCGCGATCGATTCCACCTGCGGCGGCCACGGCACCTGCAAGAAATGCAAGATCAGGATCGCCGGCGGCAGCGTGCCGGCCTCGCCGCTCGACGCCCGGGCGTTCTCCCCGGACGAGTTGCGGGCCGGGTGGCGGCTGGCCTGCCGGGCCCAGGCAGCGACCGACCTGCAGATCGAGGTCCCGCCGCTGGTCACCAGGCCCAAGGCGGC
>JASHOI010000543.1 GCA_030041195.1 Streptosporangiaceae bacterium | reverse complement strand
CACGTCGGCCGCGTCCCGGGCGAGGTCGGCCGCGGAGTCGAGCAGCCGGGCCGATTCCAGCCGCTGCAGGTCGCGCTGCGCGTCGCGCAGCCGGGTCACGATCGTGGCCACCCGGTCCGGCAGCTCTTCCCGTGGCGCCTTCAGCTGCTCGGCGAGCTGGCTGACCAGGATGCTCTCCCTGGCCAGGAACTTGAACGCGTCGATACCGACCAGCGCCTCGACGCGCCGCACGCCGGAGCCGATCGACGACTCGCCGAGGATCTTGACGAGCCCCAGCTGCCCCGAGCGGGCCACGTGGGTGCCGCCGCACAGCTCCCTGGAGTAGTCGCCGACCTCGACCACGCGAACCTGGTCGCCGTATTTCTCGCCGAACAGGGCCAGCGCGCCCATCGCCCGCGCCTCGTCGATCGAGGTGTGGAACGCCCGGACCGCCAGGTCGTTGATCAGTACCTGGTTGACCTCCTGCTCGGCGTCGGCAAGCACGGGCGCCGGCACCGCGCCCATCGCGGTGAAGTCGAACCGGAACCTTCCGGGCGAGTTCTCCGAGCCTGCCTGGGCCGCCGAGTCGCCCAGCGCGCCGCGGATCGCGCGGTGCACCAGGTGCGTGGCGGTGTGCGACCGGGAGATCGCGCGGCGGCGCTCGACATCGATCTCGGCCTGCACGTGCGCGCCGACGACGATCTC
The DNA here is from genome assembly GCA_030041195.1 of Streptosporangiaceae bacterium. The sequence continues at coordinate 1,896 of JASHOI010000543.1, read as the reverse complement.
ACCGGACGTGACCCGGCTGCGGTGCACGATGAGCCCGGGCACCGGCATCTGCACGTCGAGCACCTCGACCTCCGCGCCGTCTCCTGCTCCGCTGCCCTCTGTCTTGATCAGCCCGGCGTCGGCGAGCTGCCCGCCGCCCTCGGCGTAGAACGGGGTCCGGTCCAGCACCACGTCGACCTCGGTGCCCTGGCCGGCCGCTGGCACAGAGACGCCGTTGACCAGCAGGCCGGTGACCGTCGCCTCGTCCTGCACCTGGTCATAGCCCGTGAACGTGACCCGGCCGGACCGGTCCAGCAGCGACGCCAGCACCGAGATGTCCGCGTTGCCGGTCTTCTTCTCGGCGGCATCGGTCTTGGCCCGCTGCCGCTGCTCCGCCATCAGCCTGCGGAACCCCGGCTCGTCCACCGACAGCCCCTGCTCCGCCGCCATCTCCAGGGTCAGGTCGATCGGGAAGCCGTACGTGTCGTGCAGCTGAAACGCCTGGTCGCCGCCGAGGGCGTCGCTGCCGCGGCGCCTGGTCTCCTCGACGGCGGCATCGAAGATGGCGCTGCCGGTGCGCAGCGTGCCGAGGAAGGCCGCCTCCTCCGCGTCGATGATCGTGTGGATGTGCGGGGCATCGCGGCGCAGGTCCGGGTACTGCTCGCCGAGGGTGGTGATCGCCACGGCGGACAGCTCATGCATGAAGTGGTCGTCGTCGCCGTGGCCCGACCCGCCGCGCTGCGCGCCAGCGAGCAGCCGCAGGTTCCGGACGCTGCGGCGCAGGATCCGGCGCAGCACGTACCCGCGGCCCTCGTTCGACGGCACGACGCCGTCGGCCACCAGCATCACGGCGGTGCGCACGTGGTCGGTGACCACGCGCAGCGCCACGTCGGTGCGGTGATCATGGCCGTACCGCTGCTCGGTGAGCTCGGCGGCGCGGTCGAGCACCTTCCACATGGTGTCGATCTCGTAGATGTTGTCGACGCCCTGCAGCAGGGCGGCCATCCGTTCCAGGCCCATGCCGGTATCGATGTTGCGTGACGGCAGCTCGCCCGCAATGTCGAAGTCCGTCTTGGAACGGACCTTGCTGAGCTGCTCCTGCATGAAGACGAGGTTCCAGACCTCGAGGTAGCGGTCCTCGTCGACGACCGGCCCGCCCTCACGGCCGTACTCGGGCCCGCGGTCATAGTAGATCTCCGAGCACGGGCCGCCGGGCCCGGGCACGCCCATGTGCCAGTAGTTGTCCGCCAGCCCGCGGCGCTGGATCCGGTCCTCGGGCACGCCCACATGGTCGTGCCACAGCTTGGCCGCCTCGTCGTCGTCGGTGAAGACGGTCACCCAGAGCCGCTCCTCGGGAAACCCGAACCCGCCCGCCGATTCCGCGCTGGTGAGCAGCTCCCAGGCGAACGGGATCGCCTGCTCCTTGAAGTAGTCGCCGAAGGAGAAGTTGCCGAGCATCTGGAAGAAGCTCGCGTGCCTGGTGGTCTTGCCTACTTCCTCGATGTCCGCGGTGCGCACGCACTTCTGCGCGCTGGTGGCGCGGCGGAACGGCGGCGCGAGCTGGCCGAGGAAGTACGGCTTGAACGGCACCATGCCGGCGTTGACCAGCAGCAGCGTGGGGTCGTCGGCGATGAGGCTGGCCGAGGGCACAATCGTGTGCCCGCGCTGAGCGAAAAAGTCAAGGAAACGGCGGGCGATCTCTGCCGACTCCATCAACGGCCTTCCTTTGCGTTGTCGACGTGCGCGCGTGCCTGCTGACCTTCGAGGGTACGGCCTGCCAGCCTGGGATGACGATCCGTGTACAGTTCCATGCCCTCGCGCACGTCGTGAGCGAACTCAGCGGCGCCGCGCATCAGGTCCCGGCCGTGCGGCCCGGCCGGCGCCGCCGCTCGCCGCGCGCGCGGGGCAATCGCGCGG
>JASHOI010000542.1 GCA_030041195.1 Streptosporangiaceae bacterium | reverse complement strand
CAGCCTGTACCGCGGCGGCGTCGTCGCGCTGGTCGGCGAGAGCGGCTCGGGCAAGTCCACGATCGCGCGGCTGCTGGCCGGGCAGGAGAAGCTCAGCTCGGGCTCGATCCGGCTGGACGGCGAACCGGTCACGCTGTCCACCCGCCGCGCGTTCCGCCGTTACAAGAGCTCGGTGCAGCTGGTCTTCCAGGATCCGTTCTCGTCCCTGAACCCGGTGCACACGGTGCGCTACACGATCGAGCGCCCGGTCCGGCTGCACCAGCACAAGACGTCGGCGTCCGACGCCGAAGGGGAAGTGACGAGCCTGCTGAATCAGGTGCGGCTGGTCCCGCCCGAGCAGTTCCTGGGCAAGTACCCGCACGAGCTATCCGGCGGGCAGCGCCAGCGGGTGGCGTTCGCGCGGGCGCTGGCGGCACGGCCGGAGGTGCTGCTGGCCGACGAGCCGGTCTCGATGCTGGACGTGTCGATCCGCCTGGAGATGCTGAGCCTGCTCGATGACCTGCGGCTGCGGTTCCGGCTCGCGCTGCTGTACATCACGCACGACATCGCCTCGGCGCGGTACTTCGCCGACGACGTGCTGGTCCTGTACGCCGGCCAGGTAGTGGAGCGCGGGCCCGCCGAGGAACTGACCCAGCATCCGGCGCATCCCTATACCCAGCTGCTTGTCGCATCGGCTCCCGATCCTGACCGGTTCGGCAGCACGCTGCGCGAGGGTGCCAGGTCAGCGGCGCGCGAGCAGTCCGCGGCCATGACGACGGCGGATGGCTGCCCGTTCAGCCCGCGCTGCCCGTTCGCCGACGACCACTGCCGCGCGCACGCGCCGGCGCTACAGCGCATCGACACCAAGCGGGCGGCGGCGTGCTGGCGCCTCGACGTCGCCGCGCCAGACGTTCTTGCCGGACGACAAGGGGGTGGGAGCCTTACGGCCTGATTCACAGCCCCCGACCAGGGGGACATCGCTCCTTCTAATACGGGAAAGGCAAACATGACAAGAAAACACCTGAGCTACCGAAGGCTCACGGCCCTGTCGGCCGCGGGCCTGCTAGCGGCGGGGCTGGCCGCATGCTCCTCTACCCCGGCCCCAGGCTCCTCCAGCACGGGCGCCTCAGGCACCCTGACCATGGAGAGTTCCCCGGAGAGCGCGATCACCCAGGACTTCAACCCGTTCGTGTCTACCGCGGCTCCGCAGGGCATGGGCGCGACCGGGCTGATCTACGAGCCGCTGCTGCAGTTCGACCTGGCCGCGCCGCCGAAGTTCTATTACTGGCTGGCCACCGGCTACAGCTGGGGCAACGGCGGTAAGTCCGTCACGTTCACGATCCGCCAGGGCGTGAAGTGGAACAACGGCACGTCTTTGACACCCGCCGATGTGGCGTTCACCTACAACCTGGTGAAGAGCAACACGGCCATCAATCTGGCTGGCCTGGACATCTCGAGCGTAAGCACCTCGGGAAATACCGTGACGCTCACGTTCCCGACCGCCCAGTACACCAATCTGCAGGAGATCGCGGGTGTGCCGATCCTGCCGAAGTCGCAGTGGAGCGGGGTTAACCCCACCACGTTCACCGATCCCAACCCGGTAGGCACTGGTCCTTACAAGCTGAAGACCTTCACTCCGCAGGGCTTCACCTTGACCAAGAACCCCGACTACTGGCAGGCCTCGTCAGTCAAGATCCAGAACGTCTACTTCCCGGTCTACACGTCCAACACCGGCGCCACTAACGCGCTGTTCGCCGGGCAGATCGACTGGACCGGGAACTTCATCGAAGGCCTGCAGCAGGACTTCGTGGACAAGGCGCCCTCCTATCACCACTACTGGGAGGCACCGGGCAGCACGAATGCCCTGATGCCGAACCTGCACACCTGGCCGACTAACCAGCTGGCCGTCCGCAAGGCGATCAGCCTGGCGGTCGACCGCACGGTCATCGCCTCCGAGGGCGAGGCCGGCCTCGAGGACCCGGTGCTCAACACGACCGGCATCACGCTGCCGACGTTCTCGGCGTGGAGCGGCCCGGTCGCCTCGGACACCGTGTCGGCCACCGGCAGCGCCAGCGCGGCTGACGCCGTGCTGACAGCAGCCGGCTACAAGAAGAACTCAAGCGGCTTCTACGCGCTCAACGGCAAGGAAGTCACGGTCACGCTGATCGCCCCGTCCGCCTACACCGACTACGCAGAAGTCGGCTCGATCGTCGCCCAGGAACTGAAGAACGCCGGCATCAACGCCAGCTTCCAGGGCCTGACCGTGACGGCGTGGAACGCGGACATGGCGGACGGCGACTTCTCGCTCGCCGAGCACTGGTCCAACAACGGACTGACGCCCTACAACCTTTACGACAACTGGCTCAACAGCGCGCTGGACACGGGCAACACCGCGACCGGCGACTACGAGCGGCTGAACGACTCGGCCCTGGACTCCGACCTGGCCACCCTGGCCGGAGCGGCGACTGTTCAGCAGCAGACGACCGACCTGGTGCCGCTGGAGACGTACGTGGCGGACAACCTGCCGGTCATCCCGCTCACCACGGCCTCGGAGTGGTTCGAGTACAACTCGCAGCGCTTCGTGGGCTGGCCGACCCAGTCCGACCCGTACGAGACCGGGCAGCCGTCCGGCACCAACAACGGCGCGGGCTCTGGCACCGACGAGGTGGTGATCCTGCACCTCAGTCCTCGGTGACGCCGAGGACAAGCGGGCCCGCCCCTGGTCAGCCAGGGGCGGGCCACACCCCACCCGTACAGTAGCCCACCGCCCCTGGCGCGAGCCTGGTCAGGCCGGGGGCTGAGCGGGGGTGCCCGGCCTGGTCAGGCCGGGCACCCCCGCCGCGTCGTTTTCGCCCGGCCGGCCCGGTTCGCCGTCGTTTTCCCGCCGCCTGGCGGTGGCTGAAGCCGCTCGCCGGCCCGCCATCACTGCCCCGGTTGTGACTGGAACTGACTACCTGTCAGTTTCAGTCAAGATCACGCCGGTATTGCGGTAGTTCGTCCGACTGAAAGTGACAGGTAGTCGGTTTTATACCGTTTCCGGTACCCGGCGATCGCTGCTCGGTCGCGCGCAGGTCAAGGCGGCCGCCGCGTTTGTGGCCAACCGAGGTGAACGTCCCGCCCGCGGAGTTCTCAGTAGTTAGTTTGCGCTGCACAAGAATCTACTTGACGGCCGGTTAGTGACGTGCCTAGCCTGATCTTTGGGCACAAAACTGACCTGTCGGGCAGTAAGGCCGGGATCCGTGCCCGTGCAGGCCGAGCGGGAGGGTGACGTG
>JASHOI010000058.1 GCA_030041195.1 Streptosporangiaceae bacterium | reverse complement strand
ACGACGGCATGACCGACCGTGCCGCGCTCCAGCAGCTGCCGCAGCTCGATGGCCTCGTCGAGCGACCGGACCGTGAAGACCCGCGGCCCGGTCAGCCCGGGAACCGGCGGCCGCAGCGGTGACGCTCCGGCGGCGAAGATCAGCGCATCGTAGTCAAGGGTGTCCTCGGTGCCTTCCGACACGGTGTGTACCTGGTGAGCGGCCACGTCCACCGCTCGCACCCGGGTGTGCAGCCGGAGGTCGATGCCCCGGTTGTCGCGGAATTCGGCGGGCGGGTACGCGAGAAGATCTTCGGCTTCCGGCACCACGCCGCCGAGGAAGTACGGGATGCCGCACATGCCGTACGCGGCGAAGCCGCCCGCCTCGCAGACCACCACCTCCGGCGCGGGCCTCACCCGGCGGGCTGCGGAGGCGGCCGACATCCCCGCGGCACCGCCACCGATCACCACGACCCGTGTCACGTGCCGTCCTCGCCTTCCGGCTGGGCCTTCCGGGTTGTCCCGAGATGCCGAGCGCAGCTCAGGAACGAGCATGCGTGCGGCCCGCCCATGGCGGTCAGGTCATGCCGGGACAAAGAATCCGCCAGTCCTCGACCTGCTGGATCAGGCCGGCGGCCCCTGGTCATGAGGCGGCCGCCAGGGCCGTGGCCGCCGCGATGAGGTCGGCCTCGGCATGCGCGTTCCGGGCCCGGCGTGCCGCGTTCCACCGTCGCGCCGCCGCCGCCCGGCGGCGCACCCGTCGCGCGTGTTCGCGTACTCGCGCCGGACTCGCGCCCCCCGGGGCCTGACGTGCCTCGGCTGCCGCGGCAGGGTCGGCAACCATCCCCAGCAGGCCCGCGGTCACCGGAAGATCTGTCCCGGTGATCTCGGTGGCGGCCGAGCGCAGGGCCGACGCGGTCAGCTGGCTGCCGCCGCTGGCCAGGATGCCGGCCACGGCCCGGCCGACGATCCGGTATGCCGTCCGGTAATCGAGCTGGAAGCGCTGTGCCAGTTCCTCAGCCAGGTCGGCCGCGGCGGTGAAATGGCTGCCCGCCTGACTGGCGAGGACATCCGGGTGCACGCTCAGCCCGGTCACCACGGCTGAGCCGAGGCGCACCAGCCGGCCGGCCAGGTCGAGGGATCCGATCACCTCCCCGTAGGCATAGAGCCAGTTGTCGGTGCGGGCCGACGGGGTGAGCCCCGTTGCGAGCAGGCCGGTCAGGCGGCCGGTCAGAGTGCCCGCGCCGCCGCGCAGCACCGGGAGGGCGTAGGGATTCCGCTTCTGCGGCATGAGCACACTCGCCCGGCACAGCGAGGCGTCCAGCGTCACGTAGCCGAACCCGGGGCTGGCGAATATTTCCAGGTCCGAGGCGAGCTGGCTGAGCGTCTGCGCGGCCTGCACGGCCGCGAGCACGGCATCGGCCAGGGGGTCCGCGGACCACATCGCGTCGCGGGTGTGCTGGCCGACGGCGCCGAAACCCAGGGCGCTGGCCAGCCGGTCCCGGTCCAGCGGCAGCCGGCTGCCCCCCGCCCCGCCCGCGCCGGCCGGCGACACATCGGCCAGGGTGTAGGCCGCCTCGATCCGGTCCAGGTGACGCAGGGTCTGCTCGGCGAAGCCGCCGAGGTAGTGCCCGAACGTGGACGGCTGCGCGGGCTGCAGGTAGGTGGTGTCGGCCCACAGCGTGCCGGCGTTCCTGGCCTCCTGGCGGGCGATGGCCCGGGCGAAGGCCGCCACGTCGGCATGCAGGCTGAGCAGCCGCTCCCGCAGCGCCAGCCGGAACGCGATGCGGCCCGCCTCGCGGCGGGTCCGGCCGAGGTGCAGCCGGCCACCCGCCGGGCCCAGTATCCGCTCTAGCTCCCTTTCCCGGCTGTTGTAGGCGTCGCCGTACACCGGGTCGTAGGGAAAGTCGCCGGCCGGCGTGACGAGCAGGCGGAGCAGGGCGGCGGCGACGGGAGCCGCATCCGCACGGCTGAGGACGCCACACTCTGCCAGTTCGCTCAGGTGCGCCAGGTCGGCCAGAGTCAGGTCGCGGTGCAGCAGCGGCGCGTCGCTGGTCTCCAGGGCGTATCCCGCGGCCACCAGCTCCGGCGCCGGTCCGCTGGTGATCCGCGCGGTCGCGCCGAGGTAGCCCTCCGGCGGTCGGATGGGCATCACTTCCCCGCCCCTGGCCCGGCCGGAGCGAACAAGGTGGGCGCGCCGCCGGTGACCAGGAATATCTGTGGCCCGCGCGCGCGCCCCGCACGGCACTCGGCGATCAGGGCAGCCATCGCCTTGGCGGCGTACACCGGATCCAGAAACACACCCTCGGTCAGCGCGACCAGTCGTGCCGCGTCCTGCCCGGCCCGCGACGGGATCCCGTACCCGGGCCCGATCCAGCCATCTCGTACCTCCGGCTCGCCGATGACGCCGCCCACGCCGCCCAGCTCGGCGGCGGCCACGGCCAGCTCACGGACCCGGCGGCGGGACTCAGCCGCCGGGCGGCTCACGGCCACGCCCACGACCCGATACGTCGCGCAGGCCCGGGCGGCCCCGGCCACCAGCCCGGCATGGGTCCCGCCGGATCCCGTGGCCAGCCAGAGGCCGGTCGGCGGCTGGTCCAGCGCGGCGATCTGGGCGGCCAGTTCCCGGCTGGCCCTCAGGTAGCCCAGCGCGCCCAGCGGTGTCGCGCCACCGCGTGGGACCGGATAGGGCCGCCGACCCGCGACCCGGAGCTGCTCGGTGACCGCCTCGATGCCTGCGTCCACCGACGGCCGGTCGGCGACCCCGGTGAACCGCACGTTCACGCCGAGCCAGCGATGCAGGCGCAGGTTGCCCTCGTCGCGCTCCGGGGCCGTGCCGTAGCACACGATGTGGGGCTCGATACCGTGTCGCAGGCAGGCCAGGGCGGCCAGCATGGTCCAGTTCGACTGCGGGCCCGCGCCGGTCACCAGGCAGTCGCAGTCGCGGGCGAGCGCGTCGGCGATGACGAACTCCAGGCCGCGCAGCTTGTTGCCGCCCAGCCCTGCGCCGGTCAGGTCGTCGCGCTTGAACAGCACCTGCACGCCTAGCTCACGAGATAGCCGGGGTGCGGGGTGCAGCGGAGTGGGGGCGAGGACGATGTCCACGCGCGGCACGTCGTGTCGGCCGGGCGCCCCTGGCCGCGGCGGGCTCGCGCCGGTCACCGGCCGGCCTCGCCGCACGCGCGGCGGGCGCGGTCGGCGAACGCGGCGCAGGCTCCGAGCGCGGACTGCACGTGCAGCGCTTCGTCGAGCTCGGCATCGGGCACCTCGTCGAGCGCGGGATCTGCGCGCAGCGCGGCGCGGAAGTCCTGACCGGCCTCGAGGCCACGGATGGCGGCGGCGTAGACCCTGTCATGCGCGGAGTGCTTGCCGATCCGGGTGGCGAGCGCCCGCATCACGGGCTCGGACAGCAGGTAGCCGCGGTGCTCGCGAATGTTGGCCGCCATGCGCTCGGGGCTGGCCTGAACGCCGTCGAGCAGCGTCGCCCCGCCCGCGACACAGGCCGCGAACGCCATCGAGGCTTCCGGTACCACCAGCCACTCAGCCTTCCAGGCCCGGCCGTCCCGCTCGTGCTCGCACACCATTCCTTCCACGCCCACGGCAGCCTGGGCCCGGATGACCCGGGCCAGCGTGACCAGGTGTTCGGAGATCTCCGGGTTGCGCTTGTGCGGCATGGTGATCGACCCGACGGTGCCGGGCGTGAAGGACTCCCGCAGCTCGCCAATCTCCGGGCGCTGCAGCTCGCAGACCTCGTTGCCGATCTTCCCGGCCGTCGCCGAGATCGCGGCCAGCAGCCACAGGAACTCGGCCACGCCGTCCCGTGCGGTCAGCCACGGGACGACCGGCACGCCGAGGCCGAGCTGCCGGGCGAAAGCAGCGAGCAGGTCGAGGGCCTGGCTGCCCCAGAATTCCATGCTGCCGAGGGCCCCGCCGAGCTGGACGACTTCCCACCGGCGCCGTCCCTGGCGCAGCCGTTCCAGGTGCCGGTCCAGCTCCGCGGCCCACACCGCCGCCTTGAAACCGAACGTAATCGGCAGCCCGGGCTGGCCGTGGCTGCGGCCGCACATGGGTGTGTCGCGGTATTGCCCGGCGAGCGCCAGCGCCCGGTCTCGCATCCGGGTCACGTCACGCTGCGCGATGTCGCCGACCGTCCGGAAGATCAGCGAGAACCAGGTGTCCGACACATCCTGCACGGTCGCCCCGTAGTACACCCACTCCCGCGTGTCGGCCGGCAGCACCTGGCGAAGGGCCCGGATCAGGCCCATTGTCGAGTGCCCGCTGGCGCGGGTCTGCTCAGCCACGAAGGCCAGGTCGATACGCGACACGTCGGCGCGGGCCCGGATGGTCTCGGCCGCGGCCGCCGGGATCAGCCCTACCTCGGCCTGTGCCAGGGCCAGGGCGGCGAGGATGTCCAGCCACGCCTGGGTCCGGCCCTCGTCGGAGAACAGAGCCGACGTTTCTGGCGTGGACCACAGGTGGCCAAAGGCCTCCGAGCCGGCCGGATGCGGGTTAGCCATGATCGGTCCCGTCCGGCGCGCCCGGTTCGCCAGCACGTGGGACCTGGCCGGGTGGCGGGAGGCGGCACAGGGCCCGCAGCGCGGCGCGCACCTCGTCAAGGTTGGCTCCCCAGGGGACCACTGCGGTGCGCCCGTCCACCTCGATACCGCGCTCCAGCAGGCAGCACTTGGTGAGCAGCAGCTCACCAGGCGGGCCGGCTGATCTCGCCCTGGGACACAGATCCACCTGGCCTGGCCGTGACCGGTAGAAGTGCTCATGAAACTGCAGTGACCGCTCGCACCCGATGAGCAGCCAGTCCTGGCGATACGCCGGATGGCTGTCGAGGAAGCTGATCTCGGCCGCAGTGGCGACTCCGCTGCCTCGGCAGGGCAGCAGGTAGTGCGGGGCGGGATGGCGGGTGACCAGGTCGGCCACTGAGACGGCGTCCAGGTTCAGCTGCACTGGCGGCAGGTCCTCGTCGAAGGCGACGACCTGCTCGGCCATGGCCAGCAGCTTCGGCGGGTATGGCGGGGTGACCTCGGTGACCCGGACCGGCAGCGGCGACGGCCGCCAGATGAAGTTGACGTGCTCAAACTTGCCCTGGACCAGGTAGGCGAGAACCTCGTTGCGGTGATGCTTGAGCGCTGCCTGCGCGAGCGATGTGGCGTTGCCCACGTCGGCGCCGGGATCGATGATCCACGACGTCGTCGGCGGCCCGGACAGCACGCGGACCTCGGCCACCGGGGAGAACAGCGTGTCGGTGCGCTCGGGCCGGACCGCGACCAGCGCGGCATGCCCGCGGTTGCGCAGCGCCAGGTACCCGGTCCGCCGGTAGGTTTCCCGGCCGCGTATCAGCGCCTCGATGGCGGCCGGCGTCAGCGGGATGTCCACCTCCTGCACGGACAGGCCGCGGTACGGACGGGTAATCGTGTTGGGAGCCGGCTCGCTGATCATGGCCGCGTGCCCATTCCACTGGGCCGGTAACCGGCGGCGGGACCCGCCATGTCAGCGCTCCGGCGCCAGGGCCGGGTCAGCGGTATCGGCACGCAGCCCGAGCCGCAACGTCTCCAGGGCCAGCACGCTGGCCGGAGCCACGTTGCCGATGTTCGCATCCGCGCCCAGCTGGCGGATGAACCAGGCCTGCTGGGCCTTGTCCGGCGCTTCGAAGATCACACGGTCCTGGGGGATCCGGTCCAGGATCGTCGCCACCAGGTCTTCGCGGACGCCATGGTCGGCGTGATACAGCCCGACGGTGCCGCTCTCCCGCCCCTCGGCGATGACCCAGGATGCGCCCGCATCCAGGTCGGCGGCCATCTCCTGGGCCCACTCGGCCGGAGTAGGCGGGTAGTTGCCTTTCTTGGCGCCGGTCTCCGCCAGCACCACGAAGTCCGCCGCGAGCTGGCGGATCAGCGACCGCTTGTGACCGGACGTGAGCGCGCGCAGGCCGTTGGACACCTCGATATGGGTCATGCCGACCTTCAGCGCCCAGTCACGCAGTTCGCTGACCCGGCCTTGCACCGCGGCCAACTCCAGGAGGGTCCCACCCGGGGAGACCGGGCAGTCATGGTCGGCGCAGACCCGCACCCGCTCCTCCAGCGTGGGGTCGACATAGCCGATGCCCCAGCCGACTTTGACGATGTCCACCAGGTGCGCGGCCTGGCCCAGGAAGGCCTGAGTGCCCGCCAGGGTCAGCCCGCTGTCCAGCACATGGGTGAGGCCACGGCCCCGGGGCTTCGACGTCCGGGCCGGCAGGCGGAGGAAGATGGGACACTCGGTCACGGCGCGCCTCCCGGTTGATGCTGTGGTCGCACCATAGGCACGCGGGCAGCGGAGTTTCGCTGTCCCGGCAGGACGACGTTCGCCGCTTTCCCTGACCCACCAGGCGCATGCCCCGTCTCGGGCCTGGTAAATGGCGCTGGGCCCGTCCCCGTGATATCCACGGGACGGGCCCAGGCTCGGTGGTCAGCCCTGAATCTCGGCCCGCACGATCGCCGCGCCATCGGCGAGCGCCCGCAGCTTGCCCGCGGAGATCATCCGGGGCAGGTTGATCAGGCCGCAGTCGGTCGACAGGCCCAGCCGGTCAGCGGGCACGTACTCGAGCACCTGCCTGATCCGCTCGGCCACCTCGTCGGCGCTTTCCGTGACCGTCGACTTCACATCGATGACGCCGGCCACGAACGGCTTCGTCCAGTTGTTGTCGGTCAGCGGCTTGAGGTCGTCCGGCCCGGTGCGGCCGACCTCGTAGTTCAGGGCCGTGATGTTGGCGTTCAGCACGTGCGGGAAGAGGGAGTATGCCCGTTCGGGTGCCCGCGCGTCCGAGGCCCGTTTGTCCAGCACGAACGCGCCGAACTCGGTCTCGGTCTCGTCCGGGTAGTAGGCCGGCGTCCCCGAGTAGTTCCCCCAGCACGTGTGCACCCAGAACTGGCAGTTCACGCCCTCGACGGCCGCGTTGAGGGCCTCGATCTCCCAGTCACCCATGCCGTAGGGCCAGACAAACTCATCGAGCTGGATGATGTCGCAGCCGTTGTCCGCAAGTTCCCTGAAATCCTCGTTGAACGCCTTGGCCAGGGCCAGCGCGACTTCCCTGGTGTCCTTGTAGTGCAGGTTGGTCGTGGCCGCGGCGATAACGCCCAGGCCGGTATAGGAGACCTTCACCGGCTTACCGGTCGCCTTCCGCACCGCACGCAGGTTCACCAGGTGGAACGGGACCTCCCGGCGGATTTCCCCCACGCAGGTGGGCGAGTACAGCGTGGAGTAGATCGGCAAGCCAATGGGCGGCCCGGAAAGCCGGTAACCGGACACCCGCTCCAGGTAGTAGTACAAGATCGTGCCATACGGGGAATCCCCGCCGTAGACCTTCCCGTCGCTGATGACGTCGAGGCCAGCGGCCTCCTGGTCGTGCACGATCGCACCGATCGCGTCCTCGAACGCCTCCTTGCTGATCGAGTCGTGAATGAACTCACCCCTGGGCAGCGTGGCGAACGCGTGCCCGTCGTACCACCGTGGATTGGGATAGTTGCCCACCATCGTGGTGGGCAGCAGGACCTCCTGGCCGCCGATGAGCATCGCCGCTCCTTCCGTCGCGGATGAGAGTGGAAGGAGAGTAGGCACCCCGATCAACGGGTTTCTTCCCTCCCGCAGGACCGTTCTGGGCTCGCCAGTCCCCATGCCAGGGCAGAAATCCGCGCTTACGCGCGAGAAGTCCCAGCTAGCGAGCCTCCGGTCTGCTGCGGCAGCACCCGGATCCGCCAGTCGACCGCCACGCATCCGCGCGGGCTGGCCAGCAGCGGGTTCAGGTCCAGCTCGGCGATTTCCGGGTGGGCGGTCATCAGCCGGCTGACCCTCGCAATCACGCGCGCGACCGCCGCCTGGTCCACAGCAGGCCGCCCCCGCACGCCGCCGAGCACCGCCGCTCCGCGCAACGCGCCGAGCATGCCCCGCGCATACCGCTCATCCACCGGCGCCACGGCCAGCTGCACGTCTCCGAGCGTCTCCACCAGAACGCCGCCCAGCCCGGCCAGCACCACGGCTCCGAACTCCGGGTCGCGCAGCCCGCCCACCATCAGCTCCACGCCCTCACGCTGATGCTGGACCAGCACTGCCGCACCCGGCGCCAGGCCCAGCAGGTCACTGGCGGCGGCGCGCAGCGCCTGCGGGCCAGCAAGCCCCAGCCGTACGCCACCTACGTCGCTCTTGTGGGCAAGGTCCGCGTGGTCGATCTTGGCGACGACCGGGTACCCGAGCCGCTCCGCCGCGGATACGGCCGTCTCGGCGCTCTTGCACCGGACCGTCTCGGTCACCGGAATCCCCGCGCCGTCCAGCAACGACCGCGTGGCCCCGGAATCCAGCAGGCCGGCAGCACCGATGTTCGCTTCGGCCGGGGTGGTCGCCCGGCGCGGCGGCCGGTCAGCTTCGGGCGGCGCGGGCATGGCCGGGGAACGCATTCGCTGCCCGCAGCGCACGGCCACCCCTACCACCGCTGCCGTCCGCTCCGGCCAGGCGAAGCAGGGCACGTCGGCATCGCGCAGCACGTGGGCGTGCACTTCGCTGGCACGGGAGGCCACCCAGCAGACGTAAACGGGGACCTGGACCACATCGCGGCGCAGCCGCAGCACGGCATCCCGCACCGCCGCCGCCACCTTGCCAGACGCCGACCGCTGCAGCAGCACCGGCACCACCACGTCCACCTCGCCCGACCGGGCCAGCATCTCGATCGCGCCGGGGTACACCGTGGGAAACAGATGCCAGGCGGGCGTCATGTCCACCGGGTTCCGGGCACTCGCGTAGCCAGGCATGATCGCCCGCAGTTGCTCCTGCAACGGCGCGCTCAGTTCCGGCAGGACGAGACCCTCGTCGGCCAGCAGGTCAGCCAGCTCGACGCCAGTCCCACCGGAATTGGTGACCACCGCCACCCGCCCGCCGCGCGGAACTGGCTGACTGGACAGGGCCCGGGCCGCATCGAGCGCCTGCAGGCCCGTGCGCACGCGGACCACACCGGCCTGGCGCAGCGCGGCGTCGCGGACCGCGTCGGCTGCGGCCATCGCGGCAGTGTGCGACAGCGCGGCTCGCTGCCCTGCGCTGGTCCGGCCGCCCAGCACTGTGATGACGGGCTTGCGCACGGTGGTCTGGCGAGCTTCGGCGAAGAACTCCCTGGCGTGCGTGATCGACTCCAGCAGCAGGCAGATGACCGATGTGTCCGGATCCTGCCGCAGGTAGCTGAGCAGTTCCGCGTCACTGATGTCGGCCTTGTTGCCCACCGCTATCACCTTGGCCACACGCAGTCCCTCGTCCTGGCCGAGCGCGTGGACCGCCATCCCGTAGGACCCCGACTGGGTGACGACGGCGACGCCGCCCCCGCCACGCGGCAGGCCAGCGGCGATGGAGGCATTCAGCGGCAGTCCCGCATTCTGCACTCCGAAGCAGTTGGGCCCCACCAGGCGCACACCGCCCGCTTGGGCCGCGGCCACCGCCTCGGCCTGCAGCTTCGCGCCCGCCTCTCCGACTTCCGCGAATCCCGCGCTGAGCACGATCGCCGCGGCCACGCCCTTGCCGGCCGCGGCACGGACTATGCCGGGAACGGTGGCGGCGGGCGTAGCGATCACGACGAGGTCCACCAGCCCGGGGACGTCGTCCAGGCGGGGATAGGCCACCCGCCCGCCAACCGTGGCCGACTGGCTCACCGGCACCACCTCACCGGGGAAGGTGGCCAGGTTCTCCCAGAGCAGCCGGCCCACCGAGCCCGGCCGGTCAGAAGCGCCAACCAGAGCGACCCGGCGCGGGGTGAACACGGCGGCCAGGCCGCTGTCACCGCTCAGCACGCTCTCCGGTCCCTTCATCAGTCGCGCCACCATCGCCCTGCCTCTCACAACTGCCCGGCATGAACGAGCATGCGGTGAACGGCAGCGCCGTGGTCAGGTCCTCCCGGGGCGAAGAACCCGCTGAAGCTCGGCCTGCGGGAGCAATGGAATCAGCGGCCTGACCAGTCACCCTGGCTAACATGACTGAACGTGGCATGAGCGAGAGCAAAGAGCAGGCCGACACCATCCAGGACGAGATCGCGGCGGTGGTCGGGCGGGCCCGCGCCGCGGCCCACGCCATCGAGCAGTACTCGCAAGAGCAGGTGGACGAGCTGGTCACCGCGGTGGCCTGGGCGGTGGTGCGCAAGGACCGCGCTGAGGAGCTAGCCCGGCTCGCGGTGGACGAGGGCGGATTCGGCAACTACGCCGACAAGGTAATCAAGATCAATAAGCGAGTAACCGGCGTGCTCGCCGACATGACCGGGGTACGCACCGTCGGGGTCGTGGAGGAATTGCCCTCGGCCGGGATAGTGAAGATCGCCAAGCCGGTCGGCGTTGTCGCCGCGCTGATCCCGACCACCGGCCCGGACGCGACCCCGCCGGTCAAGACGCTATTCGCGCTCAAGGGGCGCAACGCCATCATCTGCGCGCCGCACCCGCGGACCACGGGAGCCACGGAGGCCGTGGTCGGCTTCATGCGAGCCGCCTGCGAGCAGGTGGGCGCGCCGGCTGACCTGGTGCAGTCGCTGCCCGCACCGTCGCTGCCCAAGACGGCGGAGCTCATGCGGCAGGCCGATCTGGTCGTTGCTACCGGTGGTGCCGGCATGGTCAAGGCCGCCTACAGTTCCGGCACGCCCGCCTTCGGCGTGGGCGTGGGCAACTCGGTGCACGTGGTGGACGAGACCGCCGACCTGGCCGACGCGGCCTCCGCGATCCTCGCCGCGAAGACCTTCGACTACGCCACGAGCTGCCTGGCGGACAACGCCCTGGTCGTGCACGAGGACGTGTACGACCAGCTGCTGGAACGGCTGACCGGGGCCGGTGCGCATCTGTGCGACCCGCAGCAGAAGGCCTCGCTCCAGGCGCTGATGTGGCCAGACGGCGGCCCGGTGCCGTCGATCAAAGTGGTCGCCAAGTCCGCGGCGCACATCGCCGGGCTGGCCGGCTTCGCGGTCAGCGAAGGCTGCCCAATGCTGCTGGTGGAGGAGACGGGCGCCGGGCCCGGCCATCCGTTCAGCGGGGAGAAGCTGTCCGTGGTCCTCGCGGTGTACCGGTACCGCGGCGATGTCGGCTCTGCCGTGGAACTGGTCAACGCGATCACCGCCTACCAGGGTCTGGGGCACACCTGCGGCATCCACACCGGTTCCGACGCGAACGTGGAGCAGCTGGCGATCGGCACCCGGACCGCCCGGGTGCTGGTCAACCAGAACCTCAACGAGGGGGCGGGCAGCGCACGCAACGGCCTGCCGTTCACGCTCAGCCTCAGCTGCGGGACGTGGGGCGGCAACATCACGACCGAGAACGTGAACGCCCGGCACTTCATCAACCTGACCTGGGTCTCCCGGCCGGTCGAGCCCAGGACCATCAGCGAGGAAACACTGTTCGCCGCGCACTGGCAGGCCCACGGGAAGTGACCGCCGGCGGGCCGGCCCGAGGCAGGCCCGCCGGGCCCGGCTACTGCGAGGTCATGCCGCCGTCGGCGGCGATCACCGATCCGGTCAGGAACGAGGAGTCGTCGCTGGCCAGGAACAACGCCACCGCCGCGATCTCCTCCGGGGTGCCGAGCCGGCCGATCGGGTACTTGGTGACGGTCAGCGCCAGCCCGGCGGCCAGGTCCCCGCCGCCGCGGGCGGTCAGCATGGGCTCCATCAGCGGCGTGTAGACGGTTCCCGGGCAGATCGCGTTCACCCGCACCCCCCTGGGCGCCAGGTCGACAGACATCGACCTGGTCAGCGCCACCACCGCGCCCTTGGCCGCGCAATACGAGGCGAAGTTGGCGATCCCGACGAGGGCCGCGACCGAGCCCTGGTTGATGATCGACCCGCCTCCCGTGGCCACCATCGATGCCGCGGCAGCCTGGGAGCACAGGAACGTGCCCTTGGCGTTGACCGCGAAGCTGCGGTCCCAGTCGTCCTCGGTGGCGTCGATGACCGAGCCCTTGCTGTTCACGCCGGCGTTGTTGTACAGCACATCGACGCGCCCGTGCTCGCCGATTATCTCGGCGAAGACGTCGCTCACGGCCGCCCGGTCAGCAACGTCCGCGGCGACGGCCAGCGCCTTGCCGCCCGCCTCGGCGATCTGCTTGGCTGTCTCGGCGGCCGCATCGGCGTTCACGTCCAGTACCGCCAGCGCAGCCCCCTCCCGCGCGAACAGGGTGGCGGCCGCCCGGCCGATCCCCGAGCCCGCGCCAGTCACCACGGCCACCTTGCCGTCCAGCTTGCCTGCCATCAAGACCTTCCTTCCTGAACCGGAATCTGGCGGGCACTGCCGCCAGTCACAGCGCGGACCATCCGCCGTCCACGACGAGGGGCTGGCCGGTCATGTAGTCCAGGCGCCCGGAAGCGAGCAGAGCGACCGCTTCCGCGATCTCGCCGGGCGCCGCGACCCGGCCGACCGGGATCCTGGCCTCCATATCGGCGCGCAGTTCCGGCTGGTCCAGCCGCCAGCTAGTCATAGGGGTGTAGACCATGCCCGGGCACACGGCGTTAGCGCGGATGCCAGCGGATGCGTAGTCCACCGCGATCGACCGGGTGAGCATGAGCGCCGCGCCCTTGGACGCGGTGTAGGCGCACCGGCCGGGGAAGGCCACCAGCCCGGCGACGGACGCGATCGTGATGATGTGCCCGGAACCCCGTGCGATCATGACGGGCAGCACGGCGCGGCTGCACAGGAACGGCCCCCGGACGTTGACCGCCTGCACCTGGTCCCACTCGTCCGCCGACGTTTCGTGGCAGCGGGTGGCCCGCCGGGAGCCGGTGATGCCGGCGTTATTGACCAGCACGTCGATTCCGCCAAGACGGCTGCTGACCGTGCTAATCGCGTCGGCGACGGCCGGCTCGTCCGTGACGTCGCACTGCAGGGCCAGCGTTGCCGCGCCGTCGGCCGCGGCGGGCCGCAGGTCAAGCGCGGCGACGAGGAAACCGTCGGCGGCCAGCCGCGAGCAGGTGGCCAGGCCAATCCCGGAAGCTCCTCCGGTGACCACTGCCACCCGCCGCCCCTGCTGTTCGCCCGGCGGCCTCACAGGTTCGCCGGGCGGCTCTGGCCAGCCCGCAGCCGGCACAGCTGGATGAAATGCTCCGGGTTGAGGAACAGCTCATTCAGCTCGGCCATCTGGTCCATGGTGAAGCCGCCAGGCTGGCGGATCAGGTGGTCGATGTACTGGAAGGCGTCCTTGGCGCCATAGCCGACGTGGTGTGCGCCGAGGATCTTGCGGCTGTCCGCGTCGATGATCAGCTTGAGCCAGCCGGACAGCACGGGCCGGGTGAACGCGTAGAGCATCGAGCCCTCGGCCGCCGGGAGCGCGAACGTCTCGGGGTCAGCGTCGTCCGGCGGCATCTGGATCTTGATTACATTCCGGTACTGTGCCCGGGCCTCGGCCTCGGACAGGCCGCACCAGCTCACCTCGTAGGTGGTATGCAGGAAGTCGGGGTACTCGCCGAAGTCGAATTCGTAGTCCTCACCCATGATGTTGCGGGCCGCGCCGACCCCGCACTTGCGGGCTTTGAACATCTCCATCGGCGGTCCGGTCAGGTCGCCCGCGGCGTAGACACCCGGCACCGACGTCCGCATGCGCGTGTCGGCGATCACGAACCCGCGCTCGTCCGTCGCCAGTCCCAGCGGGCCGTACATGGACAGGTCCGGGCGCTCCCCGGTGCCCACGAACACGAAGTCGGTCTCGATCTGGCGAGTCATGCCGCTCTGGTCGCGGTACCGGACTCCGGTCACCTTGCCGTTGCCGAGCACCTCGAGCAGTTCGGTGCCTTCGAGGATCTCGATGCCCCGGTCAGCCATCATGGCCACCACGTACTCGCGCAGCCCGGCGTCCACGTGATGCAGGCTGGCCGTCTCCATCAGCGGGGTGCGAGTCAAGATCGTTGTCTGGCACCCGGTGGCCTGGAAGAACGACCCGTATTCCAGGGCCACCTTGGATCCGCCGATGATCACGCACCGGTTCGGCTCGTAGTTCAGTTCCTCGATCAGGGTGGCAAAGTCATACACGCCCCTGGTGCCGATGCCGGGGACGTCCGGGTACCGGGTGCGGGCTCCGGTGCACAGCACCAGATTGCGGGCGGAGAACCGCTGGCCTTCCACCTCGACGGTGCGGGAGTCGATGATCTGAGCCCGGGCGTTCAGGATGAATTCCATGCCCAGCTGCTCTTTCGACTGCCAGTTCATGATGGCGTGCGGGTACATCCGGCCCGCCTTGAACAGCTCGACAATCTGCAGGATGCTGGCTCGCTTCTCGTCGAACGGCGGATACCACAGCCGCCCCTGCATATGCCGCGCCAGGTCGAGTTCCCGTGCTGCCTCGGAAAACAGGTGGTGCGGCACGCAGGCCTGGTGCGGGCAGGATCCGCCAAGGAACGGCCACGCGTCGATGGTGAGCTGGCGGCCGCCGCGAGCGCGCAGGAACGCCGAGCCGAACCGCCCGCTCGCTCCACCGCCCACGAAGATGGCGTCGTACTCGCGGCCGTCCTCCTCAGGGTCGGCCACATTCCACAGCGCCTCGGTGTTGTCCGCCGGGTGGGCCACGATGTCGTCAATCAGCAGTGCCCACTCGCCGACCGTCAGCGGAGCGCCCGGCGCGCCGCGGTCACTATCCGGCAGCGGACCGAGGTCCCCGATCCGCGCCCGCAGGGACCTGAATCCGTCGGCCGGATCTCGTACGTTGATCATCGCTAACCCCTTGCGGCTGATATCGGCGCCTGCCAGTTCAGGATCGCCAACCGCACTCGGGCGGGTCAGGTCACGTGGGGACGAAGAACCGCCGGATTGTCACCCGGCCGGGACAGGGGTCAGCGATCGCTGTCCAGCGCCCGGAGCGTGCCCCAGGCCCGGGTCGCGAGCTGCAGGTTGAAATGGATGTCGGGATCGTTCAGCTCCAGGCCGGTCAGCTCGCGGATCCGCTGCAGCCGGTACTTCAGCGTGCTCTTGTGCACCGACAGCTCGGCGGCGGTAGCGTCGTAGTTGCCGCCATGCTCCAGATACTGGGTGAGGGTGTGAACCAGCTCAGCCCGGCGGCGCGCGTCATAATCGAGCAGGCTGCCGAGCCATTCCCGGACGAAAGACTCCACGTCAGACAGGTCCGGAATAGTAGCCAGCATCCGGAATATGCCGAGCTTGGGATATTCGCAGGCGGTGCTCCCAGGAAGCAGCGACTTCTGCAGCCGCAATGCCAGGCCGGCTTCGCGAAGCGAGCGGGGCAGCTCCGATGGCCGGACCGCAGGCCCGCCCACCCCGACCAGCACCCGCCCGCCGAGGTCGGACATGACCGCCCGACGCAGCTGCTCCCAGTCACCCTGGGCCGCGGTGATGATGGCGACGTCTCCGGTCCAGTTCTCGAACAGCCCGTCCAGGCGAGCGTGCCGCATGGCGCGGCGGACGGCGGTCAGCAATGAGTCATGCGACCGGGCACGCCCCTTGCCCTCCACGATCACCACGCGGTGCGGCCGCCGCAGGTCGTAATCCAGTGCCTCGGCCCGAGTCAGGGCGCTTTCATCGTCGGTCCCGGCCAGGAGATCGTGCATCAGGTCGCCACGCAGGCGCAGTTCCGCGTCGGCGATCCCGCGCAGCCGGGCTAGCTCCATGGCCAGTACTGTCGCGCCGTGCTCCAGGGCCACGAGATCGGGATGATCGGCGCGCCGCTCCGGGTCGATAAGAGACAGCACCCCCAGCACGTCGCTGCGGGGAGAGGCGAGCAGCATCAGCCGCTCACCTTCCCGGATCGGCGAGGCGGCCCGCATCAGCCGCCTGAGCAAGTGCTCGCGCTTGGCGAAGGACTCCTTCGGGTAGGGATCAGGCAGGCCGGGGCCCGCCCATGCCGTCAGGTTCCCGTAGCGGTCCTCAATGGCCACCGGCATCCCGGTCAGCTCGTGCAGCGCCTTCGCGATGCCGGGCTGGCCGTCCCCGGACATGGCGACGCTGGTCAGCCGCTGGTGGATGTCCATGCTGCGCTGCAGGCGGCTGACGGTCGCCGCCAGCGCTTCGTTGGTTGTCGCGAGTTCCGCCGCAGTGGCCCGCTCACGTGCGTGCAGCCGGGCGTTGGAGAGCGCCACTCCGGTCTGCTGGGCCAGGACCCTGATCAGGAACCGCTGCTCGGCGGCTGGTTCCGCGGCAGACGAGGCGATCAGGTGGCCGAGCGGGCCGCCCACGCCCGAAAGCGGGTAGGCACAGGCCCACGTCCGGCCGGCGATGCTTACCGCGCCGCTCTTGCCGCTCAGCGCGGCCAGTTGCTTGTCCAGGCCCGGTGGTGCCGAAGCGGATCCGTGCAGGCCGGCGTGCCACTGGCCGTCGGCAAAGCGGTATCCCTCCACTTGCCAGGGACCCAGGCCCGGTGCGCTCGACGTAGCGAGTTCCAGGATCTGATCCTCGTCGACCGACTCGGTCATCAGCATGGAGATCACCAGCAGGGCCCGGAATTCGCTCAGCCGCTCGCGCAGGCAGGACTCATCGGCCGCGATGCTGCGCTGCGGCATCCTTACAACGGCGATACCGTCCCGGCTCACCCCGCCGCTGGTCGGACGCTCGGCTGTCATCGAAGATGTCGATCAGCGACCGGCCGGCCGTTGGCGAGGGACAGCGCGTCAGCGGATACGCGGAACGGCTGCCCGTCCGGCTGATCCGGGTCGGCAAGGCGGAGGAACTCGTCCGGCTCGACGTAGTAGGGGTTCTCGATGAGGATGCCCTGGACCAGCACTTGCGGGTGGGTCATGACGATGTTGACCACGACCTCACCGCTGAAGCGGTCGAGGTCGTACAAGCACAGCACCGCGACCGGGTAGCTGGCGGTGACCCGGTTCAGCTCGGACTCGTAACCAACCAGGTGCTCGACACCGGGTGCGTCTCGCAGCGCCCAGGTCATCTCGCCGGCCAGGCGGCAGAAGGAGTAGCCATCGGCCGTCGCACGGAGAATGTTGTCGACCCAGAACGTAAGCATGTCGCCAGTGGTGAACTTGCCGTCCGCCAGGTAACTCGATTCCGGCAGGTGGATGTCGAGCTGACCGTCGCCCGGACTGTGGTTGCCGCCCGAGCACGGCAGGTTCCGCAGCCACTCGGCCGTGTTACGCGAGTCGACCACGCAGATGCACTTGTCCCCCGCGGACAGGCCCGCACCGAAGTAGCCGCTCAGCAGCCGGTCGCGGTCTCTGTCGCCGCGATAGAACGCGCAAACGTGGCTGCCGGGCAGCAGACCGACTTCGTCAATCCCGCTCACCACGGGTTCGGCCATCGCCCACCGCCTTGTGACCTTGCGCCTGCTCCGTGTTACCGGGATATTACGTCGTCAGCCGGAGTCCTGGCTCGTCCTCAGAAGACGAAGCCTGGTCTCTGATTCGCCCCAGCCGGACAGGGGCAGCCGGCAAAGCTCTGCCCGACCGGGAGTCGGGGTTACCTGCGGCTCACGTCCTAGTCAGCGTGACCGTTGTGACGCGAGCGTGGGTGACCACCGGCGAGCAGCCGCACAGGCCCACCGGGATCGCCCTCGGCTCGAGGTGCAGTGCGGGAACAGGGGTCGCGGTCTCGGGATACAGTGCGGGAACGGGGGCGCGGGCGGGAGTGGCGGGCGCGGGCGCGGCGGCGGGGGGCAGCGTGGCCTCGGCTCTCCGGAGTTCCTCGAGCCGGCGGCGGCCGGGCAGCAGGATGATCGTGAGAACGAAGCCGATGCCGAGCATCACGGCCGAAATGCTGAAGGCGACGGTGTAGCCGTGGGTGGCCGCGATCGCCGGGGCCAGCGGGCTGGTGTGGTGGGCGATCAGGTAGCTGGCCGTCGCGGTCAGCGCGAACGTGCTCAGCGCGGACGTACCGATCGACCCGCCGACCTGTTGCATCGTGTTGACCAGCGCCGAGGCCACACCGGAGTCCTCGCGCGCCACGCCGAAGGTGGCGGTGTTGATGGCCGGCGCGAAGATCATGCCGAAGCCCAGCCCCATGACCAGCAGCGCGGGCAGCACATGGCTGAGGTAGCCGGAGGCCACGGTGAGCCGGGACAGGTAGCCCATCCCGGCGCCGGCCAGCAGCATGCCGGTCGCGATCAGGACCCGCGGCCCGAGCCGGGGCAGGAGCACGATGCTGGAGAGGTTGGAGGTGGTCAGGATGCAGGCGATCATCGGCAGGAACAGCAGCCCGGTGCTCAGCGGGCTGTCTCCCTTGATCACCTGCAGGTAGTAGGTGAGGAACAGGAACGTGCCGAAGATCGCGATCCCGGAGATGAACACGGCGAAGTACGCGCCGCCACGGGTGCGGTCCACTATCACCCGTATCGGCAGCAACGGGTGGCTGGCACGCTGCTCGGCGGCCACGAACCCAGCGAGCAGGACCACGCCGACGACCAGGCTGCCGATGGTCAGCGCGGCCGTCCAGCCGGCCGACTCGGCGTGGGAGAAGCCGAACACGATCAGGAACAGCCCGGCGCAGGCCAGCACCGTCCCAGGCCAGTCCATCGGCGGTCGCACCGCCGGCCGGCTGGTGCGAATGAACGCCAGCGCGCCGGCGACCGCGATCACGGCGAACACCAGGTTGACATACAGGCACCAGCGCCAGGAGAAGTACTGGGTCAGCGCACCGCCCAAGATCAGGCCCACCGCGCCGCCGCCGGCTGCGACCGACCCGAACACCCCAAAGGCCCTCCCCCGCTCCCGCGGATCCCGGAACGTGCTGACCAGCGTGCCCAGCGCGGACGGCGCGAGGACAGCGCCGAACGCTCCTTGCAGCGCCCGGGCCGCCACCAGCATCAGGAACGACACAGCGGCCCCGCCGACGGCCGACGCCAGCGCGAATCCGATCAGGCCGGTGATGAACACCCGCTTGCGGCTGAACATGTCGCCGAGCCGGCCGCCCACCAGCAGCAGGCTGCCGAACGCCAGGGCGTAGGCCGTCACCACCCACTGCCGGTCGCTGTTCGCGAACCCCAGGTCACGCTGCGCCGACGGCAGCGCGATGTTGACGATCGTGGAATCCAGCACCACCATCAGCTGGGCAATGGCGACCACGACCAGGACCAGCCAGCGCCGGTCACCACCCGCCCCCGCCTGGTCCCGCGCGGCAGAAGACGTTACCGATGACATCGGCACCACACCCCCGTACTGCCCTTGGCGAGCAACGCACTGCTGGACGAAACGCCGACGGCAAGCAACCTCGCCCTACCGTAGGCATACCCAGAACGTCACGTCCACCGAGGGAATCGCGCTCGAGACCGGGATCGTCAGGTCTTAAAACCCATAACCATTCATCATGATCCAGCGTCCTGGCTGTTAGGAGCGGTCACACCGAGCGTCCGGCCAGGACGCCACAGGCGCCCGCGCTCCACCGGAGGCGCAAAATGAAAATGAAGACGAGGGTGCGAGTCGCCGTAACGATCTTGGCAGGCGCCGGCATCATCGCGGCAGGCGGCGGGGGGGCGGTTCTTGCCAGTTCCGGCACGCCCGCAACTACGCACGCCACCGTGACCACCCAGGTCGCGAACGCCAAGGCTCCCAGGTACGTCGTGCTCAACTGCAGCCTCAAGCCCGTCGTGGCGCCGTCGACCATCGTGATTACCTGCGCGGACCATGGGACCGGCGTGCAGGACGTGCACTGGACGAGCTGGACGCCGAAGCTGGCCAGCGGTTATGCCACCTTCTGGCAGAACGACTGCACGCCGAGCTGCGCCGAAGGTCACATCTACTATTACCCCTCGCTGGACGTGCTGTGGGGGAGCGCCGCGGTGAAGGGGCACCCGGCCGACCGGCGTTACACAAGGCTGACGGTCATCTTCACCGGCAAGAAGCGGCCGGCGGTCTACGTGCTGGAGAACGGCAAGGTCGTCACCACCTATCCGCTCACGCAGACCTTCAACACCATGTAGTCAGCCAGGGCCGCCCGCACGCCACCCCCAGACGCCGAACACGTGCTTACTGCCCGATTGTCTGGTTCAGTTTGACGGAGTGTCCGGTGTATGGCACTGTACGTGTCGAAGCTACCGGCGGGGGATTAGTACAGGTTTGGGCTGTTACATGCAAATATCGGGCATCTGCCTGCGGGCCTGAACCGCGTCAACTGAGGGCCACCACACCATGAGCTTTCGTCCCACGTCCATTCGTGCCCGGATGTTCCTGCTGGTCTCCGTCCCACTTCTCGCGCTGATCGGCGTCTACGCGTACGCGGTCGCGGGCCAGTTCGGCACCGCGGTCGGACTGGCCAACGCGGGCAAGGTCAGCGGCACGACGATCACGCCGGTTTCCGACGCGATGGTGGCGCTCAACGCCGAGCGCAGCGGCGCGGTGATGTACCTGGCCACCAGGTCGAGCCAGGCCGCCGCCGCATACCGGCGCGACGAGGCCGCGACCGACCAGCGGTTCCACGCCGTCGAGACCGTCACCAGGTCCGGGCCGGTCGTCGCGAACGCGACCGCGCTGGAGAAGAACGCGGTCGCAACACTCCTCACCGATTTCAAGGGCCCGCTCCAGACGCTGCGCGCCGAGGTGCTGAGCGGCGCGATCAGCCGGACGGCCGCGATCAACGCCTACAGCGCGATCCTGGCGGACGGGATCCGGGTGGGCGAGCAGGGCATCCAGGTGACCTACGTGAGCCAGTCCCTGGCCACGACGGCGCGCCAGGAAGTGAGCCTCTACACGGTCGCGATGCTCGTCTCGGAGGAGAGCGACATCTACGTCGGAGACGTGGCGACCGGGCACATGCCCGCCGCGGACCAGAAGGAATTCGCCGAGCTCGTGGCCGTGCGGCGGTACCTGGTCGCGGACGCGGTGCCGCAACTGGACGCCGAGGCCAGCGGCCTGCTGCGCCAGGAAGTGCCGGCCTCGCTGACCGCGGCCCTGACCAGCCAGGAGAACGCGATCATCAACGCGCCGGCCGGCGCCACCACGCCGCCGGTGCCGCTGGCCCAGTGGCAGCCCACGGCAACGGCCTACGCCGGCCATCTCCAGGTCGTGCTGACCAAGAGCCCGGCCTGGATTCAGTCCCAGGTGGCCTCCTCGGCCCGCAGGGCCCTCACGACGTTCATCGTGGCGGCGAGCGTGGGCCTGCTCGCGGTCATCGCGTCGATCGTCTTCTCGCTGCTGATGGGCCGCCGCCTGGTGCGCCGGCTGAACGGCCTGCGCACCTCGGCCCTGGAACTCGCCCGCGACCGGCTCCCGGCCGTCATGGCCAGGCTCCGGGACGGCGACACGGTGGACGTCGACGCCGAAGCGCCGGCCGCGGCCCCGGACGGCACAGCGGACGAGATCGACCAGGTGCGCGAAGCGTTCAATACGGTGCACCGGGCCGCCGTGGACGCTGCCGTGGATGAGGCAAACCTCCGCAACGGCGTCAGCAAGGTCTTCCGCAACCTGGCCCGGCGCAACCAGGCGCTGCTGCATCGCCAGCTCGGGCTGCTCGACGGCATGGAACGGCGCGCGGAGGAGGAGCAGCAGCTCGAGGACCTGTTCCGCATCGACCACCTCACCACCCGCATGCGGCGGCACGCCGAGGGCCTGATCGTGCTGTCCGGTGACTCCCCCGGCCGGAGCTGGAGCCATCCGGTGCCGTTCATCGACGTCCTGCGGGCCGCCGTGGCCGAGGTCGAGGACTACACCCGGATCCGGGTCGAGGTCCGGTCCAAGGCGGCCCTGGCCGGCCCGGCCGTCGCCGACGTCGTCCACCTGCTGGCCGAGCTGATGGAGAACGCGACGGTGTTCTCGCCGCCGAACACGGTGGTGCGGGTCCAGGGCGACCTGGTGGGCCGGGGCTTCGCGGTCGAGATCGAGGACCGCGGCCTCGGCATCGCGCCGGAGCGGATGGACGAGATCAACCGCGACCTGACCAGCCTGCCGGCCTTCGACCCGGCGGGCAGCGACCGGCTGGGCCTGTTCATCACCGGCCGGCTGGCGCACCGGCACGCGATCAAGGTCACCCTCCGCTCGTCGGCCTACGGCGGCACGAGCGCCATCGTGATCATCCCGACCAGCCTGGTCGTCACCGGCCAAAGCCAGGTCCCGGCGCTTCCGGCCGACGGGCGCACGCTGCAGCCCGCGGCCGCGGCCGACGCGCTGAGGACTGGCTACGGCCAGGCAGGCAACGGGCACGGCACGGCCGCCGATCCCCGCCGCCCGCGGCACGCCGCCGGCACCACCGAGCCAGCGACGCCAGCCGAATCCGGCTGGTGGACCCGGCCGACCAGGGCCGCCAGGCAGGCCGCCGACTCCGTCCAGGCCGGGCAGGTCATGGCCGGCGCCACCGAGATCGTGCCCGGCCCGGACCCGCGCCCGGCGGCGGCGAACCAGGCAGCGAGCCAGCCTGCGAGCCAGCAGGACGGCGGGCTCCCGGTCCGGGTCCGCCAGGCTGCCCTGGCCCCGCAGCTCCGCGCCCGTGAGGCGACGGACACCGGCACCTCCCCGATGCCAACAGCGCCGCCCGCCTCGCCCGAGGCGGTCCGCAGCACGATGTCCGCGATGCAGCGCGGCTGGGAACGGGGCAGGTCAGCGGCGAGCACCCGGCCGGCCGACGCGGCCCAGGACGCCGCGGCAACGGCGGCCGAGCAGGACCCGGCCAGTCCGGACCCGGGTGAGGAGGGCTGAACATGCGCCAGCCAGGGCAACTCGACTGGCTCCTCGACGATCTGGTCGCGGGCGTCGCGAAGGTCACCAAGGCGGTGATCCTGTCCAGGGACGGACTCGTGATCGGGGCCTCCAACGGGCTGACCCGCGAGGACTCGGAGTACCTCTGCGCGGCCGCCGCCGGGCTGCAGAGCCTGGCCCGCGGGACCAGCGAGCAGTTCGGCGCCGGGACCGTGCGGCAGATCATCGTCGAGATGGACTCGGCGTTCCTGTTCGTGATCGCGGCCGGGGAGGGCAGCTGCCTGGCGGCAATGGCCGAGCAGGGAGCCGACGTCGGCCTGGTCGCCTACGAGATGGCCCTCCTGGTCGCCCGGGTCGGCGAGCACCTGGCCGTCGACCGCCGCACGGCACCCGCACGGCCGACGGCCGGGTGATAGCGGTGCAGCCGCCGAGCGGCGAGTGGGTCGACCAGGACGCGGGCCCGGTTGTCCGCCCGTACGCGCTCACCGGAGGCCTGACCCGCCCGTCCGGCGAGCGCCTCGACCTGCTGGACATGGTGCGCGCGGCCCGCCGCACCGCCCACGATCCGCCGCGGCTGACGCCGGAGCAGGACGACTTGCTGCAGCGCTGCCACATGCCGACCCCGCTGGCCGAGCTGGCCTCCGACCTCGACCTGCCCGTCGGCGTGATCCGCATCCTGGTCCACGACCTGCGCGAGCGTGGCCTGGTCACGATCCACCGGGCGCAGCCGGCCGGCCTCAACGACCTGAAGATCCTCCAGGAGGTGGTCGATGGCCTACGACGCCTATGACGACGACGCGACCACGGTGGGCGCACCCGTAACGTTCAAGATCCTCGTCGCGGGCGGCTTCGGCGCGGG
>JASHOI010000541.1 GCA_030041195.1 Streptosporangiaceae bacterium | reverse complement strand
GAAGTGGTGGACCTTGCCGAGCGGGCAGGCGCGGATGAAGGCAGCCAGATCCCTTCGTAACAATCGCGTGCTCAGCCCGAGCGGTGCTGGGCCGCGCTGAGCTGCTCCTCGCCCATCAGCCAGCGAAGCGTGTTCTTCAGCGTGCTCTGCTGGATGAACAGGTCGTGCTCCGGATAGACGCCGGGGGCGTGCTGCGGGCTCTTGAAGTAGAACGACAGCCACTCCTGCACGCCCTTGAGCCCCGCCCGCTGGGCCAGGTCTGTGAAGAGCACGAGGTCAAGTACCAGGGGCGCGGCCAAGATCGAGTCACGGCATAGGAAGTCGACCTTGATCTGCATCGGATAGCCGAGCCAGCCGAAGATGTCGATGTTGTCCCAGCCCTCCTTGCTGTCACCGCGCGGCGGGTAGTAGTTGATGCACACCTTGTGGTGGACGTCGCCGTAAAGCTTGGGATAGAGGCTCGGCTGCAGGATGTCATCGAGCACGCCGAGCTTGGTCTGCTCCTTGGTGCGGAAGCTGTCGGAGTCGTCCAGCACCTCGCCGTCGCGGTTACCGAGGATGTTGGTCGAGTACCAGCCCTGGAGCCCCAGCATGCGAGCCTTCAACATCGGCGCGAGCACGGTCTTCAAAAGGGTCTGCCCTGATTTGAAGTCCTTGCCGGCGATGGGCACGCCGGCCGTTTGGGCGAGCTCCGCCATCGCCGGCACGTCGGTGGTGAGATTAGGTGCTCCGTTGATGAAGGGCACGCCCTCCTTGAGAGCCGCGTACGCGTAGAGCATCGAGAGCGGGACGCTCTTGTCGTTCGCATCCATCGCGGCTTCGAGCGCGTCCAGATCCTGGTGGGCCGGGCTGGGCTCGAGAAAAATCTCAGTGGATGCGCACCAGATCACAACCACCCGGTCGCAGGAGCGCTGCGCCTTGAAATCGCGGATGTCTTTGCGGACGGCCTCGGCAAGGTCTCGCTTGCTCGCCTCGAGCTTGACATTGGGGCCGTCGAGCCGCCGCACGTAGTCCTGGTCGAAGACGGCCGGCATGGGCTCGATCTCCTTCAGTTCGTCCGCGATCGGTTCGATATGGGCGAGCCGGTCGAGCACGCCGCATTTCAGCGCGGCTTCGTAGGCCGTGTCGGCGATCGGATCCCAGGCACCGAAGACCAGCTGGTCGATGTCGGCCAGAGGCACGAAGTCGCGAATGAGCGGCACTCGGTTCTCAGTCCGTTTGCCGAGGCGAATGGTGCCCATCTGAGTGAGCGAACCGATGGGCTCAGCGAGGCCGCGCCTGACCAGCTCGACTCCGGCGACAACGGTCGACGCCACGGCGCCGAGCCCTACTGTCAGGACGCCCAGCCTGCCGGCGGCGGGCTCGATCTGGTGCTGGGATGTCTCCACGAATCTCTAGCCTCCAGGGGGATGCCGTTCCCGGCGTGGACGTCCTGTCACGTCGCCGCCATATCGCGGCGATGTATCGTGTCGATACATCGCAAAGATATACGTTGCCGCATCTTGGCACAAGTGGGCTCAGACCGGCCCGTTGGCGACGCCGGCGAGAACATCGAGGCCGCCGCAATGGGTTGGCCATCCGCTGACGGCGGTCGGTAGTTTCTTCACGTGAGGGAACAGCCCGGACCGGCACACGGGAGACCCCTGGCCACCGATGAGCAGGCAGAAAGCACTGATCCCAGCCTGCCGGCGTTCCTGGCCCGGCCACTGGGCGCACCGGTCTACCACGGATTCCCGGTCGTAGAAGGTGCTGAAGCCGGGGGATTCCGGCTCGGCATGATCACCGATTTCCTGTCCGTGCCCGCCACCGAAGGCGACGCTTACGTGATAGCTCCGGACGGAAGCCGCGCTGGCCTCGTCTGGCAATCCGGATGCGCGCCGTATTTCGAGGAGGTCTTGGCACCCGGCCCGAACCGGTGGGGCGTGTGGGCGGTGGGCTTGGCGCTGCCGTTGACCACCTGCGATGAGGCACGCGAATACCTGGCGGCGTTGTTGCCGGATCTCCGGGCCCGATGGGAATCATGGCGCGACGCCGGCAATGGACCGCGCTGACCGCAGCGGGCTAGCCGAACGTGAAGACGTATGCTTCGGCACCTGGCTTGAGGAAGCTGATCTCCAGCGTGCGGTCACGTACATCGTGGTCTTGTCGCACGAGCTGGTAGAGACGGCCGTCGCGGAGCTGCCCGTCCCCCTCTTGGCTAACGTCGACTCCATGGGATGGGCCGGGCTCCACGCCGTCAAGGAGCGCACGGAAAGGAGTTTCCTCGCCTGCTCTGGTTGACAGCACGAGGTGAGCGTCTCGCGCGAGGAACCGGAACGCGATGCCGCCGCCCGCCTGCTCCAGAGTCGCTTTCTCGCGTCCGACGGTCCACTCGCCGGTTAGAGCCCACTGGTTAACGCCGAGGCGTTCCGGGAGTTGATAGAAGTGGCGCTCGCCGAGGGCTGCCCGGCCCGGTGAGGCGAAGCTCTCGCCCCGTTCGTAGCCGAGATAAGTCTCTGATGTGCGCAGGTGGTCCCAGTCGGCTTCGGCTTCCACGCCGACCCCGGTCACCGAGACAGGTTCGCGGTCGATACCCAGCAGCCGCTGGATGAGACGTTCTGATTCCTGGTAGCGCCCTTCGCCGAAGTGCTGGTCGCGTACGATCCCGTCGGTGTCGACGAAGTACAGCGCAGGCCAGTAATGGTTGTCGAACGCTGTCCAGATGGCGTAGTCGTTGTCGACGGCAACGGGGTAGTCAATTGCCCGGTCTCGGGTTGCCTGGCGCACCCGGTAGACGTCGTGCTCGAACGAGAACTCGGGGGTGTGCACGCCGATCACCACGAGCCCGTCCTCGCGGTAAGCGCGCGACCAGGCGCGGACGTATGGCTCCGTGCGCAGCCAGTTGATGCAGGTCAGGGTCCAGAAATTGACGAGGACAACGCGGCCGCGCAGCGCCGCGGGGCTGAGTGGCTCTGAGTTGAGCCACTCAGCCGCGCCGCCAAGCGAAGGCATCGCCCGGTTTCCGAAGGTAGTCATCTAGCGAAGCGGCCGGAAGCTCGCGCGCACCTCCTCCGAAAAGAGCTGCGGCTGCTCCCAGGCCGCGAAGTGCCCGCCCTTGTCGACCTCGTTGTAGTAAATGAGGTTGGGGTACGCCTGCTCGGCCCAGCTGCGGGGGGCCTGATAGATCTCGCCAGGAAAGACGGTCACGCCAGCGGGCAGGGCGACGTCCTTGGCGTCGAAGAAGCCGAATTTATTGTCCCAGTAGATACGGCCCGAAGAAACCCCGGTATTCGTCAGCCAGTAGAGCGTGACGTCGTCGAGGATCTCGTCCCGGGTAAGGTTGCCCACGGGTTGCCCGTCGACAAAGGCGCGTGAGATTTCCCCGTAGCTATACGGGTCGTGGTTGATCATCCAGGAGGCCAGGCCGACCGGTGAATCCGCCACCCCGTACAGCGTTTGCGGCTGGGTTCCCATTTCTACCGCATAGCCGGCGCCCTTCGTATAGAAGGTACTGATCTGCTCGAACGCGCGCTTTTCATCGGCCGACAGACCGGATGGCGGCGGCCCGCCAGGGGCGAGCTGGCCCGGGACCGGAAGCTCCTGCGCGACATCCGGCGGTATCACCCCAGGCATGTTGGTGTGCATGCCGAGCAGTCCCGGAGGTGCCTGGGTAGCCATGAGATCGGTGATAACCGCGCCCCAGTCGCCCCCTTGGGCCACAAAGTGCGTGTATCCGAGGCGTCTCATCAGCTCTACCCAGGCACGTGCCACGCGATCAGGTCCCCAGCCCGGTTCCCGAGGCTTGCCGGAGAACCCATAGCCCGGTATCGACGGGATCACCACGTCGAAGGCGTCGGATGCGCGCCCGCCGTGCGCCGTCGGGTTCGTGAGTGGATCGATGATCTCCAGCAGCTCGATGATCGAGCCGGGCCAGCCATGGGTGACGATGAGCGGCAACGCATTCTCGCGATCCGAGCGGACATGAATGAAGTGAATGTCCAGTCCGTCGATCTCGGTCATGAAGTGCGGCAGGGAACTCAACTTTGCCTCGCACTTGCGCCAGTCGTAGTCCGTTGCCCAATAATGCGCGAGTTCCTGGATCACCGCTAGCTGCACGCCCTGCGAATGATCCGGGACGGTCTCCATGTCGGGCCAGTGCGTTCCGGATACACGCGCGCGCAGCGCCTCGATCTCCGCCTCCGGCGCGACCGGGACCGTGAACGGCCGGATCGCTGCTGTCTCCGTGCTCGCAGCCATGTGCGTCTCCTTAGCCTGGTGGGGAATGAGTGCTGGGGAATGAACAGGAGACCGGGTCTGGCTCGCGGGAGACGCACTCGCCACCCTGCCGTGCGCCGAGCCCTCGGTGCTTCACCCTGGGCGGGTGATTCCCGTCGGCCTGTGTGCCGGGCCGGGGCCGCGTAAACGGTGTCGACGCGGCCTGAGCGCGGTGGCATACTGAGCGGCGCAGGATGAGAGGCGCTGCAACGGGTCTTTCCGCCACGCTCGTCCTGTCCCTCTGCTGAGAAGGGCGCCTCCGATCGAGGAGGTGCTGGTGAGTGCTGTCGGCATGCCCGCTCATGCTGGTGCATCAGGTTCCAGGACGTTCCCGAAGATCGAGCTGCATGTGCACCTGGAGGGCACCGTCCGGGCCCGGACGCTGCTGCAGATCGCCAAACGCAACACCGTGCCGCTGCCGGCGGACTCGGTAGAAGGACTCGCCGGGCTCTACAAGTACCGGGACTTCGCCCACTTCCTCGAGGTATGGCTGCTGACCACCGG
>JASHOI010000540.1 GCA_030041195.1 Streptosporangiaceae bacterium | reverse complement strand
GCCGAGCTCGCCGATGGCCTCGGCGCGCGGCCGCTGGCGGCAGAGATCAAGGCGCTCGCGACCAGCGCCAGAATCCGGCCGGACCGCGGGCCGGCCGGGCACAAGGCCGCCGCCGGGACGCCGCTGGGCCTGACCGCCAGGGAGTTCGAGGTGCTGCGCCTCGTCGCCGACGGCCGGTCGAACCCGGAGATCGCCGCCCGGCTGTTCATCTCCGCCAAGACCGCCAGCGCGCACGTCTCGAACATCCTGGCCAAGGTGGGCGTCGCCAGCCGCGGCGAGGCGGCCGCCGCCGCGCACCGGCTGCACCTGTTCGACGCGGTGCCGGCGCCGTAGCCGATTCGGCGCGGCGCCGGCACCGTAGCCGACCGGGTTATCTGCCGCCGGCTGCCCGGGCCAACTCCGGCACGAACAGGGCGGCGTTGACCGTGCCCACCCCGGCGACCGTGCTGTAGCCGCGGCGGGCGCTGTAGCCCTGCACCGTGTACTCCGTTCCGTTCTGGGTGAACGAAACCGTGTTGTTCCCGATGGTGACCGGCACTATGCCCGGCGCGCGGCGGGCCGACAGCGCGTACAGCGCCGGGTTGATGAAGCCGACCGAGTGACCGGCCACCTGGTCGGTCAGCGCCACGATCCCGGCGAACAGCGGGCTCGCCTCGCTCGTGCCGCAGTCCACGTACCAGCCCGCTGGCTCGCCCGTAGCGGGGAAGCTCTGGTAGGTGTCAACAAGCCCGGAGCAGGCCGCGCTCATCGAGATGTCCGGCACGCCGCGCTGGCCGCCGGTGATCCTGGCCACGCGGTCCTGGTACGGCGGCCGGGAGAACACCGCCGACTTGCCGCCGCCCCCGGCGAGGGCGTTGGGGCCGGCGTCGCCGAAGAAGACCTCGTTCAGCCCGGTGTTGTAGGTGTCGTTCCACACCCGGTCCGGCGCGGTGCGCTGGCCGCTGGAGTTCAGCGACAGCTGGGTTCCGCCGACCCCGGTCACGAGCGGGTCGCTCGCGGGCCAGGACACCACCGGGTAGGTGTACAGGAGCGTTCCGGCAACGTTGGAGTAGGCGGTCGCCCCGGTGTCACCGGCCGCGGCGAGCACGGTCACGTGGTGCGCGGCCGCGTTGAAGTAGGCACTGCGCAGGTTGAGCAGCGACCGGACGCTCGGGAACGTCTGCTCGGTCGCCGCGAAACTCTGGCTGATCACCTGGCCGAGGTGGTGGTCGATGACATAGTTCTCGGCCTCGACGATCTGCGGGAAGCCGGCCACTCCCTCGGTCTCCGCCACCGGCGTTTCCACCAGCAGGATGTTGGCACCGGGGGCGATGCTGTGCGACCACTCGACGTCGAGCGTGGTCTCCCCGGCCCAGCCGGTCATCGTGCTGTTGTTGGGGTTCCACGCGGGCACCGGGCCGGCCGGCTGGATGATCTTGAAGGAGGGCGGGGCGGGGAGCCCGAACTGGGCATCAAAGGTGGCCAGGTCCGACTCGATGGTCGGGGACCCGAACGAGTCGACGATCACGATGGTCTCGCCGCTGCCGGTGATCCCGCGGTCGAACAAGGGCTGCTCGTTGTACGCGGTCTCGATCTGGGCCGGGTCGTAGCAGGGGACGGTGAAGGAGGACACGCACTGGGCCTCGGTGGGCGGCTGGGTTTTGGAGGCCAGCTGGCTGTGGATCGAGGCCGGCTGGACACCGACCGCGGCGGTGGCGGTCGCCGCCGTGGTGGCTGCGGCCGTGCAGAGCCCGCCGACCACGGCGATTGATCCGAGCGCAGTTAAGAATCGGCTTGTTTTAATCAACTGCGACCTCCTTGTCGGGTTCGCCTTGGAACGCTACTCCGGGCTGGTGGGCTCGGCCAGACCCCGAAGCAGGTCATAGCCGTCGCATTGTTGATCCGGACCCCTTTAGGCCAGAGTTGACCTGTGCGGCTGAGGAGGCTGAAATGAGTGACCCGCGGGTGTTGTCGTTCCGGCCCGAGGCCGACCAGTACGTGTGGACGTTCGGCGGTGCTGCCCCGGCCGCCCGCATCGCGCCGGGAACGGTGCTCGAGCTCTGGACCGAGGACTGCTTCGCCGGCCGGGTTCGCGGCAAGGGCGACCTGGTCTCGCAGGTCTGCGAGTTCCCGTTCCTGAACCCGCAGACCGGCCCGTTCTACGTCGAGGGCGCGGAGCCCGGTGACACCCTCGCGGTGCACTTCGTGTCGATCGAGCCGAGCCGGGACTGGGCCGCGTCCACGACCGTGCCGCTGTTCGGCGCGCTGACCTCCACGCATCTCACCGCGACGCTGCAGGATCCGCTGCCCGAGGTCGTGTGGATCTGGGAGCTCGACCGCGCCCGGCGCAGCTGCCGGTTCTCGGCCGCGGACAGCGACTTCACCGCCGAGCTGCCGATGAGCCCGATGCACGGCACGATCGGCGTGGCACCGGCCAACCTCGAGGTCAGGTCGGCGCTGGTGCCCGACGCGTTCGGCGGGAACATGGACACGCCGGAGATGCGCGCCGGCGTCACCTGCTACCTGGGCGTTAACGTGCCGGGCGGGCTGCTGTCGATCGGCGATGGGCACGCCCGCCAGGGTGAGGGCGAGACCTGTGGCGTGGCCGTGGAGTGCGCGATGAACACGGTCCTGACCGTCGACCTGCTCAAGGGCCTGGTCACGCCGTGGCCCCGGCTGGAGTCCGACACCCACATCATGTCGGCCGGCTCGGCCAGGCCGCTCGAGGACGCGTTCCGGATCGCGCAGGCCGACCTGGTGCACTGGGTCGCGCAGGACTGGGGGCTGTCGGTGCTGGACGCGTACCAGTTCATCACGCAGGCGGTGGAGGCGCCGCTGGCGAACGTGTGCGACACGAACTACACGTCCGTGGCGAAGGTGCGCAAGGACTGGCTCGGCGGCGGCGCGGTCATGCGCGGCGCGCACCAGCGGCTCAGCGAGGTGGCGCGCGCCTACCGCGGCTGAGCGCGGTCAGAACGTTATCCGGGAGTTGACGGCAAATCCCAGGTCGGAAGGGAAGGTCAAATGGCCACAGGAACCGGCGACGGCGCAGGTCGGCCCGTCTTCTGGAACGGCTTCGCGAACATGGCCAGCCTCCGGCCGGTCGTGATCGAGGGAGGCGAGGGGGTCACGGTCGTCGACACCGAGGGCCGCCGCTACCTGGATGCGATCGCCAGCCTGTGGTACGCCAATGTCGGGCACGGCCGGACGGAGCTCGCCGACGCCGCCGCCGCGCAGATGCGCAAGCTCGCCGTCTACCAGACCTTCGAGCCGTTCTCCAACCCGCCGGCCGAGGCGCTGGCCCGGCGGGTGGCGCAGATCGCGCCGCTCGGTGACGCCAAGGTGTTCTTCACGCCGGGCGGCGGATCCGACGCGATCGACACGGCGGGGAAACTCGCCCGTGCCTACTGGCGCGCGGTGGGCCAGCCGGACAAGCAGGTGATCGTCTCCCGGTCGCACGCCTATCACGGGATGAACGCCTACGGCACGTCGCTCGGCGGGATCCCGGCCAACACCGAGCCGTACGGGACGCTGGTCTCGCTGGTCGAGCGCGTGCCGTGGGACGACGCGTCCGCGTTGGAGAAGCTCATCGAGCAGGTGGGTGCCGAGCGCATCGCCGCGTTCTTCTGCGAGCCGGTGATCGGCGCCGGCGGCGTGTACCCGCCGCCGGATGGATACCTGGAGCAGGTGCGGGAGATCTGCCGCCGCAACGACGTGCTGTTCGTGGCCGACGAGGTGATCACCGGGTTCGGCAGGCTCGGCGCCTGGTTCGGCAGCACCCGGTTCGCGCTCGATCCCGACATGATCACCGGGGCCAAGGGGCTGACCTCGGGCTACGCGCCGCTCGGCGTGGTCATCGTCGGCCCCCGGGTCGCGGAGCCGTTCTGGCGCGAGGGGTCGACCGAGGTGTTCCGGCACGGCTACACCTACGAGGGTCACCCCACCGCGTGCGCGGTCGGCCTGGCCAACCTGGACATCGTGGAGCGCGAGGGGCTGATCGGGCGCGTTGCCGAGCTCGAGCCGGTCCTCGCGGAGAAGATCAGGCCGCTGGCCGCGCACCGCCTGGTCGGCCAGGTGCGCGCGGGCACCGGCCTGCTCGCCGCTGTCGAGATCGCCGAGGACGCCCGCGCCGCCGATCCCGGCATCGGGGCCCGGCTGGTGACCGAGATCCGTGAGCGGGGCGTGATCACGCGGCTGCTTCGCGGCGTCGCGCTGCAGATCTCTCCGCCGTTCACGATCTCCGAGGCCGAGATCGACCAGATCGCCGACACCTTCGCCGCCGCGTTCGACGCCATCGCCAGCGACGCAGTGGATTAAGGGCCGCTGCTCTGTTCGATTCCTGAAGCAAATGCGACTACGGCGTTTCTCACCCGCGGTAAGCCGGCTTTGGTGCAGAGTAGTGCGCACAACAGCACCCAGCGTGTGCGATTGATTGCTTTATGTAATCGACGACGCCCTGACCCCGCGTCATATCCGCACGCCGCTGCCCTGCTGTCATTCGCAGGGCAGGCGCCATGGGTGGAAGCCAAGCGCGCCCTCGCGCGCCCAAATTAAGGCTCACGTTGTCCACCACCATTTCCTGCAGCCCGAAAACCGGGAAGCTTGTCGCCGTTATCGCGGCTTCGGCTCTTGCCGTGGCAGCCCTGATCGCGGTGCTCGCGGCGCCATCGGCTCTGGCCGGCCCCTCGGCCCGGTCCTTGGCGGCTGGCTCCGCTGGCCCGGCAGGCACCACGGCGGCGCTGCGCCAGCTGAGCGTTGCCAGCGCGCTGACCCCGGCCGCTGACGCCCCGCCCGTCCAGCAGACGCCGCAGCAGATCGCGAAGAAGATGCTCAGCTCCTTCGGCTGGACCTCGCGCCAGTTCAAGTACCTCGACCTGCTGTGGGAGGCCGAGAGCGGCTGGAGCGTGTCCGCGGAAAATCCGTCGACGGGAGCGTACGGAATACCGCAGGCCGTCCCGGGCTCCAAGATGTCTTCGGCCGGCCCGGACTGGCAGACCGACGCGACCACGCAGATCCGCTGGGGCCTCGGTTACATCAGCGCGGCCTACGGCTCACCGCGCGCCGCCTGGGAGCACGAGGTCGCCGACGGCTGGTACTGACCGGCCAGTCCTCCCTTCGCCGCCGGGCCAGGGCGAACGGTGTGATGGGTCCCGCGAGGTTGTTAGAGGAACAGCGTGGGACCCACCACCACATTGCGGGCGCGGCGGCGGCGGCGCCGACGGCGCCGGCGCCGAGGGCGCCGGCGCGCACCCGCGGCGGCGGGACCGGCTCGCCGGCACGAGTCGGCGGGACCGGCTCGCTGGCACGAGTCGGCGGGACCGGCTCGCTGGCACCAGTCGGCGGCGAGGTCCGTGCCCGGCCAGCTCCGTTGGTGGCCGGGCACGGGCCACGCCCCCGGGCGGACGGCGTGATTGGAGCCGTTCGCCCGGGCACACGATGTGCGGCCTCATCGCCGTTATGCTGGAGAATATTCTTTTGACGGCTGTGGCGACAGGAGGACTTCCGGTGGACTCGATCTTCGGCGACGGCGCGATCGGGCCGCAGCAGGTGCACAAGGTCCTCGGCCGGCACGTGCTCGACGACGGCTACAAGCTCATCTACGACACCAGGGCCAGCCACGGCTCCTGGATCGTTGACGCGCGGTCCGGCGAGGAGTACCTGGACCTCTACACGTTCTTCGCGTCAGCGCCGCTCGGCTCGAACCCGCACGGCCTTGCTGATGACCCGGAGTTCATGGCCGTGCTCGCCGAGGCGGCGGCCAACAAGCCGGCGAACCCGGACATGTTCACCACGCACTACGCGCAGTTCGTCGAGACCTTCGCGCGGGTGCTCGGGGACCCGGCGCTGCCGCACCTGTTCTTTGTCGAGGGCGGCGCGCTCGCGGTCGAGAACGCGCTGAAGACGGCGTTCGACTGGAAGAGCCGGCGCAACGAGGCGGCGGGCCGGCCGCCCCGGCTCGGCGGGAAGGTGCTGCACCTGACCCGCGCTTTCCACGGCCGGTCCGGGTACACGCTGTCGCTGACCAACACCGAGCCGGTCAAGACCGACCGGTTCCCGAAGTTCGACTGGCCGAGGATCGACGTGCCCGCGGTGAGGTTCCCGGCCGACGCGTACCTCGACGACACCAAACAGGCCGAGGCGCGGGCTCTCGCCCAGGCCAGGGCGGCGTTCGAGGCCGAGCCGCACGACATCGCGTGCTTCCTCGCCGAGCCCATCCAGGGCGAGGGCGGGGACAACCACATGCGCCCGGAATTCCTGCGGGCGATGCAGGAGATGTGCCACACCTACGACGCGCTGTTCGTGCTCGACGAGGTGCAGACCGGGGTCGGCCTGACCGGCACCGCATGGTGCTACCAGCAGCTTGGCCTGCAGCCGGACGTCGTCGCGTTCGCCAAGAAGGTGCAGCTCGGCGGGATCATGGCCGGCCGGCGCGTCGACGAGGTCGGCGACAACGTCTTCTCGGTCTCCAGCCGGATCAACTCGACCTGGGGCGGCGGCCTCGCCGACATGGTCCGGTCCCGGCGGCTGCTGGAGATCATCGAGCGGGACGGGCTGATCGACCACGCCGCCAAGGCGGGAAACTGGCTGCTCGGCGAGCTCAGGGCGCTCGCGGAACGCCACGCGGCGCTGGCATCGAACGTCCGCGGCCGCGGGCTCATGTGCGCGTTCGACCTGCCGAGCAAGCCCGCCAGGGACACCGCGGTGCGGCTGCTGCTCGAGGAGCGCGTCGTCGTGCTGCCGTGCGGCGAGCAGACGATACGGTTCCGGCCGGCCCTGGACGTCACCGAGGACGACCTCGCGTTCGGCCTGGCCGCGCTCGACCGGGTCCTCGAGGCGCTTGCGTAGCCTGACTACGAACTGACGAGCAGATGTAAGGACGCCGCAGATGGCTCACACCGTTTCCGCCGTGATCGGCGGCAGCCCGGCGCAGGGCGCTCCGGCCGGGCGATTCTCGTCCACCAACCCGGCGCGCCTGGACGAGGTGGTCGCCGACGTCGCGT
This sequence comes from Streptosporangiaceae bacterium, assembly GCA_030041195.1. The sequence goes on along the minus strand of JASHOI010000540.1, from coordinate 36 downwards.
TGGGCGACGCGTCGTTGCTGGTCACGGCCGCGCGGG
>JASHOI010000539.1 GCA_030041195.1 Streptosporangiaceae bacterium | reverse complement strand
CGCGGCAATGGCCCACCAGCCGCCGGTGGCCCCGAGTTAGCGGGGTAGTTTCGGCTGCGTGTAGACGAAGGAATGGAGGCTCACTTTCTGGGATGCCGGGGCGGTCTGGCCCTCAGACCAGAGGTTCATGATGACCTGCTGGCCGCCCGTCCTGGGAATGTGAGCGATGCCGGTGAACGTGTTCCCGCCATGCGGATCCTGGAATTGATACTCCTGGCCTTCCTGAATCGTGACCGTGTCATAGGGAGATCCGGGGGCATCGGTGCCATACCAGACGTTGTACGTGATGTGATCCGGCATCCATTCAAATTCGGCCGTGACGGTTTTCGTCCCGCGAGGCATCCGAATCTGTGAGCCGGCCACCCTGACATGATATGGCGGGACGGCCGACTGGATATCGGTATTGTCGTTGGCGTAATAGCCGACCTGAATGAGCTCGTGTGCGTCCGCGGTCGACCAGCTGGAGAATTCTATGTCGATCTCGCACTGGCCTAGGGGCCCACCCTTATTCTGAGCCCAGTAGGTGAAGAGGCCGAGCATGATAGTGGGCGCGAGCGCATCGTGCAGGCTCACCACCCAGCGATACTTTCCATAACCCCACGTGCTCAGGTTATCGGCAAGCGCTTTGTCTCCCCGTGCGGAGTTAACCTCGGCGCCGCAATACCGGCCGTCCGGCAGCTGACCGATGGAGAGGACCATGTTGCCCTGCGAGTCGACGCTGACCTGGCTGGCGTCGGGCCGCCCATTCCCGTCCGTACCCCAGTTCTCGATTTCCCAGACGTATCCCTGCCACACGACCGATTTGATGCCCTGCGCGGTAAGGCTGGCCGGCGCCGGCTCGGTCCCGGCGAACCCGGAGCTGGTGACGGCTGGCGGAGGACGGAGCGCACCGGTCGCGGCCACCTCCGACAACGCCGAGGAGGTGTATGACGCTTTGAAGTCCTGCCACGCGATGACGCTTGTGCCGGGCGCGGAGCTGGCCGAGCCCATCAGCTGGACAAATACCGGCCGTGGCGCCAGGACTGCGGCCGGGCAGGAGGCAAATTTGCGCCAGCGCAGGCCGTCCGGGCTCGTGCTGAACCGGACGGTGCCCGAGACCGATGCGATCTGCAGGTGGCGCTGCGCGACCGGATCACACACACACTGGCCGAGGACTGTGGGCTGGTAATCATGTTGCCATTTGGCGGTAAGCATTCCACCATTCATGTTGAACAGGAATGCGTCGGGCGTCCCGCCCGGAGTGCCAACCACAATCATCAGGTCCATGCTGGACGCCGGGTCAGCGTCAGCGACCCGGACGCAGACGGAGCTTCCGTCAAGGTCAAATGACTTCTGGCTGAAGGCGCCATTGTAGGAGTCGCCTGTCACCTCGGCGGTGAGCGCGTCTTGCGAAATTGTGGCCGTGCCGAACGTCGTCCAGCCGGCGGCACTGAACCCCTGTAGGTATGACATGTTGGGCATGGTTACCCCGGAAGACCTGAGCAGGGATCAGCTAACGCGTTCACCAGGCGTCAGCCCACAGACCGCCCAGGCTTGCGGTGTTTGGCATTTGGCGATCCCTTCTGGTTGATGTGGACGTGACGGCGGGCCGGGCGCATGCGCAATGCTGCCGCGATTGCATATGTCAGCGTGATACCGGCGATGACGTACGTGCCATATAAGTGATATATAGACATCATGATATGCGACCGGATGTCGATGTGCAGCCATTGCCAGCCGTGATATTTAAGGCTCCAGTGGTCCCAGATATGGATGTAGTGAGTCATTGGATCTTCGTTCCCGCCCCCCAGGCCGTCCGCTTGCGCCTGACGACCCGGTAGAGTGCTTTCATGTATACCCATTGCCTGATGATTGAATAGAAAATCTCAGGAACGATGAGCAGCGTGCTGATGACGGCCCAAGGACCAGCCTTCCTCGCCTGCCAGGCCTGCTCCAGCGTGATCGCGATGATGCACGCCATGTATAGCGGCGCGTTGACCGGATCGAGCCCGGCCCAGCCGAACAACACGAATGACCATACGAGGTAGATGGCTGTAAGCGGGAGCGCAACCGATCCCACATAGGTGAGGATTTGCCGGCTGATCATCTCGCGGGTCTCCTTGGCCCAGCCGAATTTGACTAGTTCCTCCAGAGTGCCGTGCTGCCAGCGAAGCCTCTGGCTAACCCAGTTCTTCAGCGAGGTCATGACGTCGGTAATGACTCGGCATTCTCCGGGCGCCAATATCTCGAGACCGGCCCGCTTGAGCGCAAGCGTCAGCTCATAGTCCTCCACGAGTGAATGAATGTTATAGACATCGCCTGTCCTGCGGGTCTTGGCGATCGTGCGCATCGCTCCTACCCGCATTGCCCACCCGGTACCGCTCATGACGTCGGCTTTGGTGCGCCGGTTCTGGTGCTGAGCGAACCGCGCGAACTCCGCGCGCTGCAGCAGGCCGAGAATGTGGCCACCCTCCCGGCCGTGGAACGTCGCGCCGACAGCGCTGTAGCCTTTCAGCATCCACATGATGGCGTTCTTGATGAAGTCGCGCTGTGGCAGCGAATCCGCATCAAACCCGAATACGTAGTCATCATCATCGAGCTTTGGCAGAATCACGCGCAGCGCGGAGTTGAGATTACCCGCCTTCCGGTGTTTATTGCCCAGCGTGCAGCTGACGAATAGCCGGCCGCACTCCATGTATTCGGCGGCTATATTGGCCACGTCGTCGTTTGGCGCGTTGTCGGTGAGGACATAGATCTCATCGGCCTGCCAGCTCTGGTCCAGCAGTGCCTCGATGGTCCCCCGGATTTGCTCCCCTTCATCGTGCGCCGGAATCAGGACAACGATGCGGGGCACGACCTTAAGCTGGAATTTTTCTGTCTTATTGGCGACGGTGTCCTTTAGATAATCGAGGAACTCCTCGGCTACCTCGTCCGTCGTGTCCGTGCTGGCGTCGCTGACGACGACGATCTGATGCGGCCGGCTTGCTGCCTCCAGTTCGCGCAGCAGCTCCAGCATCGTGGCGGCCAGGCTGTCCTGCTCCCGGTACGCACGGATCGGCACGGTGACACCGGTGTACCGGGTGTCGGCCGCAACTGACCGGCGGGCCTCGGCCGCCTCGGCCTGATCGGCCCGTGGTTCGCAGACCGGCAACTTCACGGTCATGAGGTCGCTGTCCCGCGGTCCCGCCGTCCCCCCGCTCATCGTGCGGCCTCGCAGGTCCGCCGCGGAGCCAGCCGCATTATGGCTAACAGCGGAATGAAGCGCGGGATTGAGTCTGTGGCGCAGATTCCGATGTCCGCTGCTGCAGGGCTCAGTTTCCGTAGTAATTTCACACTTGCCTCCCCGAAGGCACGGTGGTCCCTCGCTGAAGGCATGCAGGGACCCAGGGCCAATCCGGTTTCCGATTTCCGGTCAGCCTCAAGCAGAATTTCGGCCAAACCCAATTAGCCGCTAGAACGCCGGTGACCTGCGCAGACGTCTTGAAACGCCGTACCGTTCACCCCGATGTAAATAACAAGATCGACCGGTGTTCTGCGGCTCGCTTACCTTTCCCCCGTTCAACAATGAATCGGCAAACCTTCAGGTTAAGTTAGGGTTGGCCGCGCGAGATCTTGCTAGCTATGACTTGGTCTCTCTAACCCCCATGTGACCTGCGGCTTTAGCTTCCCCGTTGCTGGAGTCGCCGCGACTCTTGCGCCAGTATCACCCATATCAGAGTTTGGCGCAAACAGATTCAAAAACGGGCGTTTGCCCCGATGATTGAACGCTAAATTGATTACAGGGCTCCGAGACCCGGTTCGGCGGAGCATCTCCGCAGGCCACCGCGCATTCGCCGAACGTACTGGCATCAGGTACCTGACTGAGTAACATATCAGGCTAAAGATGATGAAACCGGATTATTCACTTAGGCGTCGCCGCCCGCCCTGGATGCCGTGAGGCCCGCGGCGTAGGCGACCGGCGGGCGGGGTGGCGGAGACGGCCCGGATCCTGACGTCAGGCGGCAGCGCCCGGGCCCGACGTCTATGGGCAGCCCGCCGTCCGGCAGCCTTCCCGGAGTCGCGTAAGGAGCGAACTAGTGTTCCGCGCCTGAAATTCTGAGTGTTTTGTTTGCTAGGCGTTAGTCTGCGGTCATGCCTGGTCTTTCTGCTGTCCCGATTGTGCTGTCTGAGGATGAGCGGGCTGAGCTGGTGCGCCGGGCAGGGGGGCCGGGGGTCTGGCGGGCTGACCGGGCCCGGATCATTCTGGCCTGCGCCGAGGGGATGTCGAACGCTGGTGCTGCGCAGGCGCTGGGGGTGGCGGTCAAGTCGGTGTCGAAGTGGCGGCGCCAGTTCGCGGCCGGGCGGCTGGCCGGGCTCGAGGACGCCGCGCCGGTCGGGCGCCGCAAGGCGGCGCTGGTGCTGGAGGAGGCGGAGCGGGCCCAGCTGGTCCGGTGGGCGCGGCGGGCGAAGACCGCGCAGTTCCTGGCGCTGCGGGCGAAGATCGTGCTGCGCTGCGCGGAGGGC
>JASHOI010000057.1 GCA_030041195.1 Streptosporangiaceae bacterium | reverse complement strand
GCCAGCGGCATGGCGGGTGCGGTCGCGGGCGACTCTTCCGACGTCCGGGGTGGCGCGGCCGGCTGCGCCGCCTGGCACGGGTTGGTGATGAACGTCCGCTCCCGCCAGATGTCCAGCGGCCTGGCCGACCTTCCGGCAAAGAGCAGCGCCGGGCGCGGCAGCGCACCGGTCGCGAACAGGGCGGCGGCCGCGCGGCTTTGCTCGGCCCCGCCGAGGTCGGTGCCGATGCCCGACCCCAGGCTGACCGCCGGCACCTCGCACTGAACCGACGCCGCCTTGGACAGGGCCTCGCCGGGGCCGGTCTCCAGGAGCAGGCTGGCTCCGACCGCGCCGGTGCTCAGCGCCTGGCCGAGTCCTGGTGAGCAGTCGAGCTGGGCGCAGAGCAGATCCGCGACGTCGTCGGCGGAGACGACCTCGCGCCCGATCGCTGCGGAGATCAGGCGGCGGGCCGGCGCCCCGATCGTGAGCCGTCCCACGGCCTCGCGGAGGCGACCGGCGCGATCGTCGGCAGACGCGGCCCCGGCATCGGCGCCGGCGGCGCCGGATGGGTCAGCCGCGGCGTCGGCGTTCAGGATCCGCAAGCGGGTGGCGGCGAGCGCGATGGCGTCGGCCTCGCTGAGGCAGCCCGCCCAGACCAGGCTGGCGATCTCGCCAAGGCCGTATCCGACCGCCGCGTTGGCGACCACGCCGAGCCCGTCCAGCCAGCGGAGCGCGGCCAGAGGCCGGGACAGCGCACCGGCCTCACCGGCTGGCACCTCGTCGTCGGCGCTGACGGAGGCGTCGGAGACGAGCAGCGTGACCCGGCCGTCAGCGTCGTCGGCGGCGTAGATCCCGGGCCGCGAGGCGAGCAGGCCATCGGCCAGGCCGGCCAGCATTGCCGTGCCCTGGCTGGCCAGTCTGGCCAGCTGGTTCTGGTTTGACGCGACGATCGCCAGCCGCACCGGACCTTGGCTGCCGGCATCGTCAGCGAGCTGGACCGCGAGGTCGCCGAGCTCCGCGTCGGACAGCCACGGCGCCACGTGAGCGATCCGGGCCAGGATCGCGGCCAGGGCGTTGCGGTCCGGAGCGTGCAGCAGGTACGCGGTGGTCTTGGCCGCGCCGCCGACCGCCAGCGCCGGGGTGGCTGACGCCCCGGATTCCGGCTGCCGGGACTTCGACCCGCGCTTGCGCTCGTGCCGGCCGCGTACCGGCTCGCTGCGCAGCACGATGTGGACGTCGATGCCAGGGCCCATGGCGCTCACGCCGGCGATCCGCGGCCCGTCCGGCCACGGCTCGGGCTCGGGCAGCAGCCGCAGATGGGCGTCTCCGCTGCGCAGCAACGGATGCGGCTTCGTTACCCCGGTCGCCGGGGGGATGTAGCCCGTGCTCATCGCCAGCACGGTCTTGATCAGTCCGGCCGCCCCAGCGGCCGCCTTGGCGTTCCCAATGTTGGCCTTGATCGAACCGAGCGCCGCGACGCTCCGCGCGTCGGCGCGCAGCTCGGCGAGCGCGTTCAGCTCGGTGCTGTCGGCCGCGGGGGTTCCAGCGCCGTGTCCCTCGATCAGCTGAACGTCGGCGGGGGCGATGCCGGCCCGCCGGTACGCCCGGCGCAGCGCGAGGAGCTGGCTCGCGGCGTCGGGCACGGACGTGCCTGCCTGGGCGGCTGACGACGAGCCCCAGCCCACGATCTCGGCATAGACCGGCAGCCGGGCCGTGCGAGCGTCGGCCGACCGCATCAGGACGAGCATGCCGCAGCCTTCACCGGGCAGGAACCCGGTCGGGTTCTCGTCGTAGATGCGCACGTCACCGCGGGCCAGGGCGCCGGTCTTGGCCAGCCCAACCAGCTCCAGCGGGTCGAGGCTGAGGTCCACTCCGCCCGCGAGAGCGACGTCGAGATCGCCATCGGCCAGCGCGGAGCAGGCGGAGGCCACGGCGAGCAACGCGGAGGCCTGCGCGCCGTCCACCGCGTAACCGCCGCCGCGGAACCCGAAAAAGCCGCAGATCCTGGACGCGATGACCGCTGGGGTGCTGCCCGCGAGGGTCTCGTCGGTCACGGCAGGGAACGGTGCCAGGTAGCGCCGCTCCGCGTGCTCCAGCACCGGAATCGCGCGATCCTTCGGGATGTCGCCCGCCGCGAGCGCCTCGGTGAGCACCTGCCGGACATATGGCCAGCGCAGCCGCAGCGCGGCAGCGCGCGACCAGTCGCCGGTGAGGGTGTTGCCGATGATGACGCCGGTGCGGCTGCTGGCCAGGCCCTGGCCTAACGCGAAGCCGGCCGCGGCCAGCGCCCGCGCTGAGGTCTCGAGCGCCAGCCAGTGAGCGGGGTCGGCTGACTGGTACACGGCGACCGGCACGCCGAACGCGGCCAGGTCGAACTGCCACCCCTCAAGGACCGCGGCCCGGGCGCTGTAGGTCGCGTCGGGGGTTGCCCGATCGGCACTGTAGTAGTCGGTCAGGTCCAGGCGGGCCGGCGGCAGCCTGCGGAAGGCCCGCCGCCCAGTCAGCACGAGGTCGAGCAGCTGGGCCGGATCGTCGGCGTCGGGGAAGCGGCATCCCATGCCGATGATCGCGATCGATGAGCGGTCGGTGCCGTCGCCCGCGTCGGCATTGGATGCCTGCGGCCGGGTTCGGGACAGAGCGAAATCCGGTTCCTGATCACGTCCTTTGTGACTCAGAAAATACCGAACTGGGCGCAAGGACTCCGCGCGCGACCGAATATCCATTATTACCTTTTCCCCCGAAACTGGCCTGATCCCCCGTGGGCCTGCCCAGCCATCAGCGCACCGCCGACCGGCCGGCCAGTTCAAGCGGTTTTCCCGGCCGCCGTCGCCCTCCCCATAGGCGTCAGCGGACGGCATCATGGATGGGTGAGACGACATTATTGGTGGCGCGTTCGACGGTCAAGGTGAAATCGCCAATGCGTTGCATGAGGCATACGGCACTTCACGAGAATTGGCTGCGACCACACTTGGGCCGTGTCGTGAGGCCTCTTGTGCGCTATGGGGGACTCGCGATGAAATAACTCGCCGTTTTGCGCCATTCGCCGGTGCCGCGCTGGCGTTCGCGGCAGGCCGGCCGCAGCCTGGCCCGGGACACCGGGCTGGATGCCGCGCCGAATCGGCGGAGGGCGTTCAGCCCGGCGTTGTGGGCACCCGGGTCGGTCAGCTCATCTGCCCGGCAGCCTCACGGACTGCCTGGTCGATGTCCTGCGGGTTTACGTCGAGTTCCCTGGCGATGTGCTTTTCGGCCTTCAGCGTGGCCTTGTCCAGGGCCGGCCCGACCTTGCTCTCCCCGACCACCACCAGGGCGGCCTCCCCGTCGTCGAGCACCTCGCCGAGCTCCTTGACGTCGGCCCGGGACATGCCGCGCCACAGATGGCCGCTGATCCCGCCGACCGCGGCGCCCACCAGGGTGGTGGCGATGACTGAGGGCGGGAACAGGACGCCGATCGCCGCCCCGGCCGCCGCGCCGCCCCAGGCGCCGTGCCGTGTGGCCATCTCGTCCTTGTTGACGTGTACCTTGCCCTGGTCGTCCTTGGTCACCACGGCGGCGTCGTAGGTCCCGACCGCTCCGGCGGAGTGCAGGTCTTTGACCACCCGGTAGTCGTCGCGGGCCTGGGCCTGGCCTGGATAGGTGCCAACGTAGATGAAGACTGATTCCGGCTTTGCCACGGCCTCTCCCCCGATCAGGCAGATGTGAATCGGATCAGTGACCCAAACTGCCTCCCCGGCCGCCAGCGCGCATCACCCTCCCGGGGGGATAGCCCGGCTGGGGGACTCCAGCCCGGCACGCCGCGCTGCAAGTGCGGTTGCCATCCGTGGCCGGCCCGGGGCGGCGGTCAGGCCAGGGGCTCTCATCCGTTGCGGGTGATGCCGCTGCACGTCGGCCCAGGTGTAACAGGGGGGTTGCTCCTGCTTGGCGACACCCCTGCTGTTTCGTTGCGCTACCCTTGGCGCATGCGTTCTGCACGGCTGCTTCTTACCTAGCCGCGCCAGCTGATTCGTCGTTGGCGCGGCTGCCCCTCGTGACCGGGGGGCAGTTTTTTTGAAGCAGGTCTTTGGGAGTCAGCCCGGGGACGTGATCGGATCTAGCAAATCGCGAGGGACCAATGAAGGCCGGACAGGACGCGGAACAGGGGCGGCGCGCCGCCGCAGAACGGGCGCCGGGCCGGGAAGCCGCGCGCGGCGAGGCCTACGATCCGCGGACCGTGCAGGAGAAGTGGCAGGAGCGCTGGGCCGCGCTCGACCCGTTCCGGGCCAGCGATGACCCCACCGATGAACGGCCACGCACCTATCTGCTCGACATGTTCCCGTACCCGTCCGGCGACCTGCACATGGGACACGCCGAGGCGTACGCGATCGGGGATGCCGTCGCGCGCTACTTCTTCCAGCGCGGGCACAACGTGCTGCACCCGATCGGCTGGGACGCCTTCGGGCTGCCGGCCGAGAACGCCGCGATCAGGAACAACTCCCACCCGGCCGACTGGACCTACAAGAACATCGACACCCAGGCTGCCTCGTTCCGGCGGTACGCGGTCTCGTTCGACTGGTCCCGGCGGCTCTACACGTGCGACCCGAGCTACTACCGCTGGAACCAGTGGCTGTTCCTGCGGTTCTACGAGCGCGGCCTTGCCTACCGCAAGGACGGCTACGTCAACTGGTGCCCGGTCGACCAGACCGTGCTCGCCAACGAGCAGGTGATCGCCGGCCGGTGCGAGCGCTGCGGCGCCGAGGTGGTCCGCCGGGTGCTGACCCAGTGGTACTTCAAGATCACTGAATACGCCGACCGGCTGCTCGAGGGCATGAACGAACTGGAAGGGCTGTGGCCCGAGCCGGTCCTGATGATGCAGCGGAACTGGATCGGGCGCAGCGAGGGCGCCGAGGTCCAGTTCACGATCGAGGGCCGGGATGAGCCGGTCACCGTGTTCACCACCCGCCCGGACACGCTGTACGGGGCGACGTTCTTCGTGATCGCTGCCGACTCGCCGCTGGCCGAGGAGGTGTGTGCACCGGAGCAGCGCGAGGCGTTTGAGGACTACCTGACCCAGGTGCGCAAGCTGACCGACATCGAGCGCCAGGCCACCGAGCGCGAGAAGACCGGCGTGTTCCTGGGCAGGTACGCGATCAACCCGGTCAACGGCGAGCGGATCCCGGTCTGGGCAGCCGACTACGTGCTCCCGGACTACGGCACCGGGGCGATCATGGCCGTTCCCGCGCACGACCAGCGGGACCTGGACTTCGCCCGGGCGTTCGGGCTGCCGGTGCGCGTGGTGGTGCAGACCGACGCCCCCGACCCGGCGGAGACCGGGGTCGCGACCCCCGGCGACGGAGAGGTGATCAACTCGGGCCCGATCGACGGGCTGCCCAAGGCCAAGGCCATCTCGGCGATCATCGACCTGCTGGCCCAGCGTGGCCTGGGCCGCCCAGCGGTCAACTACCGGCTGCGCGACTGGCTGCTGTCCCGGCAGCGGTTCTGGGGCACGCCGATCCCGATCGTGTACTGCTCAGCGTGCGGGGAGGTGCCGGTGCCGGACGAGCAGCTGCCCGTGCTCCTGCCCGACCTGCGCGGCCAGGACCTGGCGCCGAAGGGCGTCTCCCCGCTGGCCGCGGCCGAGGACTGGGTCAACACCGAATGCCCGAAGTGCGGCGGCCCGGCCAAGCGGGACACCGACACAATGGACACGTTCGTCGACTCCTCGTGGTACTTCCTGCGGTACTGCTCGCCGTCCTACGAGAACGGCCCGTTCGATCTGGAATCGGTGCGCCGGTGGAACCCTGTCTACCTGTACGTGGGCGGCAGCGAGCACGCGATTCTGCACCTGATGTACAGCCGGTTCTTCATCAAGGTCCTGCACGACATGCGCATGCTCGACTATGACGAGCCGTTCACCCAGCTGCTGAACCAGGGCCAGGTGATCAATCAGGGCCGGGCGATGTCGAAGTCCCTGGGCAACGGGGTGGACCTGGGGGAGCAGCTCGCCGCGCACGGGGTCGACGCGATCCGGCTGACGATGATCTTTGCCAGCCCGCCGGCCGACGACATCGACTGGGCTGACGTGCGCCCCGAGGCTTCGGTCAAGTTCCTTGGCCGGGTATGGCGGCTGGCCGCCGAGGTCGGCGCCGGGGCCCCATCCACGGCGCTGCAGGACGGTGACCTCGAGCTGCGCAAGGTGACCCACCGGACCATCGACGAGGTGACCAGGCTGGTCGAGGCCAGGAGGCTGAACGTCGCGGTCGCACGGCTGATGGAGCTGGTCAGCGCCGCACGCCGGACCGTTGACTCCGGGCCAGGCGGCACCGACCCGGCAGTGCGGGAGGCGGCGGAGACCCTGGCCGTGCTGCTCTCGCTGTTCGCGCCGTACACCGCGGAAGAGTGCTGGGAGCTGCTCGGCCACCAGCCGTCCGTCGCGAGCGCGGGCTGGCCGTCCGCCGATCCCGCGCTGCTCGTTCAGGACCTGGTGACCTGTGTCGTCCAGGTCGGTGGCAAGGTGCGCGACCGGCTCGAGGTTCCGCCCGGGATCGGCGACGACGAACTGCGTGAGCTGGCGCTGGCCACGCCGGGGGTGAGCCGGGCGCTGGCCGGACGCGACGTACGCACGGTGATCGTGCGCGCGCCGAAGCTGGTCAACGTCGTGCCGGCCTGACTGAGCGCGCCGGGCCGTCTCAGACCCGGCGCAGCACGGCCACCACCTTGCCGAGGATCGTCACATCGTTGGCGGCGATCGGGGTGTAGGCGGGGTTGTGCGGCATCAGCCAGACGTTGCCATCGTCGGAGCGCTTGAACGTCTTGACCGTCGCCTCGCCGTCGAGCATCGCGGCCACGATTTCGCCGTTCTCCGCCACCTTCTGCTCGCGCACCACGACCCAGTCGCCGTCGGTGATCGCCGCGTTGATCATCGAATCACCGACGACCCGCAGCAGGAACAGCGTGCCCTCGCCGACGATCTGCCGGGGCAGCGGGAAGATGTCCTCGATCGCCTGCTCGGCAAGGATCGGGCCACCGGCTGCGATCCGGCCCACCATGGGCACGTAGGCCGCCTCCTGCGAGGCGATGTCCATCGGCGGCTCTTCCTCCGGGCTCTTATCGGGGCGGATCGCCGGATGGCCGGGCAGCCGGACCTCGACCGTGCGCGGCCGGCCGATGTCACGGCGCAGGTATCCCTTCCGCTGCAACGTGGAGAGCTGGTAGGAGACGCTGGAGGTGCTGGTCAGCCCGACCGCCTCGCCGATCTCCCGCATCGACGGCGGATAGCCGCGGCGCTGCACGGAGTCGCGGATGACCTGCAGCACCTTGCGCTGCCGCCAGGTCAGCACGTGGTCGGGATCGGGCTTGTCGGGCAGGTCGTCCACGACGGCGGGAACGGTGCCCTTCGGCTTCCGCCCCGGTCGCCCCTTGGGCCTCTCACCGACGGCGGGCGAGGTCCCTAGCGCCCCCCCGTCCTCGTTAACACTGCTCATCGTCGGGCCTCCGGCTCGCTGGAGTGGGTCATCGATCACGCTAGCGGTTTCGAGTGCCGATCTCAAACATCTGTTCGACACGCGCCGAAAGTGTCGGACCCCTGCGATAAGACTGTACCGTACCTTCGTTCGATCGAACGCTATTTTGATAGAACAGAGGTACGATCGAACAGTCATTCGGTCGAGGGAGGCCGGGAATGAGCGTGATGAGCGCGGCAGAGGCCCGCCAGGAGGCTGGCGCCAGCACCGAGATTCCGCCGCGGCGGCTGCAAATTGCCGGGTCAGCGCCTGGCCAGGACGATGCGGTCGCGGCCGGGAGCCCGCTGGGCGCTGGCGACGAGACGCAAGCGGAGCCGGGCGTCACCGGGCACAGCGCGAGCGCGCTGCGGGTCACGCAGGTCCGGGTCGTTCGTGAGGTGAGGGTCCGCACGCTGCGAGCCGACGGGGTCCGGCGCGGAACGGTGCCTGCGCCCCGGGCCGTGGTGCAGTCCCGGCCCGTGACGGAGCCGGCGGCGGCGCCGTGGGCCGGTGCGGCGACGGAGGCAAGGGTTGCGGCGCGGGCAACGGCCGCTGCCCGGATGACCGGGCAGGCCCGGGGGACGGCACGGCCGGGTGCGGTGCGGCTCACCCGCCGGGGGCGGCGGGTCGTGGCCGCGCTGGTTATCGGCGTCGTCATCGTTGCGGTGACGCTGCTCTGGATGGGCCTCGCCGGCGGCGTGCAGGCGTCCAGCCATGGCTCGGCGCCGGGTTCGCCCTACCAGGGCATGACCCAGGTCGTGGTCCAGCCGGGGCAGACCCTGTGGTCGATCGCGGCGGCCGCCGAGCCGTCGGCAAATGCCTGGGCCGTGGTGCAGCAAATCATCAACGTCAACGCCCTGAGCAGCGCTAATGTCCAGGCGGGGCAGCTTCTCTGGGTTCCTGCGCACTGACCGAGCCGATCGAAGCGGTACTCCCGCGGCCGCGTCGCGACACGCCGGCGGGCACCGGCGAATCGGCGGCGGCCGGCCCGCCGCGGCTTGGCCAACCGGTGCCGTGATACCGGCAATTCGGCGTCACGTTCCGGGAGGCTTGCATCCTGGGCCCGATGAGACCACAATATCTAGTAGTTACACGGCTGTAGTTTTCCTATATACTGTGTTACTGGGGCAGGGCCAGCGCGAGGCACCTGAGGGGAGGTGGATCACGTGTATTGCCCGTTTTGCAAGCACCCGGACAGCCGGGTCATCGACAGCAGGGCGGCCGAGGACGGCACCGCGATCCGCCGCCGGCGGTCCTGTCCGGCCTGCGGCCGGCGCTTCACCACCCAGGAGACGGTGATTCTCATGGTGGCGAAGCGCAGTGGCGTCACCGAGCCGTTCAACCGGGACAAGATCATCCGAGGCGTGCAGCGTGCCTGCCAGGGCAGGCCGGTCAGCGAGGATCAGCTCGCGATCCTGGCGCAGCGGGTGGAGGACGCGATCAGGAGCCGCGGCAGCGGGGAAGTGCCGTCGCACGAGGTGGGGCTGGCGATCCTGGGGCCGCTTCGTGACCTCGACGAGGTCGCCTATCTGCGATTCGCCTCGGTGTACCGGGGATTTGAGTCGCTCGCCGACTTCGAGGAAGAGATAGCCGGGCTGCGCCGTGAACGCGAGCGTGACCGCGGCTGGCGCTCCGGTGCGCAGGACGGGCCGCCGCTCTCGCCCGGGGACGGGGACCCGCCGCGGCCCGCCGAGCAGGGCCCGCCGGGTGGCCGGGAGCCCACAGACAGGCAGCGTGCTGGCGCCCGGTGAAGCGGCCAGCGATCAGCATAAGACGTCAACCACAAAGGTTGCAGGAACATAGCTCAGCGGAACCACGGGGGCTGGCAGGGCCCGCGACACGACCGGACGGATCCCTGGAGGGGGAGGACATGACCGAGACAACGGCTAGCGGGGCGGCGCAGGACGGCACCGGAGCGCGCAAGGGCCTGACCATTCGCCGCATCAACACCCGCGAGGGCGTTCATCCCTATGACCAGGTCACCTGGGAGCGCCGCGACGTTGTCATGACCAACTGGCGGGACGGGTCGGTCAACTTCGAGCAGAAGGGCGTGGAGTTCCCCGATTTCTGGTCGGTCAACGCGGCCAACATCGTCACCACCAAGTACTTCCGCGGCGCCGTGGGCACGCCGCAGCGTGAGTGGAGCCTGAAGCAGCTCGTCGACCGGGTGGTCGGGAAGTATGCGGCGGCCGGGCGCGAGAACGGCTACTTCGCCACCGACGCCGACGCCGAGATCTTCTCCCACGAGCTCACCTACGCACTGATCCACCAGGTCTTCGCGTTCAACTCGCCGGTCTGGTTCAACGTGGGGACCTCGTCGCCGCAGCAGGTCTCGGCCTGCCAGCCCTACGACGCGCTGGTCAGCACCCCGCAGGGCCCGGTCCCGATCGGCAGCCTGGTCGACGGCAACGCGGTCGGCGCCAAGGTCCACGACGCCTACGGCACGACCCGGGTCGTCGCGGTCAAGGCGAACGGCGTCAAGGACGTGCTCCGGGTGCACACCTCCGCGGGCCAGTCGCTCGACGTGACCGCCGACCACCTGGTCTGGCGCGCGACCGACCTGGTCGTGGGCGAGTTCACCGTGGCCGGGTTCCTGCGCGCCGGCGATCATCTGCTGGACGTGTCGCCCGACGTCGGCGGCTCGGACCGCCAGCTCGCCAGGGTCAGCAAGATCGAGCAGCTCGGCCCGATGGAGGTCTATGACATCCAGACGGAGAGCGGCGAGTACCTCTCCGGAAGCTCCGCGAGCCTGCGCGTGCACAACTGCTTCATCCTGGCCGTGGACGACACGATGGACTCCATCCTGGAGTGGTACCGGGAGGAGGGCCTGATCTTCAAGGGCGGCTCGGGCGCCGGGGTCAATCTGTCCAGGATCCGGTCGAGCAAGGAGCTGCTCTCCTCGGGCGGGACCGCCAGCGGGCCGGTCTCGTTCATGCGCGGCGCCGACGCCTCGGCCGGGACCATCAAGTCGGGCGGCGCCACCAGGCGTGCGGCCAAGATGGTGGTGCTGGACGTCGACCACCCGGACGTCGAGGAGTTCATCGTCACCAAGGCCCGCGAAGAGGAGAAGATCCGGGTCCTGCGCGACGCGGGCTTCGACATGGACCTCGGCGGCAAGGACATCGTCAGCGTCCAGTACCAGAACGCGAACAACTCGGTGCGGGTCAGCGACGAGTTCATGCGCGCGGTCGAGCAGGGCGGCACGTTCGGGCTGGCCGCCCGGCGCACCGGCGAGGTGGTGCAGACCGTCGAGGCCAAGAAGCTGTTCCGGCAGATGGCCCAGGCGGCCTGGGAATGCGCCGACCCGGGGATTCAGTACGACAGCACGATCAACGACTGGCACACCTGCCCGGAATCCGGACGGATCACGGCTAGTAATCCCTGCTTCCCGGCGGACCAGCGCGTGGCCACCGACCAGGGCCTGATCAGGATCGGCGACCTGGTCAAGCGGTCTGCGGCCGGCGAGCGGTTCGCCGTGTACACGAACGACGTCACGTCCGAGTCGGAGCCAGCGGCCCGGGTCGTTGCTACCACCCCGACGCGGTACATGATCACGGGGACGAACGAGATCGTCGAGCTGCGGTTTTCCGATGGTTCGCGGCTGCGCTGCACCCCCGGGCACCGGGTGTGGACCGCGAACCGCGGCTGGGTCCATGCCGAGGAGCTGACCGCCGAAGATCGTGTCGTGCGGTCGTTGGAGTACGCAGCGAGGCCCTACGCTTCGCCGGAGATTCCCAGGCAGGCGCTCGCCGCCGCCCGGGCGGTGGCTTCGCGCAAGCCGATCGCCCTGCCAGAGAAGTGGGACGAGGACTTCGGCCACTACCTCGGCTGGCTGGTCGGCGACGGGTGCACCACCGGCCAGGACGTGGTGACCGTGTACGGCAGCGCCGAGGACATCAACGAAGCGATGCCGCTGCACCGGGAGCTGATCGCCAGGATCACAGGGTTCGAGGTCAAGCCCAGCGTGCAGGCGAACGGCACCCAGCAGCTCCGGGTCGGCCGACGGGCGTTCAAGGCGTTTGTCCGCGCCCTGGGCGTGTCGTCCAGCCGCGCCCCCAAGAAGCAAGTGCCCGACGCGATCTTCGAGGCGCCGGAAGAGGCCATGATCGGGTTCCTGCAGGGTCTCTTCGACGCCGACGGATGTGCGGTCAGCATGCCTAACGGGACCCGCTACGTAGGCCTTGGCAGCCGCTCCGAGGAACTGCTGCTCGGCGTGCAGGAGCTGCTCGGCTCGCTCGGCATCGCAAGCCGTATCTACCGCACCGGCACCAAGACGGCCAGCTTCACGTACACGCGCAAGGATGGGTCCACCGCCAGCTACGGCTCGGACGGCCTCAGCTTCGACCTGCGGATCACCGGGCGATCGCTGCGGGAGTTCGGGGCCAGGATCGGGTTCAGCCTGCCCGGCAAGGAGCGTGATCTGCTGAGGATCATCGCGTCAACCCGGTACTACAAGACCGACGAGACCGTCCGCTTGGTTTCGAGGGAGTCCCGCGGGTTCGAGACCACGTACAACCTGACCGAGCCGCGCAACCACTCGTATATCGTCGGCGGGATCGTCGTCGCCAACTGCTCGGAGTACGTCCACCTGGACAACTCGTCGTGCAACTTGGCGAGCATCAACCTGATGAAGTTCCTGCGCGACGATGACACGTTCGACGCCGAGCGGTTCGAGAAGATCACCGAGCTGATCATCACGGCGATGGACATCTCGATCTGCTTCGCGGATTTCCCGACCGAAAAGATAACCGCCACCACCCGGGCATACCGGCAACTCGGCATCGGTTACGCCAACCTGGGCGCGCTGCTGATGGCCACCGGGCACGCCTACGACTCCGAGGGCGGCCGGGCCATCGCTGCGGCCATCACCGCGCTGATGACCGGAACCGCCTACCGGCGCTCCGCCGAGCTGGCCGCGGTGGTCGGCCCCTACGACGGCTACGCCCGCAACGCGACAGCGCACAAGCGGGTGATGACCAAGCACGCCGCCGCCAGCGCCGAGATCAAGACGCTCGGCGGCATGGACGATGCCATCGCCGCCGCCGCTAACAAGGTCTGGGACGAGTGCCTGGAGCTGGGTGAGAAGAACGGCTACCGGAACGCACAGGCCAGTCTGCTCGCGCCGACAGGCTGCTTGACCGGTGAGTCCCTTGTCACAACCGACCGAGGGCTTGCGCGGCTGTCTGAACTCGGCGACGTCTACGGGGACCGCTGGCAGGACCTCGAGCTGACGGTCTCCACGGACGAAGGCCCACGCCAGGCCACCAGGTTCTTCGTGAATGGCGAGGAGCCCACCCGGCGCATTGTCACCGAGGGCGGGTACCAGATCCAGGGAACCCTGACACATCGGGTCAAGATCGTGAACCCGGCTTCGGGCGCGTGGGAATGGAAGCGGCTGGCGGACATCGCGCCCGGGGATGTCGTTCCCGTCCAGCTCGGGACCATGATCGGCGAGACGCACCGGGTTCCGCTTCCGGTCCTCGACCAGGCGTACTACACCGACGATCGGCACCTGCATGTGCCCGATGCGGTCACCGCCGACCTGGCCGAGATCGTCGGCTATTTCATGGGCGACGGCAGCCTGCATGCAAAGGGAATTCGTCTCTGCGTGGCCGACACAGACCTCGATGTGCTCGGACGGATTGAAGTGCTCGCCAAGGACCTGTTCGGACTGCAGCCCGTTGTCCGCCAGGAGCCCGGCTACCACGAGGTGACGCTGCAGTCCGTGCGCCTCGCGCGCTGGTGGCAGGCGGCGGGATTCGCCAAGAGCCTGCCCGAAGCAGGTCACACGGGTAAGGGCTGGGTTCCAAGGATCCCCTCGGCGCTCTTGGAGACAAACACACCCGCCGTCTACAGCGCCTTCCTGCGCGGGCTTTTCGAGGCCGATGGAACGGTCCTGGACGGGGTTCCCAGCGTTTCTACGGCAAGCGAGTCGTTTGCCGCGGAAGTCCGGACCGTTCTGCTGGCGCTCGGTCTCGGCACGACCACCAGGCAGACAACCAGTGGCTGGGGCGACCCGATTTTCCAGGTGCGGCTGCGCAACATCGACCACACCCTGAACTTCGCCGAGATCGTCGGCTTCATCGGCGAGCGCAAGTCTGAGTTGCTGGCCTTCCTCGAGCCGGAATCGTCGGCCAAGAAGGACTACCGGCTGGAAAGGGCACTTGGGTACCTGTTCGAGCGGGTGGCGAGTAACGAGGACGGTGGGGTTCAGCCGACCTATGACCTGTCCGTGCCCGATAACGTGACTTATGTGGCGAATGGCATGGTGAGCCACAACACCATCGGGCTCATGATGGACTGCGACACCACCGGGGTCGAGCCAGACCTGGCGCTGGTGAAGTTCAAGAAGCTGGTCGGCGGCGGCTCCATGCAGATCGTCAACCAGACGGTGCCGCGGGCGCTGAAGAACCTCGGCTACCAGCCGGAGCAGGCCGAGGCCATCATCGAGTACATCTCCGAGAATGGTCACGTCGTCGACGCTCCCGGCCTGCGGCCAGAGCACTACGAGGTGTTCGACTGCGCGATGGGGGAGCGGTCGATCAGCCCGATGGGCCACGTCCGAATGCTCGCAGCTGTGCAGCCAAATTTGTCCGGTTCTGTGAGTAAAACGGTAAACATGCCAGAATCGGCGACGGTCGAGGACGTCGAGAAGATCTACTTCGAGGGCTGGAAGCTCGGCCTGAAGGCGCTGGCCATCTACCGCGACAACTGCAAGGTCGGCCAGCCGCTGTCGGTGGCCAAGAAGAAGGTCGCGGAGGCGGAGGCTCAGGCTGAGCCCGCGGCGCCGCATGAGGTCCGCCCGGTGCGCCGGCGGCTGCCCAAGCAGCGGACCGCCACGGTCACCCGGTTCTCGGTGGCGGGCGCCGAGGGCTACATGACCGCGTCCAGCTACCCGGGCGACGGGATCGGCGAGGTCTTCCTCAAGCTCGGCAAGCAGGGCTCGACCCTGGCCGGCGTGATGGACGCGTTCTCGATCGCGATCTCGGTCGGCCTGCAGTACGGCATCCCGCTGGAGTCGTACGTGGCCAAGTTCACCAACATGCGGTTCGACCCGGCCGGGATCACCGACGACCCGGACATCCGGATGGCCAGCTCGGTGATGGACTACATCTTCCGCCGCCTGGCCCTCGACCACCTGTCCTACGACCAGCGTTCTGAGCTCGGCATCCTGTCGGTGGCCGAGCGCTCGGCCGCGCTGGCCGGCGGGGAGTCTGCCTCCGCAGACGAGGTCGACCCCGACGAACTGGCCCAGTCGGTGCAGGTGGAGCAGCCGCAACACCCGGAAAATCAGAGGCCTGAACGCGACGCCGTGGCGGGCTCGGCGGCCCCGCACAGCTCGACCGAGCTGGTCGAAGCGCAGCAGGGGCGCAGTGCCGACGCGCCGCTGTGCCTGAACTGCGGCACAAAGATGCGGCCCGCCGGAAGCTGCTACGTCTGCGAGGGCTGCGGCTCCACCAGCGGCTGCAGCTGATTCTGTATCACGACAGGAGAAGAGTTCCCAGCTCAGGAGGGGTGCAGCTCAACATCTGCACTCCTCCTGAGCTTTGTGCGGCCGTCGTTCGTTGCATGTGATGCAACAATGTACGTTCACTGGCGGCAGATCGCTCACTCAGCTTTCGGCAGAACGCTCACCAGCCAATCGGCAGAGCGCCCACGAACCTACCGGCAGAGCGCCCACGAAACTATCGGCAGAGCGCCCATGCCTGGGCGCTGCCTGCGGTAATGTCGCTGTATGGGCATCAGGGCTGGCTTGTTCGCGCGGCACGCCGAGCAACTGGCCGCCGAGGCGCTGGTGGATACCCGTGTGGTGGTAGTGAACGGTGCCAGACAGGTCGGAAAGAGCACGCTCGCGGAGCTGATCGTCGCCCGGTCGGTTGGCGCGCGTGAGCTGTACCTGGACGACCAGGCAGTACGCGCCGCTGCGCAAGTGGACCCGAGCGCTTTCGTCCGGCATGACGGACTGCTGATGATCGATGAGATCCAGAGAGTGCCAGAACTGCTGCTGGCCATCAAACGCGAGGTGGACCGTGATCCGCGCCCCGGCAGGTTCTTGCTGACGGGTTCGGCTCGCCTGCTGGGGCTGAGGGACTTGCCTGATGCGCTACCGGGACGTACCGAGACCATCGAGTTGTGGCCGCTGTCGCAGGGGGAGATCGACTCCACTGCGGACGGGTTCGTGGATGCCGTATTCCGGCTCGACGGGAACGTCAGGATGCCGCCATGCGCGCTGACCAAACGCGAATATGTAGCGCGGGCGCTGCGTGGCGGATACCCGGAGGCAGTGCGCCGCGACCCGGGCCGGCGGCGGGCGAGGTTCTTTGACTCCTACGTGACCGACCTGGTGTCTCGTGACGTCCGGCAGATTTCCGACATCGAGCGGCCGGCCGAGTTGCGCCGCTTGCTGAGCGTTGTCGCGGCCCGAATGGGAACCTTGGCGGTTGCCCAGTCGATGGCGAACGATATCGCCCTGCCGCGGCAGACCCTGTCGCGATACCTGGACTTGCTCGAGCTCATCTTCGTGATCAAGCGCGTCCCGGCATGGTCATCGAACCTGACCACGCGCGCGATATCCACGCCGAAACTGATCATGATCGACTCTGGGCTGGGCGGCAGGCTCATCGGCATGTCGGAGGAGCGAGCCAAAGATCCGGTGGCCCCGGTAGGGCCGCTGCTGGAGAACTTCGCGATCGGCGAGATCGCGCGCCAGCTCACCTGGGCCGAAGAGCCCGTACAGCTCTTCCACTACCGTGACCGTGATCAGGTGGAGGTGGACATGGTGCTGGAGCACGCGACTGGGGCCGTGATCGGCGTTGAGGTCAAGGCCGCGGAGACCGTCCGAGCCGAGGACTTCCGCGGCCTGCGCCACCTGGCGAACCGGCTCGGCGACGGCTTTCGCGCCGGGTTCGTGCTCTACGCCGGAGAGCAGCAACTCTCCTTCGGGGACAGGCTGATTGCCCTCCCGATGGCCGCTTTGTGGATGCTCGACGGCTCAGTTCCCTGAGCCGCGTCGGAGCGTGGCGAAGCACGGGGAGCTGGCGAGGGGAATACTGCACGCTCGAATAAGTGCTCTGCCCCAGTATTTGAGCAAGGTTGCAGCAGATGCTTGATCGCTGAGCGCGCATAATGCCTGCTGGTTCCACGAGCCCCTGCTCCGCCTGCGCCAAGATCCGGCCCGGCCGGGCCCGCTGGCCCAGGGGGCCGGTGCTCTGCGGCGCCTGAGCAGCCCGCCCGCGAGATCGCGTCCGCCCAGGCAGCCTGCAAGGCTCAGATCGACGACGCCCGCTCCCTCGCCGACGCTGCCATCGCATGCGCCGAGCACGCCGAGGACGCTCTGGATGCCGAGCGCGCCGAGCGCCGCGCACTCACCGATTGGTCGCACACGAGACAGCCGTTTCGGCGAAAAGCCACCGGCTGTCGCTCGCTCCTGCACGCTGCCTCCTAGACGTGCAGAGTTGCGGTCACTGATCGCCCCTGGCTCGGACCAGCGCAAAGTTTGTGGCAAAGTGGCAGGCCAGTGTCGATTGGGCGGTGGGCACTTCGTAGCGGGAGTGAGGGCCGGCCGCAGACCGGCCTCGATGACCAACAGGAGTGATCGTCATGACGCAGTACCTGCTCGCGCTCTACCGCGACTATGCCGCCCGCATTCCCGAGGAGCAGACGCGGCGGGTGTGGGATGACGTCGGCGCGCTGGGCGAGAGGCTGAGGGCCGCCGGTGCGTTCGTTTTCCAGGGCGGAATGAACGGTGGCCCAGAGTCGGCGACCGTCGTGCGCCAGTCCGGTAACGACTTCCTGATCACCGACGGGCCGTACACCGAGACCAAGGAACACCTCGCCGGGTTCTGGATCATCAACGCCGCCGACCTGGACGAGGCCCTGGAGTGGGCCAAGCAGACCGCGGCCGCTCAGCAGCGGGCCATCGAGGTCCGCCCCTTCTTTGACGGGGACCTCGACGACGCGATCGATCGCTCGTCCGGCGAGCGGTGACCGTATCCGTGCAGCGCCCGTAGGCTCGGGCGCAAATGACTGTCGAGGCCGTCTTCCGCCATGAGTACGGTCGCTGCGTCGCCACCCTGATCCGCTTCCTCGGCGATATCGACGCCGCCGAGGAAGCGGTCCAGGAAGCGTTCGCCGTGGCGGTCGCCCGCTGGCCGTCGGACGGTCAGCCGCCCAATCCCGGTGCGTGGATCGTCACGACGGCCCGGAACCGGGCCATCGACAGGCTCCGCCGCGAGTCGGTCCGTGATGAGCGGCAGGCCGAAGCGCATCACCTGTACGGTGCCGCCGCTGAGGCCGCGGCGCAGGAGGAAGAGACCGTGCCCGACGACCGGCTGCGCCTGATCTTCAGCTGCTGTCATCCGGCGCTGAACCAGCCCGCACAGGTCGCGCTGACATTGCGGCTGCTCGGCGGGCTCGAGACCCCGGAGATCGCGCGGGCGTTCTTCGTCCCCGAGCCGACCATGGCCCAGCGGATCGTCCGGGCCAAGCGCAAGATCAGGGACGCTCACGTGCCCTATCGCGTGCCGTCCGACGCCGAGCTTCCCGCCCGTCTCAGAGCCGTCCTCGCCGTCGTCTATCTGATCTTCAACGAGGGGTACGCGGCGACCACAGGCGGCCGGCTGATGCGGCTTGATCTGTGCGCCGAGGGAATCCGGCTCGCCCGCGTGCTCGTCGAGCTGATGCCCGACGAGCCGGAGGCGCAAGGGCTGCTGGCGCTGCTGTTGCTGCTGCATGCGCGCAGCGCCGCCCGGGTCAGCGCCGACGGCTCTCTTGTGCTTCTGGCGGATCAGGACCGGCAACTGTGGGACCGGGCGCTGATCGCCGAAGGCCAGGACATCGTGCGCGCTTGCGTCCAGCGTGACCGCCCAGGCCCGTACCAGATTCAGGCCGCCATCAACGCCGTCCATTCCGTTGCGCCCAGCTTCGACAGCACCGACTGGCACGCCATCCTCACGCTGTACGAGCAGCTGTACGCGTTCACGCCCACTCCCGTTGTCGCGCTCAACCGGGCAGTCGCGCTCGCCGAAGTCCGCGGTCCCGTGGTTGGCCTGGCCGCGGTGGACGACCTGCGTTCTGCGGGCCTGGACGGCTACTACCTGTTCCACGCGTCGCGCGCCAACCTGCTCCGCCGCCTCGGCCGCACCGCCGAAGCCGCGGAGGCGTACGCCACCGCGCGTGCCCTCACGGCGAACCCGGTCGAGCAGGCCTTCCTCGATACCCAGCGCACCGAGCTCGGCTGACCAAATCCAGCCGCGACCGTGACCGGATCGGTCCGGTTCCGGACTTGACCTGGCCTTACCCACGAGGCTGCGTCAGGCGCCGCTGTGGTCGGCCGTATCCAATCCCGGCATCGCCAGCACGTGCGGCGTCAGCGAGCGCACCTGACCCGCGGGTTCGCCGAGGCAACCGGCGTGACCCGCATGCCCCGCCGCATGCCCGCCCGCGAAACCATTCGCGTCCCGCCGTGCCCGTCTTCGTGGTGATCGGGGCGATGAAGGCAGGGACCGTGAGTCTTGGCCACTACCTCGACGACCATCCCGACGTCTGTCTTGCGCGCGGCGGGGTGTTCGGCGAGCCGAACTTCCTCATAGACGAGCACAACTGGTCTCGCGGGCGTGGCTGGTATGAATCTCTCTTCGACGGCGCCGGCGGGGCCACCGCGATCGGAGAGTGTTATCTCTGGCCAAGCCGGTACGGCTTCCAGCTCGGGACCTTTCTCGGTCACTTCGACCGCAGCCAGGTGCTCGTGATCGCGACCGAGGTGCTCCGTGACAGGCCACGCGAGGCGCTGAGCGCACTGTTTGACCATCTCGCCGTCGACCCGTCCGCGGTTGATCTCGATGCGCGGCATCATGACCACCGCTCTGCCGACAAGCCCGTCCCGCGGCTGCACGATCTCCAGTGGCTGCCGCGACGCCCTCCGGGGTGAAGTGTCACGGGCGTGGCTGCTGCCTTGTCTCAGGAAGCGAACGCGCTACCTCGACCAAGGAGCAGATGATGAACGTCGCCCTGTGGATCGTCGCGGGGGTGCTGGCCACCTTTCCGGGTTCGGGGTGGATCGAGGACTTCAGCCCCGGCGCCCTCAAGGCCATCGCCGTCCTGGAGGTCCTCGGCGCGGTAGGCCTGACCTGGTCTATCTCGCCATGGCCGTCTTCCTGGATGCCGAGCGCGCCGAGCGCCGCGCACTCACCGACTGGCTCATCGCTGCCACCCGGGCCCCCGAGGGCCACGTCCTCAGATATACTCTTAACTACTCTTCGAAGAGTAGCTATATGATGTGTCTCAAGAAGTCAGGAAGGAGACGCCAATGACTGATTCCGTCCCACCGCGGGACCTTGCCCTCATCGTCAACGTTGCCCAGCGGGGCCATGAGCTCCTCGCGGACCCGTCGGTCGCCGCCGATGTCGTGCTGGGCGACTGGTCCCCCTACCGGGGTGGCTCGACCAAGATGGACTTCGACCCGGACCGCATCGGAGCGGTGTTTCCTCATCTCCGGGGCAAGACACCCGCGGCCTTCGACGTTGTCCCCGACGAGAACGGGAAGACGTGGGACTGGGTGCCTGGCTACACGAACAAGCGGATCCGCTTCAACGGAGTCCCCTCTGCCCGCTTTGCCAGCCAGGTCGGCGCAGATTCCCCCGTGACCTGGAAGCAAGGGGAGGCATGGCCCGTCAAGACCATCACGCTGTCCGAGGTCGCCGAGGGGGACGCGCCAGTCACCGAGACCCCATCTGGCCGCCGGGCCGTTCTCGGGGACGCCATCATCACCATAGATGGCGACCACAACATCACAGTGTCGATTCCGGCTGACTACACCGTGACCGTCCACGCGAGGAGCTGACCTCGGTTGGCTAGCCGGGTTACGCAGATGGGGCTGCTCCGGCTGCTCTCCAACCCCGCCATCATGGGCGACGACGCCATCGACCGCAGCGACGCATGGCGAATCTACGATCGGCTCTGGGCTGACGAGCGCGTTCTATGGGCAGATGAGCCGGCCGAACTGGATGCGGTCTGGCGTGCGATCTCTGCGCGTGCCGACAAGAACCACAAGCTGTGGACCGATGACTACCTGGCAGCTTTCGCCCAGGCTGGCGACGCCACGCTGATAACCCTCGACCGCAAGGCGCCCGCCCGCTACCCCTCCATTCGGGTCGAAGTGCTGCTCTCCTGAGCATGTCCTGCGCTTCCCACGGAGAGCCGTCGCTTGCCGTGGAATCCGGTTGCTCGTGGCAGGGGCGGGTGGTCTGCTGGTCGGCATGACAGCGGCCAGCGACCAGTTCCCGCCGACGCGCGTGGCCGCCCGGGGACGTGGCTGGTACCGCGGTGACTGCCACGTGCATTCGGTGTACTCGGATGGCAAGCTGACGCCGGGGCAACTCGCCGCCGGTGCGCGGGCGGCTGGCCTGGATTTCATCGCGACCACGGACCACAACACGGCTGACGCGCACGGTGCGTGGCGTGAGCACGCCGGTGATGACCTCCTGGTGATCCTGGGGGAGGAGGTCACCACCGCAACCGGGCACTGGCTCGCGCTCGGCATCCAGCCCGGACAGCTGGTCGACTGGCGGTACGGGGTCCGGGACGACGTCATTGGCCGGCATCTTGACCAGGTACATCAGGCTGGCGGACTCTGCGTGGCGGCGCATCCGCACGCGCCGCAGCCCTCGGGCAGGTTCCGGTACCCGTACCGGGGGTTTGATGTGGTGGAGGTGTGGAACGGGCGGTGGGCTTCAGACTTGCCATGGAATGCCGACAATGAGGCCGCACTGGCCGAATGGGGTCGCGGCCTGGCTGCCGGCGTCCGGGATGGACGATGGCGGCCGGCGCTGGGGAACAGCGACACTCATCTGCAAGACCAGATCGGCGTTCCGCACACCGTCGTCCTGGCCGAGGAGCTGAGCAGCGGCGCGGTCCTCGACGGCATCCGCGCTGGCCGGAGCTGGATCGCCGAATCGGCAACGGTCGACCTGTCTCTCCAGGCTGCCGCCGGCGACCGTAGCGCCGGGATCGGTGAGCGGCTGGCCACCTGCGGCGAGCCGGCCATCGTGAAAGCAAACGCGCGGGGTGTGCCATCGGGTGCGGTCAGCTTCCACACCGACCAGGGCGCGGTGTACCGGACGGCGCTGCCCGGCAGCGGACGAGGCGCTGTGGAATGGCGTACCAGCGCCGGGGAGTCACAGTTCGTTCGCATCGAAGTGCGTCACCCCGACGGGCACATGGCCGCGCTCAGCAACCCGATCCTGCTGACTTGAGCAGCCGGGCGCCGTTCGTACGGCGGGGGCGCCGGCTGGCCGCGGCGATACGCTGAGGCCATGCCCCGGCGGAGCCTCACCACCGCTGCGGCGACGGCAGCGGCTGTCCTGCTGGCAGCAGCGCCGCACGGGGCGGCGACAGCCGCCGGCCGGGTGCAGCCGCTTCCGGCATCCGCAACAGCAGGGGCCGGCGTGTCGCTGCCGGTCTCGCCCCCGGCCGCCAG
>JASHOI010000538.1 GCA_030041195.1 Streptosporangiaceae bacterium | reverse complement strand
CCGGGCCGCGATCAGCGCCGCGCCGCCGGCCTGCTGGCCGCCGACCTGGACGCGGTGCAGGAGGCGGCCGCGGACTGGGCCGGGCCGTTCAAGGTCGGTGTCTGCGGCCCGTGGACGCTGGCGGCCACGATCGAGCTGACCCACAGCCAGAATCCGGCGCTCGCCGACCCCGGCGCGGTGGCCGACCTGATCGCCTCGCTGGCCGAGGGGGTGGCGGCGCACGTCGCCGAGGTCCGCGGCCGGCTCCCCGGCGCCACGGTGCTGCTGCAGCTGGACGAGCCCGCGCTGCCCTCCGTTCTGGCCGGCTCGGTTCCGACGGCGAGCGGGCTGAACCGGGTGGGTGCCGTGGACCGGACCGTGACCCGAGACGGCCTGCACACCGTACTGGCCGCCACGACCGCGTTCCGGCTCGTGCACTGCTGCGCGACCGGCGTCCCGTTCGCTCTGCTCAGGGAGGCGGGGGCGCAGGCTGCGGCGTTTGACATGGGCCTATTGCGGCGCGAGGACGAGGACAACCTGGCCGAGCTCGTCGAGGCGGGCCTCGGGATCTTCGCCGGTGTGATTCAGAGCCCGCAGCGGGACGCCTCACCCACTCGGGGTTCGCCCAGGGACCCTGGCGCGGACGTGCTCGGCCTGTGGCACCGGATGGGGATCCCCGCCGCCGGCCTGGACCGGCAGGTGGTGCTCACGCCGGCCTGCGGGCTGGCGGCGGCGTCGCCGGCCACCGCCAGGGCGACGCTGGCCCGGTGCACGGAGGCGGCGCGGCTGCTGCCCGAGCTGATCGAGGAGGGTGCCGCATGAGCGAGCCAGCGACGGCGGACACCGCCGGCAGGCAGCGGCACGCGGCGCTGGCCGTTGAGATCACCGAGCACCTGCACCGTTACCACGTGCTCGACGCGCCGGTGATCTCCGACGCCGAGTACGACGCGCTCTACCGCGAGCTGGTCGAGCTCGAGGAGCGGTACCCGGACCTGCGCACGCCCGACTCGCCGACCCAGCGGGTCGGCGACGTGATCTCCACCGACTTCGCCCCGGTGGAGCACCTGGAGCGGCTGCTCAGCCTGGACAACGCGTTCTCGGCCGAGGAGCTGGACGCGTGGGCCGCGCGGACCGAGCGGCTGGCCGGCCCCGACAACGCGGTGGGCCCTTACCTGTGCGAGCTGAAGATCGACGGCCTGGCGGTGGCCCTGGTGTACCGGGACGGGGTCCTGGTCCGCGCGGCGACCCGGGGCGACGGAGTGACCGGCGAGGACGTCACGCCGAACATCCGCACGATCGCCGCGGCCCCGGCCCGGCTGGCCGGGTCGGGCTGGCCCGGGGTGCTCGAGGTGCGCGGCGAGGTGTTCCTGCCGGTCGAGGCGTTCCACCAGCTGAACGAGCGGCAGGCCGATGCGGGCAAGCCGCTGTACGTGAACCCGCGGAATACGGCGGCTGGATCGCTGCGGCAGAAGGACCCGAGGGTCACCGCGACCCGGCCGCTCAGCATGATCGTGCACGGGCTCGCGGTGCCGGGCGGGGGCGCGGAAAGCGGCATGCCGGCGCCCGGGGACGAAGCGGTGGCCGGCACCGCGCCGACGACGCAGTCGGGCTGGTACGAGCAGCTGCGCGCGTGGGGGCTGCCGGTCAGCGACGTGTATAAGGTCGTCGACGACCTGGACGGGGTGCGGGAGTACATCGGCTACTACGCCGAGCACCGGCACGACCCGCCGTACGAGATCGACGGGGTGGTGATCAAGCTCGACCGGCTGGAGATACAGCGAGCGCTGGGCGCCACCAGCCGGGCGCCGCGCTGGGCGATCGCCTACAAGTACCCGCCCGAGGAGGTGACCACCCGGCTGCTCGATATCCGGGTCAACGTCGGGCGGACCGGGAGGGTCACCCCGTTCGCGGTGATGGACCCCGTCAAGGTCAGCGGCTCCACGGTGGACCGGGCCACGCTGCACAACGCCGACGAGGTGGGCCGCAAGGGCGTGCTGATCGGCGACATGGTGGTGCTGCGCAAGGCCGGCGACGTGATTCCCGAGGTGGTCGCGCCGGTCGTGGACCTGCGCTCCGGCTCGGAGCGCGCGTTCGAGTTCCCCACGGTGTGCCCGGAGTGCGGCACGGTGCTGGTTCGCGGGGATGGGGAGGGTGGGGCAAAGACAGGGGGCGGGGGTAAGGCGAGCGTGGACTGGCGGTGCCCGAACGCCAGGTCCTGCCCTGCCCAGCTGCGTGAGCGCCTGTTCCACCTGGCCGGCCGCGGCGCGCTGGACATCGAGGTGCTCGGCTACGAGGCGGCCATGGCGCTGCTCGACAGCGGCCTCGTGGCCGACGAGGGCGACGTGTTCGCGCTGACCGAAGGGGATCTGGCGAGCTCCCCGTTCTTCGTCAACAAGCAGGGCGGGCTGACGGTGAACGCGGTCAAGCTGCTGGCCAACCTGGAGGAGGCCAGGCAGCGGCCGCTGTGGCGGATCCTGGTCGCGCTGTCGATCCGGCACGTGGGGCCGACCGCGGCCCGCGCCCTGGCCGCGAACTTCGGGTCGGTCGACGCGATCGCGGGGGCATCGCCCGAGCAGCTTGTCGAGGTCGAGGACGTCGGCCCGACGATCGCCGCCTCGGTGCGCGACTGGTTCACGGTGGACTGGCACGCCGCGATCGTGGACAAGTGGCGCGCGGCCGGTGTGGCACTGGCGCAGCAGGGGTTCGTACCGCCTGCCCCGGTGGTGGGCGAGTCGGCAGCCGGCGGGCCGCTGGCCGGGGTTACCGTGGTTATCACCGGCACGCTGGCCGGGCTCACCAGGGACGAGGCCGCCGAGGCGATCACCAGCCGGGGCGGGAAGGTGTCCGGTTCGGTGTCGAAGAAGACCGATTTCGTGGTGGCGGGGGAGAGCCCGGGCTCCAAGTACGAGCGGGCGCTCGCGCTGGGCGTCCCGGTGCTGGACGAAGCGGGCCTTGGCGTGCTGCTCGACCAGGGGCCGGCCGCCGCTCACGATTCTGCCGACTCGCCAGATAATCGTGCTTGAGACGGTGAGGTGAGGCACGCTGTAGGGACAAGTGCGGAGGAAGTAGCGGGGG
>JASHOI010000537.1 GCA_030041195.1 Streptosporangiaceae bacterium | reverse complement strand
CGTCGGCCCCGTCGGCGGCCGCCCGCAGCACCCGCCGCGCGAACGCCGGGTGCAGGAACGGCAGGTCGGTCGAGCAGACGAACGCGATCTCGGCCCGGCCCGCCACGGCCGCCAGGCCCGCGGCCAGGCCCTGCACCGGGCCCAGCCCCTCGCGCGGGTCGTCAACAACCTCGACCGCCGACGGCAGCGCGGGAAGCTGCTGGCCCGGGGCCCGGACCACGACGACCGGCCCGTCGGACACCCGCGCCAGGATGCCGGCGGTCCGGCGCAGCAGCGTCGAGCCGTGCCACTCCAGGGCCGCCTTGGGCGTGCCCATCCGAGATGACCGGCCGCCGGCCAGCACGATACCGGCGGTGTTGGACATGCTTCGATCCTACGGTCTGCCCCGGGCGCCGGCGGCTGCCCGAGCGCGCGGGTGCTGCGCCGCGGCCCACTGGTGGCGGGATCCCTCATGGATCGCCGCGTAGATACGGTCCCGCAGCGAGTTGGCCTCGGCGTCGGTCAGGGTCCGCTCCAGGTGCCGGAGCACGACTCGCACCAGCAGGTTGCGCTGCCCGGGGCGGGCCCCGAGCCGGGCGGCCGCCGCCTCGGGCAGGTCCTCGCACGCGGTCGAGGACAGGATCGCCACGTCCTCCACGGCGTCGGCGTCGCAGCCGAGCGCCTCCCGGATCTGGTCCCCGAGGATCTCGTCGTCGGTTGCCGCGTCCACGGCCACGGACAGGTCCCTGCGGATCGCCGGCATCGCCGACACCGGCCGGTAGGGCGCCAGGTCCAGCATCTGGCTGGCCACCCGCGGGTCGGCCGAGCGGAGCAGCCGGATGTCCGGGATTCCCTTGCGCAGCATCAGCAGCCGGTCCAGGCCCATGCCGAGCGCCAGGCCGGTGTGGCCGCCCAGGCCCGCCCCGGCGAGGACGCCAGGGCCGGCCAGGCCGCACTCCCACACCTCCACCCAGCCGCCGGAGTGCGCCACGTCGACCTGCCGCCCCGCGGTGGTGTACGGATGGCTGCGGCGCTGCTCCCGGGACCGGCGGCCGGGGGCCAGCGCGCCGAGCAGGACGGCGATCATCTCGTTCATGGCGGCCGCGCCGAGCGGCCTGCGGCTGATCCGCCACAGGTCAAGCTGGTGCGGCGCCGGTGAGTGCTGCCAGTCGATGGCGTCGCGCCGGTACACGATCCCCGGGCACACCAGCAGCACGTCGTCCGGCGGGCCGGCGGCCAGTCGGCGCAGTGCGGGCGGCACCATCGCGGAGCTGTGGCTGCGCAGCACCTGCCGGTCGTCGACGTAGCGGGTGTACCTAGTCTCGCGGGTCACGGCCGCCGGCTGGTAGCCGAGGTGGTCGTAGTTGTCGGCAATGGTCACGATCCTGGGGCCGCGGCACCAGCGGGCTTCACAGCCCCACGCCCCGGTCAGCGCCGCGACGGCCAGGTCGACGAGGTGCTGGATGGCGTGCGGGCCTTCGGCCGGATCGGAAAGGTCGGTGATCGCAAGATCGCGCGCAAGCTGCGCGGTGCTGAGCAGGGCGGGCATTTGAGGACTCCTCGCGTTCGATGGCTGGCTGGGGAACGCCTCCCGGCTCCAGCCATCGGATCGGAGTCACCCGCTACGGCGTGCCGACACCTCCCGACAGCCCATGGTGGGCCGGGAGGCTGCTGAATCGCCGCGTCACCGCGCTCATACTCCGATCGTAACCCGCGGCCACCACGAAGCGCGCGGCATTAAGCGGCCGGGCCGGGCGGGGGGCTGGGTGCCCGCCCCCGCCCGGCCGCGGGCCGTTACCGAGGCTGTTAGCGATCACCCCTTGATCGAGTTGACGAGGTTCGTCGCCACCGTCTCGGTCGCCGAGGGCAGTGGCACGGAGCCGTATGCCGAGAGGTAGGTGCTGGTGTCACCCGTGTCGATCACCCAGGCCAGGAACTTCTTGATCACCGCGGCCTCGGCCGCGCTCGGCTGGGTCTTCTGCACGATCGCGTACTCGTAGTTGATGATCGGGTAGCCGGAACCGCTGTCGAGCAGCGTCTCGGCCCCACTCGCAGGAGCGGCCGGGAAGCTGGACAGCGCGCTGTCGATCGTTGAGTTCGTCGGCGCCTCGTAGCTGCCCGACTTGTTGGCCAGCGAAGCGGTGCCCAGACCCGCCTTGGTGGCCTTGCTCAGCTCGCTGATGCCGATGTAGGCGATGCAGCCCTTGGTCGTTTCGCAGGCCGACAGCATGCCGCCCTGGCCGGTCTCGGACAGTGAGCCGGGTGCCGTCGGCCAGGTGATGGTCGTGCCGATGTCGGACGACGGCCACGCGCTCGGGTCCTGGGCGTTGAGGTAGGAGGTGAACAGGAACGATTGGCCGGAGCTGTCTGCGCGGTGCAGCGTGACGATCTTCTCGGCCGGCAGCGACACGCCGGGGTTGAGCTTTGCGATCGCCGGGTCGTTCCACGTCGTGATCTTGCCGGTATAGATCTCGGCCAGCACGGTGCCGTTCAGGTCGAGCGGCTTCGTGACACCAGTGACGTTGTAGTTGACGTCGACCGCCGCCACGGTGAGCGGGATATTCAGCAGGCCGGGGTACCTGGCGAGATCGCTGCTGGGCACGGATTCGTCGGAGGCTCCGATGTTCACCAGGCCAGTGGCCGCGTCGGCGATGCCCGTGCCTGAGCCGGTGGCGCCCGAGGTGATGGTGACGCTCGGGTTGATCTCGGAGTAGGCCGTCTGCCAGTCGCCGAACAGCGGGAACAGCAGCGTGCTGCCGGTCTCGGTGATCGTCTTGCCAGCTGCGGAGTTCGCCGCCGCCGAAGGCGACGTCGATGAGGATGGGCTGGATGAGCTGGAGCTGCACGCTGCCGCCAGCACGGCGAGCGGAATGACGGCGGCCGCTACGAACGCCAAGCGGGTTTTGTTCGCCACCTGGGAATACTCCTTAATTCGTGCACGCCGAGGCGTGCGCTACACGACTCGCACGCGGATGCGTGCGACTGTGGTCCGCCGGCGCGATAGGTCCCCGCCATTGCGGTCTTGCGCCCGTGCGGGGTGGATGCTGTCCTCCCGCACGGGTGGTCTGTCAGCCGGAGGGTGGTCTTGCCTGAGCCTGCCGGCCCGGTGAAGGCGGCGACGCGCCGCAGCGCGCGTCGGTGCCGATGCCAGAGAAGGTCGCTCGCTGGCCGAAGCTGAGCGTCAGGTCCCGGGTCGCGATGGGAACGACAGGCCGGCTCTCCGGGACACCACTCGCGTCGCCGGGCTGAGCTGGATCAGCCTGTGTTGACATACTCCCGCCCCGCCCTGACCTTCGGTAGTCGCCAGCCGGCGATCTGGCGGCTGACCGGTCCCTTTTCTAGGAGGTGAAAGTTAACAAACGTTGAATTGTGGGTAACGGGCGGAGTAAATATCTAGATGGCAGATAGAAAAACTGGATTGCGCCGCCGATCTGAGGGCGGCTAAGCCAGCCAGGGACGTGCCGAGTGCTCGCGGCATGTCCTGTCCGGCGAGCCGGTCTGCCCCGATCAGGACGCCGCGGCGTCGAGCAGGCCGCGTCGCCGGCGGATCGCGAGATCGGCCTTGGTGAACAGCGTGTCCACGACAATCCCGATGATCAGGATCACGATCATGATCGATGCCACGCTGGTGAAGTCGAGGTTCTGCTGGTCCACGCTGAGCGCCTGGCCGATCGAGAACTGGCCGACGATCTGCACGACGATCTCGCCAGCCATCAGGCTCCGCCAGGCGAAGGCCCAGCCCTGCTTCATTCCGGCCACGAACGCGGGCAGCGAGGCGGGCAGGATCAGGTACCGGTAGAGCGCGAAGCCCCGCAGGCCCATGGTCTTGCCCGCGCGCAGCAGCAGCGGCGGGGTGTAGTCCACGCCTGTGATCAGCCCGTTGGCGATCGACGGCGCGGCGCCGAGGATGACCACGAACAGGATCGCCTGGTAGCTCTCGCCGAAGATGACGATCGCGAACGGTACCCAGACGACCGACGGCATCGTCATCAGGCCGGTGATGATCGAGCCGACGGCCGCCCGCAGCGGCGGGATACGCGCGACGAGGATCCCGATGACCGAGCCAACGACCAGCGCCACGGCATAGCCGACGACGGCCGTTTGCAGCGTGGTCCCGATGATGCCCCAGAGCTGGCCGTGTACCAGCTGGCTCCACAAGTTCGAGAGCACCGGGCCCGGTCCCTTGAGGACGTAGTGCTTCCATCCGGTGAGGGTGATCAGCTCCCAGATGGCCAGAACCAGGGCTATCGCCAGTAGCTTCGGCCATGCCGCGGCCCAGGTCCTCCGGGCGATCCGGCCGGGGTCGGCCGCAGGCTGTGCAGGCTTGAGCTCGAGCTGGTCAAGACCCTGCAGCGCCTGGTCAGTTGCCATGCCGGCTCATCTCCTCGCGCAGCCGCTCGGTGATGGTGCCCGCCAGCTTCGCGGTCTGCGGCGAGTCGATCCCTCGCGACCAGTCGCCGGGCACCTGGTACTCCTCGATGACCCGGCCGGGTCGGCTGCTCAGCACGACGACCCGGTCGCCGAGCCGGACGGCCTCGCGGACGTTATGGGTCACGAACAGGACCGTGAGGGTCTGCTCGGCGCAGATCCGGTCGAGCTCGTCGTGCAGGAGGTCCCGGGTCATCGCGTCGAGCGCGCCGAACGGCTCGTCCATCAGCAGCACGTCGGCATCCTGTGCCAGGGCCCTGGCCAGTGCGACGCGCTGCCGCATGCCGCCGGACAGCTCGTGTGGCCGTTTGCCGCCGAACCCGTCGAGCTGCACCAGCTTCAGCAGTTCAGCGGTGCGGCGCCGCCGGTCCGCCCGGGGGACGTTCCTGGCCCGGAGCGCAAGCTCGACGTTGCTCGCGGCCGTAAGCCAGGGAAACAGCCCTGGCTCCTGAAACATCATCGCCACCCGGCCGCCGACGGTCACCTGACCGGAGGTGGCCGAGTCCAGCCCGGCGACGAGGGACAGCAGCGTGCTCTTGCCGCAGCCAGAGGCGCCGATCAGGCAGACAAACTCGCCCCGGTCCACGGTGAGCGACACCTGGTCCAGGGCGAGTACGCTGCGCGGCCCGGTTCCGTAACGCTTGGAGACGCCGGTCAGCGTGACCGCCGCCTGGCGCTCGCTGGACTCGGGGGGCCCGGCGCCCGTGCCGCCAATCGCGGCAGCCCCCGGGGGCGTCCCGGGGGCTGCCGCTTGGCGGTTGCCGATGCTCACGAGCTGACCTGGGACTGGCCGTCAGCGGCCAGCAGCGTGTTGAGCGGCCCGAGGTCATAGATCCCGCTCAGGTCGGACACCGGCTTGAGCAGGCCAAGGTCGACCGCGTGCTGTGCGTCGGTGATGAGCGACGACGCGATCGGGTCGTTGGTGAACGTGACCTGTGCAAACGACGCGGACAGGATGCTCGTCTTGAGCGACTTGCCACTGATCGCAGCGAGCTCGGCGTTGGCGGCGGTCTCCGCGGTCGACTTGTCGCTGTTGATGAAGCTGTTCGCTTCGATCTGGCCCTTGAGCAGCCCGTCGATGACGGTCGGGTGCGCCGAGATGAACGACTGGGTCGCCACCAGCTCGGTGGTGACGAACTGCCCGTTCGGCCACAGGCTGGCCTCATTGACCAGCACGTGGCCGCCGTCTGCCAGCATCTCGGCGTCGTACGGCGCCGGCTCCCAGCCGCCTGCGATCGATCCAGACTCGAACGCGAGCACCGCGTCCGAGTTGGGCGTGATCGGGGTAATCGGCACGTCGCCACCGCCGGTCGGCGTCGTGGTCAGGCCCTGCCGCTTCAGCCAGTAGCGCAGCGACACGTCCTGGGTGTTGCCGAGTGACGGAGACGCCAGCTTCTGGCCCTTGAGCTGTGATGCCGTGGTGATGCTCTTCTTCACCACGAGCTCGGCGCCGCCGGACGCCGCACCGGAGATTACCCTGATCAGCTTGCCGCCGGAGGTCTGCCAGGCCTTGATGGCCGGATTCGGGCCCACGTAGGCCGCGTCCAGCTGGCCCGCCAGCAGCGCCGTTGCTTCCTCGGTGCCGGTGCTAAACGGGTACAGCTTCAGCGTCACGTTCTTGCCGAGGTTCTTGGTGAAAAAGCCTTCCTTGATCCCGACCAGTGCGCTGGCGTGAGTGATGTTCTCCAGAAACCCGAGCCGGAGCGTAACGGGTGCCGACGAACTGCCCGAGTTTTTCGACGAGGTCGAGGGGTTTGTGGAGCTGGATGACCCGCACCCGGCCGCCAGCAAGATCGTGGCGCCGACCCCCGCGGCGATAAGCGCTCTTCTCATCGTCGCCCGCTCTCCTTAGCTCTCTTCGTTCTTTTCGATCAAAATTATCGATTTAGTGGGCAACCCTTTATATCACGTTCATCTTCCGGACACACTCGGGTCACCTTGCGGACATGCTCGGGGAGTTTCTTGGCCGCGGCCGGCGCTAGCTGCCGGAGTCGCCGGAGTCTTCGGGATCCATTCCCTGCACGGACGGGAACCGCTGCAGGCACTGCTGCAGCTGTGCCAGGTTGGCGTCGCTGGCGTTGTCTGTCTGATAGGCCACGGCGCCGTTCATGGTGATCGTGTTCTTCTTGCGGGGCAGCGCCTCGGGCACCACGTTCGGGATGTGGGAGCAGGCCGCGCGCACCTTGAGCATGGTCGCAACCGACGTGCTCGGCTGGAAGTCCACCGTCACCCACTGCTGGCCCAGCGCGGCATCGAACTTCGAGCAGCCAGCCAGGCCGGCGACCATGCCAGCGGACA
This sequence comes from Streptosporangiaceae bacterium, assembly GCA_030041195.1. The sequence goes on along the minus strand of JASHOI010000537.1, from coordinate 15,064 downwards.
GTGCCACGATCCCCGTGGCAGCGAGAGCGTGACGAACCGCCCGGCTAGACTCTGGCACGCCTGTCAGCTTAGTGCGCCCCCGGATACCGTCGTTTTCCGGCCGGGCACGTCGGCGTCCACCGTAGTGGAGGGGATCATGGCCGCGCTCATCGAGGACTATGCGCTGATCGGGGATATGCACACCGCGGCCCTGGTGAGCCGCGATGGCTCGATCGACTGGCTGTGCGTTCCCCGGTTCGACTCAGCTGCCTGCCTGGCCGCCTTGCTCGGCGACGCCGGCAACGGCCAGTGGCGGATCAGCCCGGTCGCGGCGGAGGGCCCGCCGTCGCGCCGAGGCGAGGTCACCCGGCGGTATCAGGACTCCACCCTGATCCTGGAGACCGAATGGCAGACGGTCGGCGGCACCGTCCGGCTGATCGACTTCATGCCGCCGCGCGACGACCAGCCGCCCGTCCTGGTCCGGATCGTGGAGGGCGTGCAGGGCGCCGTCGAGATGGAGTGCGTGTGGCGGCTGCGCTTCGACTACGGCAAGGTGCTGCCGTGGGTGCGCCGCATCGATCACGCGATCGTGGCGATCGCCGGGCCCGACTCCGTCTGGCTTCGCACGCCGGTCAAGCTCGTCGGCCACGACCTGGCGCACGAGGGCAGCTTCACGGTGCGGGCCGGCGAGCGGGTCCCGTTCGTCTTCTCCTGGACGCCGTCGCACCTCGGCGCGCCCGCCGAGGTCGACGCGTTCGAGGCGCTGACCGCGACCAGGAAGTTCTGGGCCGAGTGGGCCGCCAAGTGCAGCTACCAGGGGCAGTACCGGGACGCCGTGGTCCGGTCCCTGATCACGCTCAAGGCGCTCACCTACGCGCCGACCGGCGGGATCGTCGCCGCGCCGACGACGTCGCTGCCCGAGGACATCGGCGGGGTGCGGAACTGGGATTACCGGTACTGCTGGCTGCGCGACGCCACGATCACCCTGGAGGCGCTGCTGCGCACCGGCTACACCGCCGAGGCGTCCGCCTGGCGGGAGTGGCTCGGCCGCACGATCGCCGGGGATCCGCGGGATGTGCAGATCATGTACGGCGTGGCCGGCGAACGTCGGCTCGAGGAGTGGCAGGCGGAATGGCTGCCCGGCTACGAGAACTCGGCGCCGGTGCGGATCGGCAACGCGGCCGTCAGCCAGCTGCAGCTCGATGTGTACGGCGAGGTGATCGACGCGATCACGCTCGGCAGCGAGGCCGGGCTGTCCTTCGACGGCCACACCTGGAGCCTGGTGCGGGCCCTGCTCCGGTTCCTGGAGAAGAACTGGAACCAGCCCGACGAGGGTATCTGGGAGGTCCGGGGGCCCCGGCGGCACTTCGTGCACTCCAAGGTGATGGCCTGGGTCGCCTTCGACCGGGCGGTCCGGGTGGCCGAACTGGGCAAGCCCGGCTCCGAGGCCCGATGGCGCGAGATCCGCGACCAGATCCACGCCGAGGTGTGCGACAAGGGCTACGACGCCAAGCGCGGCACCTTCACCCAGTACTACGGCAGCACCGAGCTGGACGCGGCGGTGCTGCTGATCCCCGAGGTCGGGTTCCTGCCGCCGGACGACCCGCGGGTGGTGTCCACGGTGGAGACCATCCAGAAGCAGCTCACCAGCGGGGGCCTGGTGCTCAGGTACACCCAGCCGACCGTTCAGGGCGACAACGTCGACGGCCTCACCGGCTCCGAGGGCGCGTTCCTCGCCTGCAGCTTCTGGCTGGTGAACGCGCTGCAGTTGATCGGCCGGGATGACGACGCGGCTGAGCTGTTCGACCGGCTGCTGGCCATGCGCAACGACGTCGGTCTGCTTAGCGAGGAGTACGACCCGCGCTACAACCGGCAGGTCGGCAACTTTCCGCAGGCGTTCAGCCACATGCCGCTGATCCAGTCCGCGCTCAATCTGGAGCAGCACGCCCGCCACCACACGCGGCGCGCCGCCAAACGGACATCACAGGGCGGTTGATGCCACACTGGTGGCTTAGTCATGGCACCGCGTCCGCACATCCTGGTCGTCAACGGCCGCAAGGTCCGCCAGCCGGTCTTCGTCATCGGCGCTCCGCACTCGGGAGCGGACCTCCTGGCGCGCGCCCTGAAGCACTCCCAGGGATTCCACGTCACCGTCGGCCAGCGGAGCGTGATGAGCGTGGTCTACGCGTTCGCACGCAGCCCGTCCATCCAGCGCGGCCGCGGTGAGGCGGCGGCGACCGTGCTGCGCGACGCCTTCGCGCAGGCCTGGCAGGTCACCCCGCACGGCTGCATGGCCTGCTCCCAGGCCTGCCGGGACGCGAGCGAGCTGAACGGCACCGGAACCTGCATCGCCGAGCGGGACATCCGCAGGTACGGCGACGCGAGCCCGGACCTTATGTACTGCGCCGAGGGGCTCGTCGACGCCTTCCCGGACGCGCGGATCGTGCAGATCATCAGGGATGGCAGGGACGTGGTGGCCGCGATGCTCGCCGACGCCGAGTCCCTGGCCTGGTTCAAGCCCGGCGTGGCCAACGTGGACAGCGAGTTCCCCAATCCGTTCTTCGGCATCGAGACCGCGTCGGACCTGGCCGCCTGGCCGGGCCTGTCGCTCGCCGGGAAGTGCGCGATGCGCTGGCGGGGATCGGTCAGGACGATGGCCAGGCTGCGCAGCAGCATGCCCCCGGAGCAGCTGACCACGCTCCGCTACGAGCAGGTTATCCGGCAGCCAGCGGTCGCGACGCGCGCGGTGTCCGGGTTCATCGACGCCGACCTGGCCGCGATCGGGGTGCGGGCGCGCGGACGCGCCGGCCCCATGGCCGTCCAGTCGGGCGGCTGGCGTCGCACGCTGACCGCACAGCAGGTTACCGACGTCGAGCAGGTGGCAGGCATCGACCTGCGCCGGGTTGGCTACGGCGGCTGACCCTGCGCGGCCTGGCCGGACAGCCGGTCGTCCCAGGTGGCCGCCGCGCCCGGCGGCAGCGGCACGGTGAAGGCGTTCAGCAGGAACGACACCAGGGTGTAGTACCCGCACAACGAGACGAGCTCGACCAGGCCGGCATCCCCGAGCAGGCGCTGGGCCGCGGCGAAGGCCTCCTGGTCGAGCTGGCCGTCGGCGGTGACCTGCCGGGCCACCGTGTAGACCACTCGCTGGTCATCGGCCTCGAACGGGGGATCCTCGCCCCGGCCGATCGCGTCCACCACCGCGCCGGGCACGCCGTGCTCGCGGGCCATGCGGGCGTGCGCCCACCACTCGAACTCGGCCTTCCACCGGGCGCCCACGGTGATGATCGCCACCTCGGCGAGGCTGCGCTCGATCGAGGTCTCGAACCGCAGGACCCGCCCGAGTGAGCTCAGCCGCCGGCCGACGCCAGGGGCATGGACGAACGCGTTGAACGGGCCGATCAGGCCGCCCTCGGGGCCGACCAGGTCGTCGCCTCGCGAGGCGATCACGCCGTCCCAGAGCGCCTGGCCATCGGGGTCGAGGTCGCCATAGCGAAGGTTGGGAAGGCGGCTCTGCACAGCAGCACAATAGTGTCCGATCGCGGCATGGATCCCGGATTGCGCGTCAGGCCAGCGCGGCGGACTCCTGGCTGGCGAACTGGGTGCGGTACAGCTCGGCGTACAGGCCCCCCGCGGCCAGCAGGTCCTCGTGCCTGCCGCGCTCGCGGACCTGCCCCTCGTCGATGACGAGGATCTGGTCGGCTTCGCGGATCGTGGACAGCCGGTGCGCGATGACCAGCGAGGTGCGCCCGGACAGCGCGGTCTTCAGCGCCCGCTGCACGGCGGCCTCGGACTCCGAATCCAGGTGGGCGGTGGCCTCGTCGAGCACCACCACGGCAGGCGCCTTCAGCAGCAGCCTGGCCAGGGCGACCCGCTGCTTCTCACCGCCGGACAGCCGGTAGCCGCGGTCTCCCACGATCGTGTCCAGCCCGTCGGGCAGCACCGAGACCAGGTCCCAGATCTGGGCGGCCCGGCACGCGTCGATCAGCTCCTGCTCGGTGGCGCCGGGCCTGGCGTAGGCCAGGTTGGCCCGGATCGTGTCGTGGAACAGGTGCGCGTCCTGGGTGACCACGCCCACGGCGTCGTGCAGTGAGTCCTGGGTGACGTCCCGGAGGTCGAAGCCGCCGATGCGTACCGCGCCCTCGTCGGGGTCATACAGCCGCGACACCAGGTGCGTGATCGTCGTCTTTCCCGCCCCTGACGGCCCCACCAGGGCGGTCAGCTCCTTCGCGGGCGCGGTGAAGCTGACGTCGTGCAGCACGCCCAGGTTCGCGTCGGTGCGTTCGGGCTGCGGGAGCGCGATGGACTCCAGTGACGCCAGCGATACCTCGGACGGGGGCGGGTAGCGGAATGAGACGTGGTCGAAGACGATGTCAGCGGGCGGCCCGTTTTCCTGGCTGGTCACCGCCAGCGGAACCGCGTCCGGCTTGTCCTCGATCAGCGGCCTGAGGTCCAGCACCTCGAACACCCGGTCGAAGCTGACCAGCGCGGTCATCACGTTGATCTGGACGTTGGACAGCGCGGTGATCGGCCCGTACATCCGCTGCAGCAGGCCCGCCATCGCCACCAGCGCGCCTACCTGGAACGCTCCGTCGATGACCAGCTTGCCGCCCACGCCGTAGACGACCGCCGTGGACAGCGACGCCAGCAGGGTCAGCGAGATGAACAGCGCGCTGCCGTACATCGTCTGCACCACGCCGATGTCCCTGACCTTCGCCGCGCGGCCGGCGAACACCTCGCTCTCGGCGCGCGGCTTTCCGAACAGCTTGACCAGCATCGCCCCGGCCACGTTGAACCGTTCGGTCATCGTTGACCCCAGCACGGCGTCGAGCTGCATCGACTCCCTGGTCAGCCGCTGCAGCCTGCGCCCGACGAGACGGGCGGGGATCAGGAACATCGGCACCAGTACCAGCGCGATGACCGTGACCAGCCAGGAGTAGTAGAACATGGCGACGAGCACCAGGATCAGCTGCAGCACGCTGGACACCACCGACGACAGCGTGGAGGTGAGCGCCTGCTGGGCGCCGATCACATCGCTGTTCAGCCGGCTGACCAGCGAGCCGGTCTGCGCCCTGGTGAAGAACGCGATTGGCTGCCGCTGCACGTGGCCGAACACCTCGGTGCGCAGGTCGTAGATCAGGCCCTCGCCGACCCTGGCGGTGAAGTAGCGCTGCGCCAGGTTGAGGCCCGCGTCGAACAGCGCCAGGCCGACGACCACGGCCGCGAGGACCAGCACGACGTCCGTGCGCTTGGGGATGATGCCCTTGTCGATGATCACACCGAGCATGACCGGATACGACACGGTGATGACCGCGTCCAGCGCGGCAGCCAGGAGGAAGATCGCCAGATCCCAGCGGTACGGCCGTGCGTACCCGGCGATCCGGCGGACCGTGCCCGGCTTCAGCCGCTGCTTGGTCACCGACGGGTCTCGGGCAAACCCGCGCATCGCTTGCCACTGGCTGGCGTACATAGCGCGGGGAACCTCCTGGCGGGCGCGGTTCTTCCCGCGTCAGCTACGGGCGAACTGGTGGTCTAGGAGCGGGCGAGCCGCTCCCGCAGCAGGGCCGCCTGGGCGCTGCGCTCCGCCGCCGCCTGCTGCTCCAGCGTGTTCGCGCTGGCCTGGAGCAGCAGCCGCTTGGTGGCCCGCGCGGTCTCGGCGTCGATCTCCAGCAGCGCCGCGGTCAGATCCGCGACCGCAGCGTCCAGGTCGGCGGCTGGAACCAGCAACTCGGCAAGGCCCAGCCTGATGGCTTCCTCGGCCGAGACGGTGCGGGCGGTGAGGCACAGCTCGATCGCCCGCGGCAGCCCGACGATGTCGACGAGCGGCTTGGTCCCGGTCAGGTCGGGGACCAGTCCGAGCGCGGGCTCCTTCATGCACAGCCTCGCGTCGCCGGCCAGGATGCGGAGATCGCAGGCCAGGGCCAGCTGGAATCCCGCGCCGATGGCGTGCCCCTGCACCGCTGCGATCGACACGATCCCGGGTTCGCGCAGCCAGAGATAGCCCTCCTGGCAGCTGGCGATCCATGACTCGAACCCGGGGTCGGCGGCGCTGGGTGGAGGCTCCTCGCCCGGAACCCCATCAGCCGAGAACATGCGCAGGTCGATCCCGGAGCAGAACGATGGCCCGGCGCCCCGCACCACAACCACGCGGACCCCCGATGGCAGGCCGGCCCCGACCGCGGCGAGGCCGCGCCAGACATGCGGGGTCATCGCGTTGCGGCGCTCGGGCCTGTTCAGCGTGATCGTGGCGACCGCGTCGTCGATGTCCAGCTGCAGCCCGCTCGCGGCAAGCTCGGCAGAGGTGGCCGTCATCGCGTGCTCCGGGTGCGGTCGGCACGGCACGGGCGAAACCGGCGCGGCGGCGGGCCGGTGGATGCGCCGGCCGCCGCGGCCTCAAGAATTGACAGCGGGGCTAGGGCCGGGCGCTCAGTCAGCGCTTGGCCTTACCGCGGGTGGCGCCGCCCCGGCCGCGCAGGGATACCCCGGTCTCGGTCAGGATCCGGTGCACGAAGCCGTAGGACCTGCCGGTCGAGCCGGCCAAGGAGCGGATGCTCTCGCCGGCGTTGTATCTCTTCTTCAGATCAGCCGCCAGCTTGGTACGGTCGGCACCGGTCACCCGGGTGCCTTTCTTGAGGGTCTCGGTCACGGGTACCTCCCGGTGAACTGAAGTGACCGCTGCGTTACCGTCTCTCGCCATGATCACGCAAGAACTCGTGATCGGCTACCCACACGCCCTCAAAAGATCTCTTCTTTTTGGCGGCCGGCATAGAGCGGTCCCGTGCGCTTGCTGGCGCCAATTTCAGGCCAGCGCCACAAGGTCGGTGAACTCCTCGCTCCAGGCGTCCTCGACCCCGTCGGGCAGCAACACGACCCGTTCCGGCCCGAGGGCCTCAACCGCGCCTTCGTCGTGCGTGACCAGAACGATCGCTCCCTGGAAACGGCGCAGCGCGGACAGGATCTCCTCCCGGCTCCCCGGATCCAGGTTGTTGGTCGGCTCGTCGAGCAGCAGCACGTTCGCACCCGACACCACCAGCAGCGCGAGCGCGAGCCTGGTCTTCTCCCCGCCGGACAGCACGCCGGTCGGCTTGGCCACCTCGTCGCCGGAGAACAGGAACGATCCGAGGACCCGGCGCTGCTCGGCCTCGGTAAGGTCGGGGGCGGCCGACCGCATGTTCTCGAGCACGGTCCGCCCGGTGTCCAGGGTTTCGTGCTCTTGCGCGTAGTAGCCGAGCCGCAGCCCGTGCCCGGGCCTGATCTCGCCGGAGTCCGGTGGCTCGAGCCCGGCCAGCAGCCGGAGCAGCGTGGTCTTGCCCGCACCGTTCAGGCCGAGGACCACGACCCGCGCTCCGCGGTCAACCGCCATGTCCACGTCGGTGAACACTTCCACCGAACCGTACGACTTGCTCAGGCCCTCGGCGGCCAGCGGGGTGCGCCCGCAGTGCGCGGGAACCGGGAACCTGATCCGGGCCACCCGCTCCGGTGCCCGGTCCGCGCTGACGCTGGAGAGCAGCCGCTCCGCCCGGCGCTGCATGTTCTGCGCGGCCTTCGCCTTCGTCGCCTTCGCGCGCATCTTGTCGGCCTGCGACTGCAGTGCGGTCGCCTGGCGCTTCGCGTTCACGCGCTCGCGCCTGCGGCGCCGTGCGTCGGTCTCGCGCTGCTCCAGGTAGCCCTTCCAGCCCAGGTTGTAGATGTCGAGCTCGCCGCGATCGGCGTCGAGGTGGAAGACCTTGTTGACGACGGCCTCGAGCAGCGCGGTGTCGTGGCTGATCACCACCAGGCCACCGCGGAAGGCTCGCAGGTGATCGCGCAGCCAGGTCACGGAATCGGCGTCGAGGTGGTTCGTGGGCTCGTCGAGCAGCAGCGTCTCCGATCCGCCGAACAGAATCCGGGCCAGCTCGACGCGGCGGCGCTGGCCGCCGGACAGGGTTCGCAGCTGCTGCCGGAGCGCCTGCGGCGGCAGCCCCAGGCTCGAGGCCAGCGATGCCGCCTCGGCCTCGGCCGCGTACCCGCCGAGCACCGTAAGCCGCTCCTCGAGCTGGCCATATTTGCGCACGGCGGCGTCACGCCTGGCCGGATCGGGGTCGGCCATGTCGATCTCGGCCTCGCGCAGACCCGCCAGCAGCGTATCCAGGCCCCTGGCCGAGAGCACCCGGTCAACCGCCAGGCCCTCGAGGTCACCGACCATCGTGTCCTGTGGCAGGTACCCGACCGACCCGCCGCTGTGGACCGTGCCCGCCGCGGGCGCCGACTCGCCTGCGAGCACCCGCGCCAGCGTCGTTTTGCCCGCGCCGTTGCGGCCGACCAGGCCTATCTTGTCGCCGGGAGCCACCTGAAACGTGGCGCCCGTGAGCAGCAGCTGCGCACCGGCGCGCAGCTCAACGTCGTTCGCGCTGATCACTGGATTAACGCTCCATAACAGTACATAACGGGCATCAGAGGTCATACGCCCATGAGAACCATGGGCGGCCCGTCACGAGAGGAGCGGTTGCATGCGGTCAGCCTACCCGAGATCATCCCGGCCCCCGCAAAGGCATTTTCGCGGCGCAGTGCCCGGTGCCGGGCAGCGGCGGCTCAAGGAGCGGCGCGGCGGCTCGGCCGCACGGGCGGCGCGCGGCGGGGCTTTGCCGCGGATTTGGCGATGGAAGTCGCGTCGTGGGACTACTAAAGTGCCGCCGTTGCCGGCCGGGCGTACGCCGGCTGGAACGCATAAAGATCTAGGAGGATCGTGTGCGGTATGGGCTCGTACATGATTAACTCGGCGGTTTGATCTTGGTGGCGGGCCTGTTCTCGGGCTCGAGCGGCGATGTGGTGACCGGCGTCGCATCAGGAGCGGTCAGGTGCGGGCCGACGGACGGTTTCCGGATCCGCGGCGGGGTTCGCCGATGATCTAGGAGCCTCGCGTGCGGTATTTGCCGCGGATCCTCCTAGATCTTTTAGGTGGCGGGCTGGGACGCGGCGCGGCGCCGGGTTTGTCGCGGATGGGCGAATCGGCACCGGAGCCGGCCAGTCGCCGCGCCGGCAAGCGTGATGACGCAAACCAACGGGTTATTGCGCTGCGAGCCCCATATGCACCGGATCCTCCTAGATTTTCTTCGAACCCGGCCGCGGGCCCGCACCGACCGCTTCCGATGCGACGCCGATCACCAAATCGGTGCCACAGCCGGAAAATCGGGCCCGGCGGGCGGACCTGCAAACAGCCGTGCGCCTGAATTATTCTGATTTGCGCCCCGGAACGATCTGAGTCTGTGCCGCAGCGTCAGGACCTATCACAAAATGGTGAACACGTAGCGCCCAGGCCGAAAATTGCCGCTATGATCCCGTGAGGGTTCGCCGGCCGAGAGTGTTCGGCGGCAGCCTCTGCCTTAGCGGCTCTGACCGGTGACGTTGCTGATCGCGTGGGGGTTCCATGGCGTACCAACGCGCGAGCAGGAGGCCGCACATCGGCCACCCGAACGAAATTCAAAATCTCGGAAAACCCAGGGCCGCAGCCGCCGCGGCCCGCGCGACCGGGAGTGCCTCCACGCCATTGAACGAGCAGCTTCCGCTGCCCGCATAACCGTCTGAAGATCGCGGGCCAGCACGAGAGGAACACTTATGACGGATCAAGCTACGGCGGGGACCAGGACGACCACTGCTGCGCGGCTGGAGCCCGATGCAATCGGCGTGGCACAGGACACTGTCATCGGGATGGCGTCCTCCGCCCCGGCCGCATCTGTCGGCCTGACGATTGCCGCGCTGGCCGCTGCGACCGCGTACGGCACCGGGCCGATCATCATCCTCACCGCGATTCCCATGATCGTCATCGCGAACGCCTACCGCAGGCTGAACATGTGGAACGCCAACTGCGGCGCGTCGTTCGAGTGGGTCGGCCGGGCGATCAACCCCTATCTCGGCTTCCTGACCGGATGGCTGATGATCGCCGCCTACATCATCGCCACGGTCAGCGGTGTCGAAGTCCTCGGCCCGTCGGTGTTGGCCGTCTTCGGCTCCAACTCGACGAGCACCTGGGCGAACATTGCGATCGGCACCGCCGTCGGCCTCGTGATGCTCATCATCGCGGTCGTCGGCATCAAGATCACCGCACGCGCCCAGGTAGGCATGGCCCTGGTCGAGTACCTGATCCTGGTCGGGCTCGCCATCGCCGGCCTGGTGCTGGTGCTCAGCCACCATTCCGGCACCTTCGCCTTCAACAAGGGCTGGTTGAGCCTGTCCGGGATTGACGGCAAGGGCAGCGCCGTTGCCGGCTTCCTCATCGCGGTGTTCATCTACACCGGGTGGGACGGAACGCTGTACGTCAACGAGGAGGTACGGCACCGGCGCATCAACCCAGGCCGGGCCGCCATCCTGGCCGTGGTCTTCCTGGCCATCATCTACACGCTGTCAGAGGTCGGCCTGCAGGGCGTGGTCTCGCCGGCCAAGCTGCAGGCCAACTCGGCGGACGCGCTGGTCTACATCGCGCAGGCCATGGGCGGCGGCGGCTGGGCCAAGGCGATGGCGCTCGCGCTGGCGCTGTCGGTGATCGCGACGACCGGCACCGGCATCGTGCTCACCGCCCGGATCGTCTACGGGATGGCCAGCTACCGGACGCTGCCCGAGTTCCTCGCCAACGTGTCCCGCCGGTTCTCCACCCCGGTCGCGGCCAGCATCATCGTCGGCGTGCTCATCATCGGCCTCACCTGGGTATACCTGCTGACCACCTCGGTGCAGAACGCGTTCAACGACGTGGTCGACGTGACCGGCCTGCTGTTCGCGGTCTTCTATATCCTCACCGCGCTGGCCACGATCGTGTACTACCGCAGGCGCGTCTTCACCAGCGTGAAGGAGGCGGTGATCCTCGGGATCCTCCCGCTCGGCGCCGCCGGGTTCCTGGGCTGGATCGTCGTGAAGTCGCTGCAGACCGCGCCCGCTTCGCAGATCTGGTCGCTGGTCGGCATCGTCGGGCTCGGCCTGGTCCTGATGTTCATCGCCCGGTTCATCCTGCAGTCGCCGTTCTTCCGGACGCCCATAGAGAGCGACGCGCAGAGGAGCCACTAGCCACGCCGCGTCAGCGGAGGGTATCGGCCGGCCTGGTCTCCCAGGATGTCCAGATCGGCCGGTACCCCTGCTGGCTCCAGAACGGGGCGGACAGCGGGTTGGTCTGCTCGTAGTGCAGCAGCGTGACGGCGACTCCGGCGGCCTCGATCTCGCGGTGCAGCCGCGCGACCAGCTCGGCCCCGAGGCCGCTGGCGCGCTCGGTCGGCAGGACAAACCCGAACATGAGGTAGGCGGCGGGGTCTTGGCGCACCATCGGGGCGATCCAGCCCGCCGCTTCTGGCCGCTGGGCTGCCACCATGCCGACGACGCTGCCGTCGCGCTCGGCTAGCCACGTCCAGCACTCGGGGCCGTCCAGCAGGCCGCCGGCTTCCTGGCGCAACGCCGCCACCGTGGTGGGTCGGTCGACCGCGTCAGCAAAGTTCGCGTCAAACCGGATCACTTCCATTCCCAGGCGGACCACGGTGTCGAGGTCCGCCTGGGTGGCGCGCCTGATCCGCACGCCCCGATACCCGCTGGCCGCGGTGCCCCCGCCTTCAGTGCCCCCGGCTTCAGTGCCCTCCGGCGGCCCGGTGCCGTGGGCGTCCCGGCCCGTCATCCGCGCCGCCACGACCGCGAACGGTGCCAGTCCGTGCCGCACCAGGGCCGCGACCCCGTCGACGTCACGGGAGGGCCACGTCACGACCGCGGCCGTGTCCTCCGCGCTGGCCTCGGGCAACCCGGCCAGATGATCGCGCCACAGGGACAGCAGCCGATCCAGCGCGTCCCCCACGTCCGGGCCCGCGGTCCAGGCGGTCAGCTGGAACCGACGCGCCGCACCCCAGGCCAGGTCGAGCTCGTCAGGCCCGCCCTCCCAGTGCTCGCAGGCGCCGACAGCGGCCAGCTGCCCGCCGGGCCCGGTCACGACGAGCCGCACACCGCAGTCGGCCGGCGGTGCCACCGGATCGGGCAGCAGCGGATCGATGGCCTGCCAGCGCCGCGTGACTTGCCCGATGACGCTGCTCGCAGCGTCCCCGGCGACGGTCGGCATACTGTCCTAACTATCCGCTCAGCCTGGTCCAGGAGCGCGCGGGGTCCTTAATTCCCCGGTGATGTTCGCGAGGGTGTCCCGCACGCTCTGCGTCAGCGGATCGTCCGGCTGCAGGACCCGCTCGCAGCGCTCAACTGTATCGCGGAGCAGTCTCGTCGCGTCGCTCAGCCGGCCTGCCTTGTAGTACGCGGTCGCCAGGTTCGCGCGGCGTTCCAGGGTCTCCGGGTCATCGGGGCCCAGGACCCGCACGTAGCCTTCACAGGCCTCCTCGTAGAGCTGGAGTGCGGAGGCCATCTTGCCAGCGGAGTGGTAGGCGGTGGCGAGGCTGCCACGGGCCACGATCGTGTCCAGGTGGTCTGGGCCGAGGACCTGCTCCCTGTCGTCGACGACGCGCTTGAGCTGGGAGATCGCGTCCTTGACCCGGCCGCTGGCCAGATAGGTGTCGGCGAGCTGCTGGCGTGTAGTCATGGTGTCGGGATGCCGAGGTCCCTGGATCCGCTCGTGGGCAGCGAGAGTGTGGCGGTAAAGGCCGATCGCGTCGTCGGGCCTTCCCGCGGCACGGCACGCCGCGGCGAGCTGGTCCCGCGCGCGGAGCGTGTCGAGGTTGTCGCTGCCCAGGACGCGCGCGCAGTCGCCGACAGCGCCCTCGAGGACCGGTATCGCGGCATCCGCCTGGCCCGCGGCGACGAACGCCTGGCCGAGCGCGATCCGGGCGGCGATCGTGGAGGGATCGTCCGGCCCGAGCACGCGGGTGCGGCCAGCCACGACCCACTGAGCCCACGCGACGGCCTCCGCCGCCTGCCCGGCCGCCATCAGCGCGTCGGCCAGTCTGCTGCCGGCCAGAAGCGTATCCGGGCTGCTCGGCCCGACGATCCGGTCGCTGGTCGCGGCGAGCTCGCGCCAGTAGGCAACCGCCGGGCCGGTCAGCCGCGCGTCGTCCATGCTTCGCCCGGCCCGCACGAGCAGCGGGTGGCAGCTTTCTCCGGCCCACAGCGAATCTCCAGCGGCACGCTGCAGGCCGACCGCGCAGGACCGCAGGTCCGCCGCGAGCCACGGCTGGGCCTCCTCGGTCGGCCACACCTCAAGCAGCGCATCGGCGGCGGCCCCGGCGGCCCGTTCGAACACGCCCTTGGTCGTCGCGGCCCGAATCGCTGCCTGCACCGTTAGGGTCATCCGGACCGTCGGCGGCGTGGTTGCCGAGTCCACGGTGAGCAGCCCGGCCCGCTCCAGGCTGAGCAGCGCGCTCCAGGCAACGTTCGGGTCGACAGGAGAGCCGCCCGCGCCTTCGCCCAGGTATTCGCACGTGGCCGACGTGGTGAACACCGCGCTCGGGATTGCGTGACCGTCAAGGAGCGCGGCGAGAGCGAGCAGGTACTGAGCCCCTCCGCCGGGCGACAGCCGCTCGGCGTGCTCCACCGACAGCGTCCAGGTAACCGCCGCCGCCGACTTCGCACCCACCGCGATCCCGGCGAGCTGGGTGCGTCGCTGGGCGAAGTAACCCTGGTAGTCACGGCAGCTCAGGCGGGAACTGGCGATCATCGCACTGGCCTGAGCGAGCGCCGGCGGCTCGCAGCGAAGATCACCGACGAGGTCTATAGCGCCGAGGCGCTGATCCGGGTCCGCTGTGAGGCGTCCGTGCAGGTAGCTCAGGGCCTCGCGGGTGCTGAACTCCGGTACCACGAGGGTGCGCATCCGGCGCCCGGATACCGTCTCGGGATCAGCCGTCGTGATTAGGACCCGCCCCACCTGCCCGGATGGCCAGAGCCCGTCCAGGTCAGCAGCGTTGCGCAGATCGTCGAGCACGATCAGCCACGACCGGCTGGTATCGCCGAGCCATTCGACGAAGCTGCCCGCCACCGACTCGGCGTCGCCCAAGTGATCGGACGCGGTCGCCGCTGCCGCCTCGACAAAGCCGGACAGCGCGGACGCCCGGCTTGACGCATCCACCCATGCCAGCAGGTCGACCTCGCCGGACCGCCACATCGACTCCGCCGCATACACCGCAAGCTGCGTCTTGCCGCACGATCCGAGCCAATCCGGCGATCCGGTCGCGGCCTCGTCAGCCTCCTCGGCTTGCCGGGCCTCGCGCGCGGGTACCAGCGCCACCGCGGCACCGGCGACCAGTGCCCCGGCGAGCCCGGGCGCCGTCTCCGGTCTGGCACTGAAGCCGTCGGCGAGTGAAGGCACCATGCCCGAGCGGACGGGCCACTCCGCTTCTCGGCCACGAGTCCCAACGGGGCCGGTGGCCTGCGATGAGCTCACCATAGGCTTACCTGCCGCCGTCCGTTAGCACAGGAATCTCCTGCCCTCTCAAACCAGCGCACCACCCGACATTACGGGCCCCAAGACCGGGGTACTGACGGATCAGCGCCGAGTACTTTGCTCCCACAACATGCCAACAACCACTGCGCCGCGCAATAGGCACAGCCGAACGTAAGTGGAGCTTACGTGGCCGTCGGACTGGGTCACGCTCAATGTCGCGCGCTATGCACGCCGCACCGCGACATTTGTTACTACTGGGTTAACCAAACGCGGCGGTGCGCGCAGGCCAACCCGTCGCCTGCCGCGTGCGGCTCTGATTGGCCCAGAATGCCCGTTGCCGCCGGTCTGCGGGCCCGACCGGGTCGCCTATGGAGCGGCGCGAGTTTCGGGCAAATAAAACGGCATTCGGTCCCGCCGTGCCGTGCCCGTGTTTCAGTGGCGACATCGGCAGGATTTCTGCATCCCGAGTACGGCAGATCGGCCGGCAGCTTCACCGCCGGGCGCCGGCAATGCTTAACCGCCGGCCGCGCAGCGGCGCCGAACGCGTGCCGTTGCCGTTCAGCAGTGACCGCTCGCCGCCCCGACCGCTAAGGCAAGCGAAGGTCCCCGGCACGTCCTTGCTCACGCTATGCCCATAAACCTAACATAATGGATCTTTTATCTCATAATAAGATCAACGCGGCCGACGGCCAGAAAGAACGCGGCCGACGGGCAGAACGAGGCCGCCGCGTAGAACGAACCTGGCGGCCGCGTAGAACGAAC
>JASHOI010000536.1 GCA_030041195.1 Streptosporangiaceae bacterium | reverse complement strand
ACGCCGTCCGCCTGGCCGGCCGCGGCGGCAGCCCGGGCCGGGGTGTCGATCCCGAAGCCGATGAGGACCGGCCGCTGGGCACGGCGGCGCGCCCGGGCGGCGACGGCCCAGCCGCTCGTGTCGTCGCGCCCGCCCGCGGGTCCGGTTGTGGCCATGACGCTCATGACGTAAAGGAAACCGCGAGATCGGCTCGCGATGAGCCCGATCTGCTCATCCGGCGTCGCCGGGGTGACCATCAGCGTCGCGTCGATGCCCGCGGCGCCGGCCGCGTCGAGGTACTCCCCGGCTTCGCCGATCGGGAGGTCCGGGATGATCGTGCCGCCGATCCCGGCGTCGGCGAGCGCGCGGCAGTAGCTGGCGAGGCCGTGGCGGTAGGCGTGATTGGCGTAGGTCATCGCGATCAGCGGAACGCCGCCGCCCGCGCCCTCGCCCAGCCGGGCCAGGATGCCAGCGATGGTCGCGCCGCGGGCGATCGCCGCGGCCGAGGCCTGCTGGATGACCGGGCCGTCGAGCATTGGGTCCGAGAACGGCAGGCCGATCTCGACCGCGTCGGCGCCGGCATCGATCATCGCGGCCAGCAGGTCGGTCCAGTCGTCCCGGATCCCGCCGGTGACGTATGTGACCAGGATGGGCCGGCCGGCCGCACGCGCCGCCCCCAAGGCCGCCTCAACGGCGGCCACGGGTGAGCTCCTTCAGGCTGGCGGCGTCCTTGTCGCCTCGGCCGGACATGGTGATCAGCACCGTCGCCCCGGCGGGCAGCTCACCGGTGCGCGCGGCCCGCGCGGCCCAGGCCACGGCGTGGGCCGACTCCAGCGCGGGCAGGATGCCCTCGGTGCGCGCGCACAGTTCCACGGCGGCGATGGCCTCCTCGTCGGTCACGGTGTGGTACTCGGCGCGCCCGGCCGCCGCCAGGCAGGCGTGCTCGGGCCCGACTCCGGGGTAGTCCAGGCCCGCGGAAACCGAATGCGCCTCGGTGATCTGGCCGTCGTCATCCTGCAGGAACAGGGACTGATAGCCGTGCAGCACGCCGCTGCGGCCGTTGGCCACCGCCGCCCCTCCCGCCGCCTCCACCCCGACGAGCCGGGCCGCGGTGGCGGCGAAGCCGGCGAACGTCCCTGCCGCGTTCGAGCCGCCGCCCACGCAGGCCACGACCACGTCGGGAATCTCGTCCGGCAGCAGCTCGGCGCACTGGGCGCGAGCCTCGTCGCCGATGACGCGCTGGAATTCCCGCACCATCCACGGGTACGGGTGCGGGCCCATCACCGAGCCGACGCAGTAGTGCGTCGAGTCAACCGTGGTCACCCAGTGCCGGAACGCTTCGCTCGTGGCGTCCTTCAGCGTCTGCGAACCCGAGGTCACCGGGACCACCGTCGCGCCCAGCAGCTCCATCCGGAACACGTTGAGTTCCTGCCGGGCCATGTCCCGTTCGCCCATGTAGACGGTGCAGCCGAGGCCGAGGTGCGCGGCCGCCGATGCCGCGGCGACGCCGTGCTGGCCAGCGCCGGTCTCGGCGACCAGGGCGGTCTTGCCGATCCTGGCGGCCAGCAGCGCCTGCGCCATCGTGTTGTTGATCTTGTGGCTGCCGGTGTGGGCCAGGTCCTCGCGCTTGAGCAGCACCCGCACGCCGAGTACCGCGGACAGCCGCGCCGCCTCGGTAACCGGCGTCGGCCGGCCTACATAGTCTCGGAGGATCCCCGCCAGCTCGGTCCGGAATACCCGGTCGGCCCGGGCGGCCCGGAAGGCCTGCTCGAGGTGCTCGCACGCCGGAACCAGGGCCTCGGGGACGAACCGCCCGCCGAACGCCCCAAACCGGCCCCGTTCCCCGGGGTCGCCCATTGTCACCGGCCCGGCCGCCGTCTCAGTCGTTAGGCTCATTGGTAGCTGTTGCCTCTCTTGATCCCTGTCGCCCGCTGTCCCTAGCGCTTCCGTCTCCGCCGCTCCCGGTGCTTCCGCCGGTACCGCCACCTCCAAGTCTGGCTTCTAGAGTTCTAGAACACTATCACGGTCAGGCGGCGCCGTGAGAGCGGGCGCCGCGGCGGGTGTGCGACGGGAGCGGCAGCGCGGGCGCTGGTATCAGGGGAGGCGACGCCATCGCACCGGTGCGAGGATGCCGGTGCGGGGAAGGAAGCAGCCATGCGAGTGATCATCGTGGGCTCGGGAATCGTGGGGGCGAGCTGCGCTTACACCGCCAGCTCCCGCGGTGCCGACGTCATGCTGGTGGACGCAGCGCTGCCCGGCCAGGCCACGGCCGCGGGCGCGGGGATCGTGTGCCCGTGGTCGTCATCGCAAGCGGACGACCCGGTCTGGTACGACTTCGCCTGTGCTTCGGCCCGGTATTACCCGCGCCTGGTTGCTGAGCTCGCCGCCCGCGGCGAGACCGATCTGGGATACGGCCAGGTCGGCGGCCTGATCCTGGCCGAATCCCCGGAGCAGCAGGAGACCGTGAGGCAGCAGATCCTGGCCAGGCGCGACCAGGCACCGGAGATCGGCGACGTGGCGGCCCTGTCCGGTAGCGAGGCCCGGGCGCTCTTCCCGCCGCTGCGCGCCGACTCGGCCGCAGTTCGCGTCGGCGGCGCGTGCCGGGTGGACGGCCGGCTGCTGGCAGGCTCGCTGGCCAGGGCGGCGACGGCCAGGGGAGCAGTCCTCACGTCGAGCCGGGCCGAGCTGGTGTGCCGTTCGGGCCGGGCCACCGGGGTGATGCTCAAGGGCCAGTTCGTCGAGGCCGATGCGGTCGTGGCCGCGACGGGCGCCTGGACCGCGTCCTTCATGGAACCCGCTGGCGTCACCATCGCCGTCACGCCGCAGCGGGGCCAGATCGTGCACCTGTCGGTCGAGTCGGCGGACACCAGCCGCTGGCCGGTGCTGCTGCCGACCGCGAGCAGCCACTACCTGCTGGCGTTCGACGGCTCCCGGGTCGTCGTCGGCGCGACCCGCGAGCCTGGCACGGGCTTCGACTACCGGGTCACACCCGGCGGGCTCGCGCAGGTTCTGGAGCAGGCCCTGAACGTAGCGCCGGGGCTTGCCACGGCCACCTACCTGGAGACCAGGGTCGGGTTCCGGCCGATGAGCCCGGACGCGCGGCCGCTGCTCGGCCCGGTGCCCGGCGTCGAGGGCCTCGTGGTCGCGACCGGCCTCGGCCCGACCGGGCTGACCATGGGCCCCTACGTCGGCGCGATCGCCGCCCTGGTCGCGCTCGGCGAGCCACCCGGGGTGGATCTGGGGCCGGTCAACCCGCTGCGCCCCGTTCCGGCGGCCGCCTCGCCCGGCTGATCCGCGCTTGACTGGTGCCTCCCGGTCAGGACGCCAGCAGTTCCAGCTCCCCGGACAGGACGCTGGCGGTCACGGTGTGCGAAGCGCCGGCGGCCACCGGGATGCCGACGTCAACATAGCCCGAGGTGACCTGGTCGCTGACGGCGTAAGCGACGGTACCCGGCAGTGACAGCGTGGCCTGCGCGGAGGTGAGGATGACGCTGACCTGCCGGGGCGGCCGATCAAACGTGGCGCCCAGGTGCCCCGACGTGATCACGGCCTGCAGCGACGGAGAGCTCAGGCCCGTCGCGCTCACATCGACGCTCTCGGCCGTGATCTGCAGCGGCCCGGCGAGGCCGGAAACGACCACGTGGCCAGAGGGCTGGCTGAGTACCACGGCGGTACGCCGCGGCACGACCAGCCGCCAGTTCGCGGTGCACGGGCTCGCCGTGGCGCACCGGTAGGACAGGCGGAGCAGATGGGCGTTGATCATGCGGGTCGTGGCGGCCGGCGCGTGACCGCGCCAGTCCAGCTGCCCGGTCAGCGCCACCCGGCCGGTCGCCGAGCCGACGATGGTCAGCTGCCCGGGCACGGCCTGCAGTTCGACCGTGCGCACCGGGCCGGCTGTTACCGAGACCGTGCTGGTCCCACCCGTGCCATGGCTGCCGTGTGCGGCGGCCGAGGCGGCGGCGGCCGTGACGGCGAGGAGGGCAACCACGCCAACGACGACGGCCGGCGAGCGCCACGGCTGGCGCCGGGGTCCCGGCTCCGGCGCGGCCCGGCCGGGGTCGCCGGATGCAGGGCGGGGGTCCATGAACAGTGCCTGCCCGATCGGAAGACGAACATGCGGATGCCCGGCTGAGTCTTGCATATACGGCCATTAGATGTCGTGTCAGCAAGAGCCGTGACTAGCGCTCCGCTAGCGGATCACTGCTGAAGGCTTGACGGCGACCGCTAGCTGGTATTTCACTGTCGCGCGTGCCCCGCTGCCCGGCCAGGCCCCGCTTCTCCCCCGTGGTCTCCTGGCGGCGGGCACCAAGACCTCACGGCGCGGCTCCCCATCTGGGTATGCAGCCGTGCCACGGCGGGCGGCCGCAGCCGTTCGCGCAGCCCCGCGGCGGCCCGCGCCGTCCCCTGGGCCCGGGCCACGCCCCTGCCGGGCCGTGACCGCGAACCGCAGTGGGCACTGCTGGTCATCATCTAGAGTTCCGGCATGATCTCTGAAGAAACTGTGGCGCAGGCAGCCACCCTGATGCCGCAGGCCGATCGCAGCGTCCTCGCCATCGCACCGCCAGGAAATGGGCCGGGAACTTGGGCGGGGGCGCCGAGTGCAGCTCGCGGCGACGGGGAGATCTATCTCGCGTACCGGCTGCGCCGCCCGCAGGGACGCGGGCGCGGCTACGCGGTGGTCGTGGCGCGTTCGGCCGATGGCGTGCACTTCAAGACCCTGCTCACGATCGGCAGGGAAGAGCTTGGCGCCGAGTCACTGGAGCGACCGGCGCTCGTCCCGGCCCCTGATGGGGGCTGGCGGCTGTACCTGAGCTGTGCCACGCCGGGTACCAAGCACTGGCGCGTTGAGATGCTCGAGGCGCAGCATCCGGGCGCGTTCGACGCGCGGCGCAGCCGGATGGTGCTGCCCGGCGATCCCGGCATCGCCGTCAAGGACCCGGTCATCGTCCGCGACGGGGACCTGTGGCACCTGTGGGCGTCGGTTCACCCGCTCACCGACCCGAACCACACCGACCGGATGGCGACCGACTACGCCTGCAGTACCGACGGCCTGTCCTGGACCTGGCAGGGCACAGCGCTGAGCCCGCGGCCCGGCGAGTGGGACGCACGCGGCGTGCGGGTGACATCCGTCCGGCTCTTCCCGGGCAGCGTCGTCGCGTACTACGACGGTCGGGCCACCGCGGCGGAAAACTTCGAGGAGCGGACCGGCGTCGCGGCCGGCGACGGTCCCGCGTCGCTGACCGCGCACGGGCCGATTGCCCAGTCGCCGTACCGGGACGGGGGCCTGCGCTATCTCAGCATCCTCGACCTCGGCGACTCCCACGAGCGCTACTACTACGAGATGACGCGGGCGGACGGGGCGCACGAACTGCGCACCGAGTACCGCTGACCGAACGTCCAGCAGGAAGCGGGGAAGCGGCGGAGGCTGCTCAGAATTCGCGGGGCTGGCCGTTGCGCGCCTGGCGCTGGCCCGCGGGCCTGGCACCGACCAGCCCGCCCGAATCGCCGCGCGGCTGCAGCCAGTCGCCGAAGTCCTCGCCGGTGATCTTCTCGAGGAGCTTGATATCCGCCTCGAACTTGGGGATAAGGGCCTGGCGCTGCTCCCAGGTCAGGGGCTGCCGGGGCGGGCTGTCCTGCTGCAGGACCCGTTCCAGTGACCCGGTCACCGCGCCCGCGCCCGGCAGCACGCGGCTCACCGCCGCGCTTGCGCGCAGCACCCTGGACACGGTGCGGTGCCGCAGCGATCCCTGCGGATGGGCGGTGACGTTCTCGCGCGGCACCTCGGCAAGCACGCCCTGCGGCACCCCGAGGAAACCGCAGATCCGGTCGAGCACCTGGGGCGGATTCTCGATCAGGGCACGGTAGCGGAACACCAGGACCTGCTCCGGGGGGAACACCGTGTACAGGTGCTGCAATTGCTCTCCGTAACGCCCAAGCGCCGTATAGTGCCAGAAATCCGCCCAGCCGGCTTCGATCCTGCGCTGTTCCTCGGCGCAGGCCAGGACGAAGTCGCCGATCGGGTCCAGGCCGGCCGACCAGAGATGGGTCCAGTTCGAATGCGCCCGCTCCACCGGGTCCCGCAGGATCGCGATCAGCCTGGCGTCCGGGATCAGCTGCTGGATGCGACGCTGCGCGTCCCGGTCGTACAGGTAGAACGGGGTCGACTCGCCGCGCAGCGCACCGGCGGGCGCCGCGTCGAACAGCGCCTCGTAGTCGTCCCGCCGCCAAACGTGCTCGCGGTACGTCTGCACATCGCCCGGGCCGCCCTTGGTCGGCGGCGGGCCGTCGGTGAGGAAGAACTTGGGCTCCTTGACCGCCGACATGTAGAGCGAGGGGTGCCGGGCCAGCGCCACATGCAGCGCTGTGGTGCCCGCCTTGGGCGCACCTGCGATGAAGAAGTCGGGAAGGGCCATGGCTTCTCCCCAGGTAATGGCCCGAGCCGGGCGCGAGGGAAAAACCACTATACCCAGCTTGTTGATAGGTAAAACCCCTACAGCCCTCCCCTACCCGGTCAGCGGTTTTCGATTCACGGATAACGCGCTGACCTGTGGCGCTGCGATCGCGGCCATGCTGCCGGACCATCCGGCCCGGCAGCGTCACCTGTGCCGTCAGCGACACGTGTGAATCCGTGACTTCGGCGACGCTAGCACCGTGACGTCGAGCCGCGGGAAAGCGCCGGCCGGCCGTCGGCGCAGGCGGTTGGAGAGCGTAGTGGTACCGAGGCGGCAGTCGCCGGCCCGAAGGGGACCGTGGTCCGGGTGGTGGGGCCGTTCCTGGCCATCGAGGCGGCCATGCCGGCGGTCAGCACGCCCAGCGTGGCGATGACGAGGTTGTAGCGCCAGCCTGCCCAGCCAGCCTCGGTCATCGACAGGTGCGCAAACAGCAGCATGACGGCGCCGCGGCCAATGATCGCGATCGCCGAGATCAGGCACTCGTCGCGGCGTGCCCCCGGAGCGGCGGCCAGCCTGCGCAGCAGCCAGAGTGCCCCACCCAGGCATGCCGCCTCGGCGGCCAGCAGCGCAGCGGTGGGCCGGTGCACGGCAGCCAGGATCACCGCCGTTCCCGCCGTCCAGCAGCACGCGCTGAACGCGCACGTCCAGCGGCGGCCATGACGGACCAGGAATGTGCGCTTGCCAAAGAGGGCGTCGCCGCGGACGTCGCGGAAGTCCTTCAGCAGGATCCGGCCAATGAAACCCAGGTACAGCCCGGCGAGCAGGAACTCCTCACCCGGGCGCAGGGAGCTTCGGGCCGCGAAGATGCCTGTCAGGTACGGGACGCCCACGTAGCAGGCGGGCAGCACGATCGCGGCCACGGCACCGCGGTCGGCGAGCCTGACCGGCCGGAGCGAGTAGCCGGCGCTGATCGCCAGCCCGGCCGCGGTAACCACGACCGCCTGCCACCGCAGCGTCGCACTGGCGCCGAGTGCCACGACCCCGGCCACCACTCCGATCGCCGCGAACTCGGTGCGGCCGAGGGCGCCGGCCGCCAGCGGCCGCTGGCCCGGGAGGTTGACCCGGTCAATGGCCTCGTCCGCGAGGTCATTGCAGGCAACGGAGAAAAGCAAGAACGCGCTGACCACGACCAGCGCTCTGGCCAGCAGGACCTTGCTCTGCCCGTGACCCGCCTCGGCCAGCCCGGTCGCTGTGAACATCGCCAGCAGGGCGATGACGGCGGGGCGGGCCAGCAGGATGATGAAGCGCAGCCGGCGGGTCATTTGTTGCTCCCGTAGTGGCTCAGGCCGACGAAGAGCAGCACCGTGAAGCCGACCACGACAAGCCCGCCGATGGTCAGCAGCACGGCGAGAGTGATGCCGATGACCGTCCAGACGGAGCTTTCCCGGTAGGGCCCGCCCGGCGTCATGTGGTGCATGCCGCTGGTATCCATGCCCGCCAGCATGATCTGATCGCCGGCGCAGCGCCTGAGCCCGATGACCCGGATCCGGCTGAGTACTTGTACCTAATCGATGCCTTGCTCCAATGCGTAACGCACGAGTTGCGCCTTGTTGTGCAGCTGGAGCTTGATCAGGGTGTTCTGGACGTGGTTCTGGACGGTACGCGGTGACAGCACCAGGCGGGCGGCGATCTCCGGGTAGGTCAGGCCCTTGGCCACCAGCCTGAGCACCTCTGTCTCTCGCTCGGTGAGCTGGGGTGCCGCCGGCTCGGCCTGCACCGCCTGACGAGCGCTATTCGCGGCCGGGCCGCCGCCAGCTGCTAGCCTCCGGTACTCGCCGAGGACCAGCCCCGCAAGGCCGGGCGTAAACACTGCCTCACCAGCCGCGGCAGACCGCACCGCCGACAGCAGTTCGCTGAACTCGGCGGACTTGATGAGATAGCCGGACGCTCCCGCGGTCATGGCGTCCAGCACGTCCTGCCGTTCTCCGCTCGCGGACAGGATGACCACCCGGACCGATGGGTCGGCGGACAGCAGACGCCGGGTGACCTCGGCGCCGGACAGGTCCGGCAGGTTCAGATCCAGCAGAACCACGTGCGGCCGCGTGGCGGCGGCCACCCGCAGCGCCTGGGCCCCGTCGCCGGCGGTGCCCGCGACGGAGCAGCCAGCCTCTTCCAGGCCGGCGGCCACGCCATGGCGCCATATCGGATGGTCGTCGACGATGAGCACCCGCAGCGGCGGCTCAGCTTCTTGAGACACGCAGCTCCACCTCGGTTCCCTGCCCCGGCGCTGAGGTCAGCCGGGCGCTTCCCGCAACGTCCCGGAGCCGTCCAAGGATCGACTGCGCGACGCCAAGCCTGCCCGCCTCGGCGGCCTCAGCGAGCCTGCCCTCGGCGAAGCCGATCCCGTTGTCGCGGATGCTCACGGTCACGCTGGCGGCGTCGTCTTCGACGAGCACCCACGCCTGCGCACCCGCGCCGGCGTGCTTGCGAACGTTGTCGAGGGCTTCGGCGGCCGCCGCGGCCAGCGCACGGGCCGCTGCGTCGGGCAGGAGCACGGAACCAGCCGGGCAGGACACCGTCACCTCCGGGCTGCCGAGCGGTTCCAGCAGCGCGCCGAGCTCGGTCAGACCGGCCCGGGACTGGCCCACGGATGCGCCGGATACCAACGACCGCAAGGCGCTCTCCTGCTCGTTCGCCATCCTGGCCAGCTCGGCAGCCTCGCCGCCAAGCTCGCGTCCCTTGACGCTGATCAGCGCGAGAACCTGAAGCACCGAGTCGTGGATGCCGCGCGCGATGCGCTCTCGCTCGGCGATCGCGGCCTCGCGCCTGGCCGCCGCGTCGACGACCGCCTCGGCGCGCAGCCCAAGCTGCACCACGTAGCCCCCGACTCCTCCCGCGATCAGCAGCAGCACCGCGTTGCTGAACGTGCTCTGCGGCAGCGCCCCGCGCTCGGCGATGTCGGCCGTCACTATCACGGCAGCACCGGCCAGCCCGGCCACCGGGCCGCCAGCGACCGCGCAGGCCAGGACGCAGGAGGCGGCCCAGGCCGCGGGAATCGTCGGCGCACCGCCGCTGATCCGGCTCGCGGTGTCGATCAGCGTGGTGCTGAGCACCAGCAGCGCGGCGACGGCGACGTCGGCGCAGATCAGCCACTGGGTCCGGCCGCGCGGTGTGGCATACGCGATCACCGTGATCACGGTCCACGCGGACATGACCGCGAGCGCAAGTAACCCGCCCGCGGGGTGGGCGTAACTGTGGTGGTCGCGGACGATGAGGAACGCGGCGTAGGCGAGCGTGACCACGCGGAACACGGCAACAGCCCGCCACATCTGCCCGGCCATGACCGAGACCGTACGCCAGGCCGGCCATTCCGGGCCATATCAGGACGTCGGCTCTCGCGCCGTAGCGGACCTATGGCCTGCGGATCAGCCGGCCGACGTCGAGAGGGGGCGCCGGAAGCGGCGGGCCGTCATAGTCGGCGACCGGGGCGAACCGCCCCGCCCGCCAGTCCGCCGCCGCGGCCGCGATCTCGTCCGGGGTGCGCGCGACCAGGTTCCACCACATCAGCAGCGTCTCGCCGAGCGGGACGCCGCCGAGCAGGAACAGCCTGCTTCCCGCAGGAGCGGACACGATCACCCGGTCCCGCCCCGCACCCAGGTACATCAGCTGCCCAAGGCGCAGCACGATTCCTGCTACGGCCGCCGCCCCGGCGGCCACGAAGATGACGTGTTCGTGCGCGGGGACGAGCGGGATGCTCCCTGAGGTGTCCCGCCCGGCCGCGAGCTCGGCCCCGACGATCTCGGAGAACATCAGCGCCGGGGACCGCGTACCGGCCAGCGACCCGACGAAGACAGTGATCTCGAAGCCGCCGATGCCGACCGACGGCAGGTCCGCGTGATGCGCAAACATCGGCTCGGTGTGCCGGGAGGCATCGGGCAGCGCCACCCAGAGCTGAACCCCGTGCAGCAGCGGATCATGCTGAACCGGCGACTCCTCGGCGTGCGCGATGCCCCGTCCCGCCGTCATCAGGTTCAGTTGCCCCGGCCTGATCATCTGCTCGCTGCCGAGGCTGTCCCGGTGCAGCACGTTGCCGGAGATCAGCCACGTGACGGTCTGCAGCCCGATGTGCGGGTGCGGCGGGACCCGCATGCCGACCACCCCGTCGACCGACATCGGCCCGTAATGGTCGACGAAGCACCACGCCCCGACGCTCCGGCGCAGCCGCAGCGGCAGCAGCCTGCGCACGGTCATATCCCCGACCTGTGCCTCCCGCGCGGCCGTCACCTCAAGATCAGTGCCCTTAACGCTAGGCTCCGCGATCTCAAGCTCCGCATCCACCGTGCTCACGTGCTTCCTCCGTCCGAGCCGTCTGACGCCCTCCGGCGTATTGCCTGGCGCGCGATCCCATGATGCCGGGCGCAATGCCGCCGTGCCTGGCGTGATCTCGTCATGCCGGATTTAGCTGCGCGATCTTGTCGCGCCGGGCGGCAGACACCGACGATAGGCAGATGCGGCCCGCGGCGACGGCGCGCTGCCCACCAGAGTCAGATGCCAACGAGGGACTGTCGTGGTTATACCTTTCGTGAGAAAACATCCCTGGTGATCTTCACCGGCTCGCGGGCGAGCTGGTGTTACCGATCTGAGCTGCTATGAGCGTGTTAGCCATGGTAATTCTAGGATGTAGTAATACGAGAAGTGCTGGCCAGGTAACGTGATGACTTCCTGGACGAAGCGGCGGGCTGCAGCATGCGGGGTTCCGAATGGCGATCGATGACTTACCACTGCCGGTGGTTGATTTCCTGAACGCGATCGGGGTGCCGTGGCCGTACATCAACGAGGACACGGTGTGGCAGTTCGCGTCGCTGGTGCGCGAGTTCCGGCAAGCGGTGCAGACGACTCACCAGGACGCGACCGAGTCGGTCGCGGCGATCGCCAAGGCGTATAAGTCAGTGTCGACGGAAGCGATGATGTCGGGCTGGGCGAAGCTTTCCGCGCGGCATGTGGATGAGATTGTGGCTAGCTGCACGGTACTGGCGGATGCGCTGGATGCTGCAGGGGGCTACATCGTGGCGCAGAAGGCGGAGGCGATCGCCGAGCTGGCGGGGATGGCGGCGGCGTTCGTCGCTGACCAGGCGGCGGCGGTGGTGACATTCGGGCTGTCGGAGGCAGCGCTCCCTCTGATCGAGGAGGCTGCGGCGAAGCTAGTGGAGTCGCTGGAGATGGATCTGCAGCAGTACATCGCCGGCCA
>JASHOI010000535.1 GCA_030041195.1 Streptosporangiaceae bacterium | reverse complement strand
CGCGATCATCCGGCCGCTGGGCGGCGCAGGCCCGGCTCACGAGAGGGGCCCGTCCGGTGTCTTCGGCTGAGCCGGCCTTGGTCGCGCCGGCGGCCGACGCCCAAACGGATCCGCTGGGCCTCGAGATCGCCGACGTGGTCTCGCGGCTGCGCCGCGCGATGCGGCGCGCCGCGCGTGCTGCCGGGCGGGATGGGACGCTGCCCGGCGGGCTCTCGGTCGCCCAGCTGGAACTGCTGTCCTGCCTCGCCGACAATCCCGGGGCGCGGCCGGGCCAGCTCGCGCGCCTGCTCCGGCTGGCGCCGAGCTCGGTCGCCACGCTCGTGTACGGACTGCGCCGGGCCGGCCTGGTCAGCAGGACCGGCGGGCAGCTGGACCGCCGGACGGCGTCGCTGGAGCTGACCGCCGAGGGATCAGCGATGGTCGGCCGCTGGCAGGAGGTCAACGAGCGCATCCTGCAGGCAGCGATCACCAGCCTGGGCCCGGCCAGCCGCGGCGCGCTGGCCGCCGCGCTGCCCGGGCTGCGCGAGCTCACCGGGGCTGTCGACGCGCTGGCCGACGACCCGGGCGGCGAGCTCGGCCCGCCGGGCGGCTGACCCGGGCCTGCCCGGCGGCCGGCGTGCCCTCATCCCCGGTCAGCGCGCCTCGTTACGCTCTCTGACTATGCGTATCGACGCTGTCTTCGGCGCCATCGGGCGCTTTGCCGTCCGGTTCCGCTGGCTGGTCGTCGTGGTGTGGATCGCCGGCGCGATCGCCGCGGCCACCCAGCTGCCGTCGCTTGCCAACGTGTCGCAGCCCAACAACATCAAGTTCCTGCCGGCCAGCGCGCCCAGCGAGCGCGCCGCGGTGCTGGCCGCGCCGTTCGGCACGGCCGGGCTGGAGCCGATCCCGGTCGTCGCTGCGCGCACCGCCGCGCCGCTCACCCCGGCCGACGAGGCGGCCATGGCGGCGCTGCAGGGCCGGCTGAGGTCGGTGTCCGGCGTGGCCAAGGTCCTGGACGCCGGGATCTCACCGGACGGCCACGCGGACCAGCTCGTGGTGCTGGCCCAGATGAACGGGGGGAACCCGGACGCCGCGCTGGACCTGGTGGACGCGCTGCGAGCCAAGATCGCCAGCGCCGGGCTGCCCGCGGGACTGCAGGTGCACCTGGCCGGTGATGTCGCCGCGGCCGTGGACCAGCAGAAGGCGTCGGGTTCCACCGGCGACCGGGTCGAGGACCTGTCGCTGCTGTTCATCATCATCCTGCTGGTTGTGATCTTCCGGTCGCTGACGCTGGCGCTGACCACGCTGATCCCGCCGCTGCTCTCGGTCACGATCTCCGGGCCGCTGGTCGCCGAGGCCGCCGAGCACGGCCTGCAGGTGTCCTCGCTGGCCCAGTTCCTGATGATCGTGCTGGTGCTCGGGGCCGGCACCGACTACGGGCTGTTCCTGGTGTTCCGGGTCCGCGAGGAACTGCGCTCCCGCCCGCAAGAAACGGCGGGCGAGCGCTACCCGGGTGCCGCCGGACTGGGCGGCAGCGTGGCCAGCGACCTGGTCCGGGCCCGGCCGTCGGCCCGGGACGCGATCGTCTGGTCGGTCACCAAGGTCGGCGAGTCGATCACGTTCTCCGCCGCGACCGTGATCGCGGCGGTGCTGACCCTGCTGCTGGCCAGCTTCGCCTTCTACTCCGGCCTGGCCGCGCCGTTCGCCATCGCGATCGGGGTCACGCTGCTCGCCGCGCTGACCCTGCTGCCCGCGCTGCTCTCGGTCCGGCTGTCGCTGCTGTGCATCAAGCGCTCGCTGTTCCGCGGCGTGTTCGGCCGGCCGAAGCTGCTGCCGTGGAACATCCAGGGCAGCGGCAACCCGGGCGTCTGGGGCCGGGTTGCCGGGAGGATCGTCCGGCACCCGGTGCCGACCCTGCTCGCGGGCGTGATCTTCTTCGGCGGGCTCGGCGTGGCGGTCTTCGGTTACACCGCAGCGGGCTTTGGCGGGAACACCGCGCCACCGGCTGGCAGCGACTCGGCGGCCGGCCAGGCGCTGCTGACCAAGTACTTCCCGCAGTCGGCGGCGAACCCGACCAGCCTGATCTTCCGGTTCCGCACCCAGGTGTGGCAGGACCCGGCACCGGTGGCCGCCGCGACGGCCGAACTCCGGGCCAGCGGCCTGTTCACGCAGGTCACCGGGCCGCTGAATCCGGTCGGAGCGATGCTGACGCCGCAGCAGTACTCCGAGCTGCACGCCGCGCTCGGCCCGGCCGGCACGCTGCCGCCCGTCGCGCCCGCGCACAGCGCCGTGCCGGCCATCGGCTACGACGTCTACCGGGCCACCGCCAACTACGTCTCCGGCGACGGCCGCACGGTGCAGTTCTCCACCAGCCTCAAGGCCGGTGACCCCGGCAGCACGTCGGCGATGAACGCCGTGCCCTCGATCCGCGCCGAGACCACGAAGGTGGGCAGGTCGATCGGAGCCGCCGAATCCGCTGTCGGCGGCGAGGCGCCGGCCCTCTACGACATCAGCAACATCTCGAACAGCGACCTGAAGCACATCGTCCCGATCGCTATCGTGGCCATCGGCATCCTGCTGGCCCTGGTGCTGCGCAGCGTGGTGGCGCCGCTGTACCTGATCGCGTCGGTCGGCATCTCCTACCTGGCCGCGCTCGGCCTGTCCGTGCTGATCTTCATCAAGATCGGCGGCAGCGGCGGGCTGGTGTTCTTCATGCCGTTCCTGATGTTCATCTTCCTGCTGGCCCTGGGCGAGGACTACAACATCCTGGTGATGACCAGGATCAGGGAAGAGGCGCGCCCGCACCCGCTGCGGGAGGCGGTCAGGCGCGCGCTCAGCCGGACCGGCACCACGGTGACGTCCGCGGGCCTGGTGCTGGCTGGCACGTTCCTGGTGCTGACCGTGGTGGCCGGCAGCGGCTCGGGCGGCGAGCAGATCCGCGACATCGGCCTCGGTCTGGCGCTGGGCATCCTGATGGACACCTTCCTCGTGCGCACGCTGCTGGTGCCCTCCACGGTGGTGCTGCTCGGCAGGTGGAACTGGTGGCCATCGCGGATGAGCCGGGTCAGCGCCGACCTGCCGCTGGCCGCAGCTGACGCCGGCCCGCCGGCGCCCGCGGCACCGCCCGGGCAGCCCCGGCAGCCGGACCCCCTGCCCTGATCCGCGGGACCACATGCCAGCGCAGCCGACGATCAGCGTTATCGTCCCGGTGTACGGGGTCGAGGCGTACCTGGACGCCTGCCTCGACTCGATCCTGGGCCAGGCACCCGACGGCGCCGAGGTGATCGCGGTCGACGACGCCTCGCCGGACGGCTCCGGCCGGATCCTGGACGCCCGCGCCAAGGACGATCCGCGGCTGCGGGTGCTGCACCTGGCCGGCAACGCCGGTCCCGGCAACGCGCGCAACGCCGGCCTGGCGCACGCGTCCGGCGAGTACGTGTGGTTCGTCGACGCCGACGACCTGCTGGCCAGCGGGGCGCTCGGGGCCGTCGCGGCCAGGCTCGCGCAGGACCGGCCCGACGTGCTGCTGATCGACTACGAGGAGCTGTACCCGGGCGGCGTAACCCGGCCGAGCCCTGGCGCGGCCCTGCTCCGCGCCGCTCCCGCCGGGGCATTCACCCTGGCCGAGCAGCCGCAGCTGATCCAGCTCACGATGACCTCGTGGAGCAAGGTGATCCGCCGCGCGTTCCTGGCCGGCCTCGGCGTGGAGTTCCCCGACGGGATCCACGAGGACGTGCCCCTCACCTGCGCGATGCTGCTCGGCGCGGAGCGGATCAGCGCACTGGCCCGGGTCTGCTACCGGTACCGGCGGGCCAGGCCCGGGGCGTTCATGTCGGTCAGCAGCAGCGGGCAGCTGCGGATCCTGTGCTCGTACGAGTGGGTGTTCGCCCTGGTCGCGCGGTCCGATCCGGCGCCGGCCGCTCACGTGCAGGCGGCGCTGTTCGAGCGCGCCATCTGGCACTACACGACGGTACTTCCGCTGGTGCCCCGCTCCGCCCGCGGCCGGTATTTCCGCCGCATGCACGAGGACTTCGCCCGCTACCGGCCAGCGGCCTATCAGCGGCCGCCCGGTGCACGCGGGGTAAAATTCCTGCTGGTGGAGCGGAACGCCTACTGGACGTATTCCGTGCTTGAGCCCATCAATCAGCTGCGGGTGCGGCTGGCCAAGGCGGGCTCGCGGCTGGCAGCCGCCTCGCGGGGACGGGCGGGACGGCGGACCTAGCCGGGCGTGCGGGACGAAGTGGGTGCCAGGGAGCCAGGATCTTCGGGGGTCTGACCGAAGGGAGCGGCGACATGCGGCACGTGTTGGGAGTTCTTCTTGCGCTGGTCATGTTCGCGGCGGTGTTCGTCGGGGCCGGCTGGGCGGTAGAAAAGCTCACGCTCTTGCGCGCCAGCGGGGGGAGCCTGACCAGCCCGCACGGCGTGATCGCGCTCGCCGCCCTGGTCGGCGTCGGCGTGCTGCTCGGCGTCCTGCTGGCAGTCCCGGCCGTCTCGCCGCTGGCCGCCGGGCTGCCCGGGCTGGTGCTGCTCGGCTGGACCGCGCTGCTCGTGGTCAGCGAGCGGCGTGCGATCCAGGCGGTCCCGCTGCACGCCCACTCGTTCGCCGTGGGCTTCGGCGCGATGCTGACCAGCGGCGTGCTGGCCCTGGCCGGCGCCGCGATGATCGTCCCGCTGTTCATCCCGTCCCGGTGGCGGCGCCGGTACCCCATGTACGACGACTACGCCGACGAGCCAACCGGGATCGGCCTGATGCGATTAGCCGCTGCCCCCGCTGGCCCCCTGGCCGCCACCGCCGGGGGCCAGCACCGGCGGGCGGGCTAGTGTGCGGCGCCGGCGAACTGCGCGGCCTCGGTGGAGCCTTCCAGCGCGGTGGTCGCTGACTGCGGGGTGATGGCCGAGGTCACCAGGTCGAAGTAGCCGGTGCCGACCTCCCGCTGGTGCCGGGTCGCGGTGTAGCCGTCGGCCTCGGCCGCGAACTCGGCGTCCTGCAGCCGGACGTAGGCGGACATGCCCTCGTCCGCGTAGCCGCGGGCCAGGCTGAACATCGAGTGGTTCAGCGCGTGGAAGCCGGCCAGCGTGATGAACTGGAACTTGTAGCCCATCTCGCCGAGTTCGCGCTGGAACTTCTCGATCGTGCCCTCGTCCAGGTGCGCCCGCCAGTTGAACGACGGCGAGCAGTTGTAGGCCAGCATCTGGTCCGGGTAGACGCCGCGGATCGCCTCCGCGAACTCCCTCGCCACGTCCAGGTCGGGGGTGGAGGTCTCCATCCAGAGCAGGTCGGCGTGCGGCGCGTAGGCCAGGCCGCGGGCGATGCACGCCTGCATCCCGCCGCGGACCCGGTAGAACCCCTCCGCGGTACGCTCCCCGGTCACGAAGCGCCGGTCCCGCTCGTCGACGTCGCTGGTGATCAGCGTCGCGGACTGGGCGTCGGTGCGCGCCACGACCAGCGTCGGGACGCCGCACACGTCGGCGGCCAGCCTGGCCGCGTTCAGCGTGCGGATGTGCTGGGCGGTCGGGATCAGCACCTTGCCGCCCAGGTGCCCGCACTTCTTCTCCGAGGCAAGCTGGTCCTCCCAGTGCACCCCGGCGGCGCCGGCCGCGATCATCGCTTTCATCAGCTCGAACGCGTTCAGCACGCCGCCGAACCCGGCCTCGGCGTCGGCGACGATCGGGGCCAGCCAGTACGGTGTGGGCCCCTCGCCGCCGGCCTCGGCCCAGGAGATCTGATCGGCCCGCAGCAGCGCGTTGTTGATCCTGCGGACCACCTGCGGCACCGAGTTGACCGGGTAAAGGCTCTGGTCCGGGTAGGTCTGGCCGGCCAGGTTCGCGTCGGCGGCCACCTGCCAGCCGGACAGGTAGATGGCCCGCAGGCCCGCCTTGACCTGCTGCACGGCCTGGTTCCCGGTCAGCGCGCCGAGCGTGGCGACGTAGCCGTCCTCGTGCAGCATGGCCCACAGCCGCTCGGCGCCGAGCCGGGCCAGCGTGTGCTGTTCCTGTACCGATCCGCGCAGCCGCACCACGTCGTCCGCCGAGTAGGTGCGCTCCACACCCGCCCAGCGCGGGTCCGTCGCCCACTCCTGCCGCAATGCCGCTGCCTGCTCGTTCACTGCTACCTCCCTGGTCGGCCCCCGGGTTTGCGCGGCGCCCGGGTCGATATCGGCTAGCCTGCGGCAGAGGGGACGCGAAACCAAGGGCCCAAGGTCCTGAACTTCGCCAGAATTTCGTCTAAGCTGAAGATATGGCAGTCTTCACCGAAGAAGATTCTCCATCCTTCGCCGAAAAGGGCCTGGATCTCGGGGTCTTCGGCCAGCGGGTCCGGCATGCCCGGCGCGCCAGGGGGCTGACCCTGGCCGAGCTCGGCGAGCGGGTCGGCCGTGCCCCCTCGGTTCTGTCGCTGATCGAGAACGGCCGCCGCGAGCCGAAGCTGTCGCTGATCGAGGCCCTGGCGGCCGCGCTGTCGGTGCCGACCTCGGAACTGCTGCGGCGCCAGCCGCCGAGCCGCCGGGCTCAGCTGGAGATCGCCCTTGAGGAGGCGCAGCAGGACCCGGTCTACCGCGACTTGGGGCTGCCGCACCTGCGCGTCGGCGCGCGGGTGCCCAGCGACGTGATCGAGCACGTGCTCGCGCTGTACGGCGAGCTGCGCAAGCAGCGGGCCAAGCCCACGGCGACCCCCGAGGAAGCCAGGGAGGCCAACGCCGGCCTGCGGGCGATGATGCGCGAGCGCGGCAACTACTTCGCCGAGATCGAGCGGGAGGCCGCCGACGCGCTGGCCACCGCCGGGTACACGGGCGGGGCACTGTCCCAGGGGATGCTGCTGTCGGTGGTGAGCCACCACGGGTTCACGGTCCGGTACGTCAGGGACCTGCCCCGCTCCGCGCGGTCCGTGACCGACCTGCGCGACCGGCGGATCTACCTCAAGCAGGAGTCCATCGGCATGCACACGCCGCGGACGATCCTGCTGCAGACGCTCGGGCACTTCGTGCTGGGCCACAGCGCGCCCAAGGATTTCGCCGACTTCCTGCGGCAGCGGGTGGAGGCCAACTACTTCGCCGCGGCGGTGCTGGTCCCGGAGCGGCAGGCCGCGACGTTCCTGCGCGAGGCGGCCGATGCCAAGGCCCTGTCCGTTGAGGACCTCAGGGACGTGTTCTCGGTGTCATACGAGATGGCAGCGCACCGGTTCACCAACCTGGCCACCCACCACCTCGGCCTGCCGTGCCACTTCGTCAAGAACGACGAGGGCGGGATCATCTACAAGGCCTACGAGAACGACGGCGTGGTGTTCCCGGCCGACGCCACCGGCGCGATCGAGGGCCAGCGGATGTGCCGGGAGTGGTCCGGCCGGCAGGTGTTCACCGCCGACGACCGGTTCAGCCCGTACTACCAGTACTCGGACACGCCGTCGGGCACGTACTGGTGCGCGGCGTTCGTCGACCAGAGTCGCGAGCGTGGCTTCGCGATCACACTGGGCGTCCCGTTCGAGCACTCACGCTGGTTCCGCGGCCGGGAGACGCTGATCCGCCGCACCTCGGCGTGCCCAGACGGGGAGTGCTGCCAGCGCCCGCCGGCCGCGCTCACGGCGCGCTGGGAGGGCCGGGCCTGGCCGTCGGCCAGGGCGCATTCGCACATCCTGTCCGCGCTGCCCGCGGGGAGTTTTCCTGGCGTCGACGAGGCCGACGTCTTTAACTTCCTGGAACGCCACGAAAAGGACTGACCCACGCCGGGTCAGCCGAATACCGGCGGCCGCTTCTCGACCAGGGCCGCCGCGCCTTCCTTGACGTCCTCGCCCATGAACGTGAGCATCTCGTAGGCCGCGGACTGGTCGAAGATCGGCCCGGCGGTCCTGAGCCAGCCGTTCAGGGCCCGCTTGGTCAGCCTGATCGCGAGCTGCGGCCCGGTGGCCAGCCCCCGCGCGACCCGGAGCGACTCCTCGAGCACCTGCTCGCGCGGCAGGGCCCTGCTGACCAGGCCGATCCGCTCGGCCTCGGTGCCGGTGACCATCTCGCCGGTGAGCAGGTAGTACCGCGCCCTGGCCATCCCGCACAGCAGCGGCCAGATGATCGCCGCGTGGTCGCCGGCCGCGACGCCGAGCCGGACGTGCCCGTCGCCGAGCCGGGCGTCGTCGGCGCAGATGCTGATGTCGGCGAGTAGCGCAACGACGAGCCCGGCCCCGACCGCGACGCCGTTGATCGCGGACACGATCGGCTGCGGGCAGTTGACCATGTTGTAGACCAGGTCGCTCATCTCGCTGAGCATGCTGGTCACCCGGCCGTAGTCGCCGATCTGGCGCTGCACCATCGCCAGGTCCCCGCCGGCCGAGAACGCCTTGCCCGCGCCGGTGACCACGACCACCCGTGTTTGCTCGTCGCGGGCGATGTCGGCCCACACCCGGGCGAGCTGGCCGTGCATGGCCTCGTCCGCGGCGTTGTACTTCTCCGGCCGGTTCATCGTGATCTGGAGCACGCCGTGGTCGTGGCGTTCGAAGAGCAGGCGATCGTAGCTGCCGTAGTCCATCCGGTGCGGCTCCCTAGAACGCGGGCTGATCTGGTCGGGTCAGGATAAGCCGGTTGCTCGCACTGGGCTGATGCGCCCGGCGCCGGTGTCTGTTACTCTTGAGTAACTTGCCTGCTGCGAGCCGGACTTACGAGGAGCACGATGAGCAGTGAGCACGACGCCGGCGGCGGCTTCTCCATGGACCTCAGCCAGGATCTGCGCGACATGCGCGACTGGGTGCACGATTTCGCCGAGACCGTGATCAGGCCGGCGGGCAGCGAGTGGGACGAGCGGGAGGAGACGCCCTGGCCGATCCTGCAGCAGGCAGCCAAGATCGGCCTGTACTCGCTGGACTTCTTCGCCCAGCAATGGCTCGATCCCACCGGCCTGGGCATCCCGATCGCCTGGGAGGAACTGTTCTGGGGCGACGCCGGGATCGCGCTGTCGATCGTCGGCACCGGCCTGGCCGCCGTGGCGGTGAGCGGCAACGGCACCCAGGAGCAGATGGCCGAGTGGCTGCCGCCGATGTTCGGCGACGCCGACGACGTCAAGCTCGGCGCGTTCTGCGTGTCCGAGGCGGACGCCGGCAGCGACGTCGCTGCGATCCGGACCAGGGCCGTTTACCAGGAGGCCACCGACGAGTGGCTGCTGAACGGGACCAAGTCCTGGGTCACCAACGGCGGCATCGCGAACGTGCACGTGGTTGTCGCCACGGTCGACCCCGCGCTGGGGCTGCGCGGCCAGGCGACCTTCATCGTCCCGCCGGGCACCCGCGGCCTGTCCCAGGGGCAGAAGGTGCGCAAGCACGGGATCCGCGCCTCGCACACCGC
Organism: Streptosporangiaceae bacterium; assembly: GCA_030041195.1. The sequence continues at coordinate 38,357 of JASHOI010000535.1, read as the reverse complement.
CGAGGTGGTGCTCGACGACGTCCGTGTGCCCGGCCGCTGCCTGGTCGGCGGCAAGGAGCGCCTCGACGCCAGGCTCGCCCGGACCAGGGGAGGTGCCCGCAGCGGCGAGCAGGCCGCGCTGAAGACCTTCGAGGCGACCCGGCCGGCCGTCGCCGCGATGGCCGTCGGCATCGCCCGCGCGGCGTACGAGTACGCGCGCGACTACTCGGTCGGCCGGCTCCAGTTCGGCCGCCCGATCGGCCAGACCGAGGGCGTCGCGTTCATGCTCGCCGACATGGCCACCGGCGTGGACGCGGCCCGGCTGCTGACCTGGCGGGCCGCGTGGATGGCCCGCAACCGGATCCCGTTCAACCACGCCGAGGGCTCGATGTCCAAACTGGTCGCCGGTGAGACCGCGGTCCGGGTCACCGAGCAGGCGATCCAGATCCTCGGCGGCAACGGCTACACCCGCGACTACCCGGTCGAGCGCTGGCACCGCGACGCCAAGATCTTCACGATCTTCGAGGGCACGTCGGAGATCCAGCGCCTGATCATCGGCCGCGCCGCCACCGGCCTCGACGTCCGGTAGTAGCCGCTGGTCGTGCCCGGTTCGTGCGGGCCGCGTGTGTCAGCCAGCAATGGGCGCCGGCGGCAGCCCCGCCGGACCCATGAACGCGAAGACCTGGCTGATGCCCGGGAGCAGCAGCAGGCCATCGGCGGCCGACGGCGTCGGGAAGTGGTTCGCCGACGCGCCGAAGGGAATCGAGACCACTTGCTTGCCGGTGGCCGGGCTGAGGCCATGCACCGCGTTGTCGGCTCCAATCGTCCAGACCAGCCCGTCGGCGATGATCGGCGAACCAGCAGCGCCGTCGTTGTCGGTCCACAGTTGTTTCAGGTGCGGGGCCCTGGCCGAGACCCTGATCGCCGTCACGCCGTTCGGGCACGGTACGTAGACGACCGAGCCCATCACCGCGTGTCCGCCGTCGGGGTCGCCCTGGCACACCGAAAGCGATGCGACCTCGCCCTCCTCGCCACCGAGGTGCCCCTGGCGCAGCAGGTAGGCGGTGTCGGTCTTGCCGATCTGGAACACGAAGCCGTCCACGAGCACGGGGTCCCCGGTTCCGAGGTCGAGGTCGCCGCCGCTGAGCTGCTGCCAGTCGCTGAGGTAGAAGATCGACTCGAGCTGCATGTCTGGCGACAACTCGAGCACCGCGTCGCTGTCGTCGTACGGCTGGCCGGCGCCGAGGTTGTAGCCATCGGCGGTAGCCACGTAGACGTTCCCCTGAGGGTCGACGACCGGAGAGCTGCCGCCCATCCACACCGCTCCCCGATCCCTGCCGCTGCCGATCTGGAAATAGCTCAGCGGTCCTCCGGTCTCCGGGATCGAGACGACATAGCCGTGAGCGGGACCGTTGGGACCGGGACAGTCGCCGAAGTTCTGGCCGTAGGCGATGACCACGCGACCGTCGTCGAGTGCCAGCCCTGGGCGCTGCAGCTGCGCGAGCTGGTCCTCGCCAGCGCTGGGCATCGCCGGCTGGCTCAGCTCGACCTTGCCCGTGAACAGATCGAGGCCGAACAGCCGGTGCGACGCCTCCACGCCCCCCGAGGAAGAGGGGCCTTTTATCAAGGTGTCCGCGTCGACGAAGATCTCGTGGCGTGCCAGGTCGATCACCGGGGTGCCCGTAATGCCGACCACGGGCGAGATGTCGCCGCACGGCAGGTCACTGGATGGCACCGGGCTCGCCAGATGGCGCGACCACAGAATGTGCCCGCTGCGGGCGGCCATCACGTAGACGGTGTCGTTCTCGGTCGCCGCGACGACGCGGCCGTCAGCTACAAGGGGCTCGCCATACAGCTGCCCGTCGAGGACCGGCGAGGTCCAGGCGCGCCGCGATGGCACCAGCTTGATCCGCGCGGCCTGGACCCCGGTCGCCTCGGCATTCCCGTGGTAGGTGGTCCAGTCGGCGCCGGAGCCCGAAGCCGTTGCGCCGGGAACGGGGCTGGTCGTGCCGGGATGCTGAACCGCGCTGCCGTGGGACGACCCAGAACAGGCCGAGCAGGCCACCGCCAGGGCTCCTATGGCAGCGGCGACCGTTCCTCTCCTCATAGCGATCGCTCCCGTCTATCCTGGCCGATGAGGCGGAGCGTCGGCCGCGAGATTCTAGACTGCCAGAACGATCAGGCGCAGCGCTCTGGGCCCGCGCCAATGCAGCAGCGGGCGCGGGGCATGGCCGGCAGCGTGGGTGTTCGTCACGAGGCCTAGCACTATCTCGTGATCACCCCGGCAGGAGTGTGTCAACACGGCACTCGAGCGCCGCCAGTGCACCGGCCACCGGCCTTGCCGTCCGCTAGCCGTGACCTGAGCACGCACTGCGGACACGCTGATCATGGCGAGCATGGTGGAAACTCGCGTGGACGATCGGGAGACAGAGGATCTTGAGCGTTTGGTCATCTCCCTCTCAGCCTTTGTCCCTAACGTCGGCGCCCATGACCGATAACTCAGCGAACAACGATGGGCCGACCGGCGGGTCCGGGCCCGGGTCCGGGCCCGCGCTCATCGCCTTCGATTCCGCGGACGAGCAAGCCGAGCTTCTGGAAGATCTGGACGAGATCGACGACGACGACTCGCGCGGGGACGGCGTTCTGGGCACTGGTGCGGTGAGCGGAAGCTTCGGCTTCGCAGGCCTGGCCCTGGCGGTCGTTTCCCTCACGACGAACTGGACCAGCGGCGTCGTGATAGATCACAGCCAGTACAGCCAGGAAATGCATGCCTCGAGCTCTGGTCTAACGACTCAGCAGGAGCTCAACATGTATGCAAACGGCTGGCACACCCAGGGCTGGTGGGCGCTCGTGTTCGCCGCCGCGGCGGTGCTGTTCGGCGGCGGTGCGCTGCTCTTGCCGAGGGTTCTGCACAGCGGCGGCACCCCGGGCTGGGCCAGGGCCGCCGCGACCAGCGCGGTGATCGTGGGTCTGGTCGGCGCGCTCCTCGCGGTCCTCACCCTCATCGGGGTGTTCGGCGGGCACCTGACCGCCCCTGCCGCCGCGAGCTGAGCCGGGCTCGGTCCTTAGGCACTGCTACCGCCGCGGCGCACCATGGTGATGCCGCAGCGGCGGGACCCGCTCGGCCAGGCTGTTAAGGCGGGTCACCGGCTGCCAAGCTATCCCTACCAATCGCCACGCTGGGCCCTCACCTGGTTCGTGACGGCCGGGGTGCGGCCACGCTAGAGTCGACCGCAGATTTAGGGACGTTCGCGCAAGCAGCATTCCGGTCCGCCATACCGGCAGACGAAGGTGAGCCGGCTGCTGAGGCGCGGGAGCAGCTGGTGGCCGGCGGCCTGTCTCATAAGGAACGGCACAAGCTTGTTTCCGAAGTCCGCGCCGCGGACGAGGCTGCAAGCCGGCGGGGCCTCGAGACCAGGCACATCGTCATTACGGTCGCCGGGACCCTGGCTGCCATGGCGGTGGTACGCCTTCTGGTCGGGCTGGTGCCCGCGATCCACGCCGCCAGCGGCCAGGGCACGCTCGGGACCTTCGTCGTGCAGCCTCAGCTGTGCGTGCGATGCACGAACACGTCAGGGGACTTCCGGTATCCGGACGGCAACGTCGTGCAGGACGTCGTCTATGCCGGCGCGCTGCCGTCCGGGACCCATCCCGGCATGAGCATCGCGGCCATCCGGCCGGGAAACTCGAATTTCGCCCACCCGCCGCACGGCTCGATCAGATGGGTTTCCGACCTGCTGATCACGGTGGTCATCGGCTGCGCCGTGGGTCTTCTCCTGCTGGCCAGCACGATCGGGCTCCGCATGCGCAGGTCGGCGCGCACCGGAACCGTCTGACGCGACTGGTGCGCCCCGGCTGTCATGGGGTCCGGCGATAGCCGGGCACGGGCCCCCCGGTCGAGTGCACGAGGCCCCGGCGCTCGAGGAGATGCACGTGAGCGGCCGTCTCGGTCACGGCGTGGATGCGCATGCGGCCGCTGTAGGCGTCCCAGGAACGGGACCAGGTCAGCTGCCCTGCCAGTTCCCACGGCGTGGAACCTGGCATGCGCTCAATGGCACCCAGCAACTCGGCGAGGCGCCGCTCGTGGTGGGCGGAGATGGCCATGGCGCGCTCGGCCAGGCCGCGGAACCTCCACTCGTGAGCCGGGAGGACCTCGTCGACGTCCATGGGACGGACGCGGTCCAGCGACCGGAGGTAGTCGCGCAGCGGATCGACCGGGTCGGCGCGCTGCACTGACACGTTCGGGGTGATCCGCGGGAGGATGTGGTCGCCGGCGAACAGCCGGCGGGCCCGCTCGTCGGCGAAGCAGAGGTGCCCCGGGGTGTGGCCGGGCGTGTGCACGGCCCGCAGCCGCCACCCGGGTACGTCGGCCAGGTCGCCGTCGGCTAGCTCACGGTCGGGCAGCGCCACCGAGCAGAACGGCGCGAACTCCTCCTCCGTCTCCACGGCGTCCTCGGCTTCGGCGGCCGTGGCGCCGAGTGCGCGCAGGAACTCGGCCTCCTTTTTGACCGCCAGGGCCGCGTCCCGGTAGTCGGGGCGCGCGATGGCCGCGTGCTCGGCCGGGTGCATCGCGACCCAGGCACCGGACTCCTGCCGGATGCGTCCCGCCAGGCCGGAGTGGTCGAGGTGCAGGTGGCTGACGAGCACACCCCGGATGTCGGTGACCGCCGCTCCGGCGGCCGCCAGGCCGGCCGTGAGCACCTGCCAGGACTCCTCGCTCGCCCAGCCGGTGTCCAGCAGCACCAGGCCAGCGCCGGTGGCGAAGGCGTAGCAGTTCACGTAGCGCAGTGGGTTGTTGGGGATCGTGACGGGGATCGACCACAGATCGGTGGCGAGCTGCTCGACCGGCGGCATGGCCCTGCGCTGCCAGGCGTCGTGCTGGTCGTGCCCGGTGACTTCCATTGCCGCGGCTAGCTCGCGACGCGGCCGATCCAGCCGAGGGCGCCCGCGATGACCTCGTCGCGGTTGGTCTCGTTGAGGATCTCGTGCCGCGCACCGGGATAGGTCACGACGGTGACGTCGCTGAGCCCGGCCGCGGCCAGGCGCTCGGCCAGCGGCGTGAGCAGGGTGAGGCCGCCGTTGACCGGGTCCATCTCGCCAACCGCGATGTAGACGGGCAGGTCCGGCCGGATCGCGGCCACCGCGGCGGGGTCGGCGAAGCGCCGGGCCCCGGCGAACATCTGCCGGGCGGAGGCGGTGTCGATGCCGAAGCCGCACATGGGGTCGGCGATGTAGGCGTCGACGATCGCCTCGTCGCGCGACAGCCAGTCGAAGTCGGTGCGCGCCGGCGCGAACGGCGCGTTGAACATCGCGAGGTCCAGCGGCTGGTCCAGGTCCAGCACCGCCTCCAGCGGGTCGATGACCGCGGTGCCGGTGAGGATGACGGCGTCGACGTCGGCGCTCTGATCGAGCAGGTATTGCTGCGCGGCGAAGGAGCCCATGCTGTGGCCCAGGAGCACCACCGGGATGCCGGGATGCTCGCGGCGGGCGACGGCGCTCAGGCCGCCGATGTCGCCGACCAGGGCTGACCAGCCGCCTTGACCGAGATCGCCGGGCTTGCCGGGCGCCGCGCTGGCGCCGTGGCCGCGGTGGTCCTGAGCGTAAACGACGTACCCAGCCCCGGTCAGAGCGAGCGCGACGTGCTCATACCGGCGGGCGTGCTCGCCCATGCCGTGGGTGATCTGCACGATCGCCCGCGGCGAGCCTTCCGGGTCCCAGCGATAGGCGGTGATCGTCGTCCCATCGGCGGACGGGTACGTGAAGGTGGCGGGCATGTGAATGCGTCCTTTCCGCAGGTTGCTTAGCCACTGTCTCAGAGCCTGGCTTCGCCCAGAAGCGCCCTGGCTCCGGTGCACGGCGGGCCCGGGCGGCGCCGCGTTGCCGGGCCGGAAGGCTCTCGGCTAATCTAATACAGATTTGATTATCGCCGCGCTGCAGCCGGAGGTGCCGATGCCGGTGGACGGGCCGCCCTCGGTGCCCGCGCAGGGTGCCGACCGCCCTGATTACCGGCGACTGATCGAGCCTGCCCGGGTGCACGGCTCGCTGTACACCGATCCGCGGGTCTTCGCCGACGAGCTGGCCCGGATCTGGTACCGGACCTGGGTGTTCGTCGGTCACGCCAGCGAGGTTGCGCAGCCCGGCGACTACATCCGCACGAGCATCGGGCTGCAGGACGTCATCATGACCAGGGGCGCCGATGGCGCGGTGCACCTGCTGCTGAACCGGTGCGCGCACCGCGGCAACCTGGTCTGCGAGGCGCAGCGGGGCAACGCGAAGTCGTTCCGGTGCCCGTATCACGGCTGGACGTACCGGAACACCGGGGAGCTGATCGGGTTCCCGTTCAACCAGGGATACGGCGGCAAGGGGACGATCGAGGCCGAGCTCTCGCTGGCCAGGGTGCCCAGGGTCGCGGAGTATCGGGGCTTCGTGTTCGGCTCGCTGGCGCCCGATGGCCCGGACCTGGCCGAGCACCTGGGCGAGGCGGCGGGAGAACTGGACCGGCTCGCCCGGCTCTCGCCCGAGGGCAGGGTGGAGCTCACGGCCGGGTGGCTGCGGCACCGGACGCGGGCGAACTGGAAGCTGCTCGCGGAGAACGAGACCGATGGGTATCACCCGCAGTTCGTGCACGGCTCGATCTTCAGCGTCACCGGCAGCCCGATCGGCGCGCTGTACAGCGACAAGTCCGCCGCCGTCACCCGCAGTCTCGGGAACGGGCACAGCGAGAACGACCTGCGACCGGAATTCCGCAGGTCCGGGGAGCCGATGCGCTGGTTCGGCACGACCGCCGACCGCGTGCCCGCGTACGTCGCCGCGATGAGGCAGGCGCACGGCCCCGCCGCCGACCGCATCCTGATCGAGGGCGCCCCGCACGTCATGATCTTCCCGAACCTGTTCGTGGCCGAGATCCAGGTGTTCGTGATCCAGCCGCTGTCGGCCGGAGACTGCATCCAGCACTCGACCGCCGTCCAGCTCGCTGGCGCGCCAGAGCTCAACCGACGGATGGTGTCACAGTCCGTCGGCTCGGTGGGCCCGGCCGGCATGCTGCTCGCGGATGACACCGAGATGTACGAGCGCAACCAGCGAGGGCTGGCGATGCTCGCCCCGGAGTGGCTGGATCTGCGGCGGGGACTTGCCAGGGAACGCACCGACGAGCGAGGGCTGCGCGTTGGCGGCGCGACCGACGAAACCGCGATGCGGGGCTTCTGGCGGCACTACCTGACGCAGATGGAGGGCGCGTGACGGTGAGCGCTCGGGAGACTCGGGATGGGCCGGTGACCGGACCGGAGAAGCTGCTGCGCCGGGTCGAGCGGTTCATCTACCGCGAGGCGAGGCTCGCGGACGAGCACGACTACGACGCCTGGGAAGCGCTGTGGACCGACGACGCCCTGTACTGGGTGCCGGCCGGCGGCGACCTCACGGCGCCCTCGGAGCGGATGTCGGTCATCTACGACAACCGCAGCCGGATCTCGACCCGGCTGGCACAGCTGCGCACGGGCAGGCGCCACGCCCAGGACCCGCCGTCGCAGCTGCGGCGGGTGATCTCGAACATCGAGCTCATTGGCGAGGAGGACGGCGACATTCTCGCGGCCGCCAACTTCATCGCCGCCGAGTCCAGGGAGCGCGGGCTGGAACTATGGGCGGGCCGCGTCACCTACCGGCTCCGGCGCGCCGGCGATGACGCACTGCTCATGTCCGGCAAGCAGGTGCTGCTGGTCAACCGGGATCAGCCGCTCCCTACGCTGGGCTTCCTCATCTGACCGCAGCCCGAGAACCGCCGCGGAGGCATGCCGATGACGACACCCGCAGACGGACCGCCCGATATCTCGGGCTCTGGCGGGACGGTCGACAGCGAGTTCGCGTCGGTCACCGTCGCGGTCGACGCGACGGCCAACGGGCCGCGCCTGCGGCTGGAAGACCAGCGGACCGGCAAGGTCCGGTTCCTCGACGCGCTGGAGCTCGAGACGATCGTCTGGCTTCCGGACGGCCACCTGACCCAGCTGCTCGACCCGTCCGCGGACCGCTGGCGCGACGATCCCGGCTAGCCCGAAGGCGGACGGGACAGCACCCCGCCAGCCCCCGAGGCCGCGCTCGCCAGCCACACGCGAGCCGCGCTCGCCAACCACGCCGGCTGGCCACGTGGCGCTAGCCCGGGACATCGCCAGATGCTATTTTAATCTTGATTAAGTGATCTCGCGGGCGATCCTTCCCTGGGGCGCCGCGATCGCCGGGACGGTGAAACCGATGGACCTGGTTCCGCAGACACCGGAACAGGAGCTGATCCGGCAGACGACCGCGGCGATCGCGGCCCGTTACGGGCACCAGTACTACGCCCGGCAGGCCAGGACCGGCGGGAACATCGGTGAGCTGTGGGCGGACCTGGGCGCGGCCGGGCTGCTCGGCGTGCACCTGCCCGCCCAGTACGGCGGCGGCGGGGCCGGCCTCACCGAGCTCGTGGTGATCATCGAGGAACTGGCCGCGCACGGGCTGCCGCTGCTGATCGCCGTGATATCCCCGGCGATCTGCGGCTCGATCCTGGCTGCGCACGGTTCCCCGGATATGCGCGACGCCTGGCTGCCCGGGCTGGCCAGCGGAGCGCGGAAGATGGCGTTCGCGCTCACGGAGCCAGACGCCGGCTCCAATAGCCACAACATCGCCACCGCGGCCCGCAGGCCGGCCGGCGGCCAGGGCTGGGTGCTGTCCGGCGGCAAGTACTACATCTCCGCTGCCGACGAGTGCGAGGCCATGCTCGTCGTCGCCCGGGATGACACCGTGCTGGCTGACACAGCGCTGGCCGATAAGGGGCCGGCTGACACGGGGCGGGCTGACACGGGGCGGGCGGCCGGGCGGCGGCCGCTGTCGCTGTTTGTCGTGCCGCGTGACGCGCCCGGCGTCACGATCCGCCCGATCGAGACCGCGCTCGTGTCGCCCGACCGGCAGCACGCGGTGTTCCTCGATGAGGTACCCGTCGGCGAGACGGCGCTGATCGGCACGGCCGGCGCGGGCCTGCGCCAGGTGTTCGCCGGGCTGAACCCGGAGCGAATCCTGGCCGCCGCGATCTGCAACGGCGTAGGCCGGTACGCGATCGCCAAGGCCAGCGACTACGCGCGCACCCGGAAGGTCTGGTCGCAGCCGATCGGCGCGCACCAGGGCATCGCTCACCCGCTGGCGCTGGCGCACGTGAACGTGCAGCTGGCCCGGCTGGCGACGGCGCGGGCCGCCGAGCTGGCCGACGCCGGCCAGGACGCGGGCGAGGCGGCGAACATAGCCAAGCTGGCGGCCGCTGACGCGGCGCTGGCAGCGCTCGACCAGGCCATCCAGACCCACGGCGGGAACGGGCTGGCGAACGAGTACGGCCTGGCTGATCTCTGGTTCGTGACCCGGCTGATGCGGACGGCTCCGGTCAGCCGGGAGATGGTGCTGAACTTCGTGGCCAGCCACAGCCTGCGGCTGCCCGCCTCGTACTGACCCCGATCGGGAAGGAATCTCCCATGGCCCAGCTCCGGCCGGCTCAGCCGTGACCGCCGTGACCGACGCCGACGTGCTGGTGATCGGGGCCGGCGCGGGCGGGCTGATGACCGCGGCGCGGCTGCAGCACGCCGGCTACCGGACGCTGGTCATCGAGCGGCTGGCCCACGTCGGGGGCCGGGCGTCCACCTGGGACGTCGACGGTTTCAAGGTCAACAACGGCGCGATCGTGATCGAGACCGGCGGGATGACGGAGCAGACCTTCGCCGAGGTCGGGGCGGAGTTCGAGGTCCGGAGCCCGGAGCCGCCGATCCTGTACCGGGTTGGCCGCCGCGATGTGGACGTGACCGGCGGCGGCTGGGGTTTCCTGCTGTCGAAGATCACCCGCCAGGGCGCGCGGATCCTGGCCGGCCTGGCCGAGGCGCGGCAGGACGACGGCCTGCCGGATGGCCAGATCTCGACCGCCGACTGGCTGGCCCGCTACACGCGGAGCGAGGCCGCGCACGGCATCTTCCGGGCGATGTGCGGCTCGGTCTTCGCTGTCGGCCCGGATGAGCTCCCGGCCCGGGTGTTCCTCACGTACTTCACCCGCAAGAGCGCGTTCAAGAAGTTCGGGTTCTGCCCGCACGGCACGATCGGCATCTGGCAGTCACTCAGCCGGGCATTCGCCGCGTCTGGAGGTCAGCTATGGCTGTCCAGCGAGGTTCAGGCCATACACGTCGGCGACGGCCGGGCGACCGGCGCCACGGTGCGCCGCGCCGACGGCGGTCGGGCCGAGATCGCCGCCCGGGTCGTGGTGAGCGACGCCGGCCCGGCAGCCACCGCCGCGCTGATCGGCGAGGAGCAGCTTCCGCCGGATTACCTGGCGGCGGTCAAGGCGGCCGACCGGTCCTGTGCCATGATCACTGTCAACTTCGCCAGCCAGGAACGGCTGATGGAGGCGCCGGGCCTGCTCAGCTTCGCCAGCACCCGGCGGCTGTGCTACGCCGCCAACTTCACCGACGTCTGCCCCGAGATGGCGCCGCCCGGCTGGCATCTGTACGCCGGCACGGCCGTGCCCCGCCCGTCCGTCGGCGACTTCGACGCCGCGGCCGAGACCGAGCTGCTGATGGCCGACCTGCACGCCGAATTCCCCGGCTTTGACCGGGCAAGGATCCTGTCCACCGCCGTGACGCGGGACGACTGGCCGCCGCAGCGAGCGGTCGCGGGATATGACCTGCCACCCGGCACACCGCTGCCGAACCTGTGGAACGTCGGCGACGGGGTGAAGGAGTACGCCAACGGCGGCACCACCGCGTGCGCGGAGACCGCGCAACTCGTTGCGGCCGCGATCAGGGACCGCTTCCCCCTGCCGGTCCGCTAGCCGGCGCGCGTCCCCTCCCAGTCCGCTAGCCGGCGCGCGTACGGCGGCCCGGGCACGAAGCGACCCGTTCCGTATTTATGTTAGATTAAAATATGAGACCGGCCCGCTTCCGGGCCCGGCCGGGCCCGGCGAGCGCAGGAGCAGTGGCATGGGCGAGGCATACATCGTGGGCGCGGTCCGCACTCCCGTCGGCAGGCGGCGAGGCGGCCTGGCCGGGGTTCACCCGGCCGACCTCGGCGCCCACCCGATCAGGATCCTGCTGGATCGCACCGGGGTCGATCCAGAAGCCATCGACGACGTGATCTACGGCTGCATCGACGCGATCGGCGCTCAGGCAGGGGACATCGCACGCACCTGCGCGCTGGTGGCCGGCCTGCCCGAGCACGTGCCGGGCGTGACCGTGGACCGGCAGTGCGGCTCCAGCCAGCAGGCGGTCAGCTTCGCCGCCCAGGGGGTGCAGGCGGGCGCCGCCGACCTGGTGATAGCCGGCGGCGTGCAGAACATGAGCCAGTACCCGATCCTGTCCTCATTCGCGGCCGGGGCGCCATTTGGTACCGCCGATCCGTGGAGCGGCAGCGAAGGGTGGCGGGCCCGGTACGGGGACGCGGAGATCTCGCAGTTCAACGGCGCGGAGATGATCGCGGAGAAGTGGGGGATCAGCCGCGAGTCGATGGAAGAGTTCGCCCTCCGCAGCCACCAGCGGGCGATCCGGGCGCAGGCGGAGGGCCGGTTCGACCGCGAGCTCGCGGCGCTGGCCGGGGTGACCGCCGACGAGGGACCGCGGCCCGACAGCACCCTGGAGAAGATGGCCGGGCTCAAACCGCTGACCGAGGGTGGCCGGCTGACCGCCGCGGCCTGCAGCCAGATTTCCGACGGAGCCTCGGCTCTGCTGATCGCCTCCGAGGCCGCCATCCGGAGGCACGGCCTCACTCCGCGGGCGCGCGTGCACCATATGTCCGCGCGCGGTGCCGACCCGCTCTGGGTACTCACCGCGCCGATCCCAGCGACCGGGCACGCACTGGCAAAGACGGGCCTGAGCATCCACGACATGGATGTGATCGAGATCAACGAGGCGTTCGCCAGCGTCGTGCAGGCTTGGCTGGCCGAGACCGGCGCGAACCCAGAGAGGGTCAACCCCAATGGCGGGGCGATCGCGCTCGGTCACCCGCTCGGGGCATCCGGGGCACGGCTGATGACCACGCTGCTGCACGAGCTCGAGCGGACCGGCGGCCGGTACGGGCTGCAGACCATGTGCGAGGGCGGCGGCCAGGCCAACGTCACGATCATCGAGCGGCTGTAGCCCGCTCCCGAGGGATGAGCCGAGGCGCCCCTGCCGGCTCGAGCGAAGGAGAGCGCATGACCGGAGCCGCCGTGATCGTGGAAGCGGTCCGCACGCCGTCGGGCCGGGGCAAGGCGGGCGGGGCGCTGGCTGGGGTGCACCCGGTGGACCTGCTGGCCGGCACGCTGCGGGCGCTGATGGAGCGGGCCGGGATCGACCCGGGCCAGGTCGAGGACGTGATCACAGGGTGCGCGCAGCAGGTGGGGGAGCAGTCCGGCAACATCGCCAGGAACGGGGTGTTCGCCGCCGGGTTCCCCGAGTCCGTGCCCGCCACCACGATCAACCGGCAGTGCGGATCCGGCCAGCAGGCCGCCGCGTTCGCAGCACAGGGCGTCCTGGCCGGCGGCTATGACGTGGCGATCGCCGCCGGGGTGGAGTCCATGAGCTGCGTGCCGATCGGCAGCTCCCGGCCCGCCAGCCTGGGGGAGGCGGCGACGGCCCGGTATCCGGATGGCCTGGTGCACCAGGGCGTCAGCGCCGAGCTGGTAGCGGCCCGGTGGAAGCTGAGCCGGGAGGAGCTAGACGAGTATTCGGCCCGCTCGCATCGGCGGGCCGCCGCAACGGCGGCCGGCGGCGGCTTTGAAGCCGAGATCGTGCCGGTGCCGGCCGGCGGCGGTCTGGTGACCGCGGACGAGACCGTGCGCGCCGGCACGACGGCGGCAGACCTCGCGGTGCTGCGGCCGTCGTTCCGGACGCCGGAGCTGGCGGCGCGATTCCCGGAGATCAACTGGCAGATCACCGCCGGGAATTCCTCGCCGCTCACGGACGGCGCCTCCGCCGTGCTCATCATGAGCGAGGCGGCCGCGGTGCGGGCCGGACTGCGGCCCCGGGCGCGCTTCCATGCGTTCGCGGTGGCGGGCGACGACCCGCTGCTCATGCTCACCGCGCCGATCCCGGCCACCCGGATGGTGCTGCGGCGCGGCGGGCTCACGCTCGACGCGATCGATGCCTACGAGGTCAACGAGGCTTTCGCGCCGGTACCGCTGGCCTGGGCGGCCGAGTTCGGCGCCGACACCGAGCGGCTCAACCCGCGCGGCGGCGCGATCGCGCTCGGTCACCCGCTCGGGTCCTCCGGCACCCGGCTGCTGACGACTCTGCTGCACCATCTTGAGCAGACCGGCGGCCGGTACGGCCTCCAGGTGATGTGTGAAGCCGGCGGCATGGCCAACGCGACGATCATCGAGCGGCTGTGACCGGGCGGCGCTATCGCGTCTTTCAAATCTGCATTAAACTGCCGCCTGGCGCGGTGCGCCAGGCCGGAGCCTGCCGGACGGAGTGACGATGTCAACGCACCCGTATCTCACCCAGGTCGTGCACAGCGCCGCCCGCGCCCGGCCCGATCAGCCGTGCCTGATTTTCGGCTCGCGCCGGACTACGAACGCGCAGTTCCGTGACCGGGTCGCCCGGCTGGCGGGCGGCCTGCAGGCGGCCGGGCTGCGCCCCGGGGAGCGGGTCGCCATCACCGCGCTGAACAGCGACCGGTTCGTCACCGCGTTCTTCGGGTGCTTCTGGGCAGGCGCCGTGGCCAGCCCGCTCAATATCCGGTGGACGCCCACCGAGCTGGCCTACGCCGTCGCCGACTGCGGCGCGAGCGTGCTGCTCACCGACGAATCCTGTCTCACGGCCGCCGCCGAGCTGCGCGACCGGGTGCCGTCACTGCGGCAGGTGGTGTACCTGGGCGACGGGCCGGCGCCCGGCGGCACGACCGGGTTCGAGGAACTCATCGCCTCCGGCCCTGCCGTGCCGGACGCCGGCCGCTCCGGTGACGACCTGGCGTTCGTGCTGTATACCGGCGGCACCACCGGCACGCCCAAGGGCGTCATGCTGAGCCACGCCAACTTGATCGCCGCCACCGCCGGGATGCTCGCGGCCGGCTGCGGCACCGGTACGGTCTACCTGCACGCGCCGCCACTGTTCCACATGGCCGGCATCCAGGTGATGGCCGGGCATTTCCTCGGCGGGCACGGGCCGCACGTGCTGATCCCGGCGTTCACCCCGGCCGCGGTGCTCGCGGCGATCGAGGCGCACCGGGCCACCGACGTCATGCTGGTGCCGACGATGCTGCAGATGGTGCTGGCCGACCCCGGCTTCTCCGAGCACGACCTGAGCTCGCTGCGGCGCATCTTCTACGGCGCGGCCCCGATGACCGGGCCGCTGCTGCAGGCCGCCATGCGGGCGCTGCCCGGCACCGGCTTCGTCCAGGGGTACGGGATGACCGAGACGGCGCTCACGGTGATGCTGCCGCCCTGGTACTACACCCCGGAAGGGCGCAAGCAAGACAAGATCAGCTCGATCGGCCGGCCGCTGCCGCTGGCCGAGGTCGCGATCCGCGACCCGGGGGGAGCCGAGGTGCTGCCGGGCACGGTCGGCGAGTTGACGGTGCGCAGCCCGAGCGTGATGCTCGGTTACTGGAAGAAGCCCGGGCTCACCGCGGCGACGATCCGCGACGGCTGGCTGTACACCGGCGACGGCGCGTACCAGGACGCCGACGGCTTCGTTTACCTGGTCGACCGGATCAAGGACATGATCATCACCGGCGGCGAGAACGTGTACTCCACCGAGGTCGAGTCGGCGCTGGCCAGCCACGCCTGCGTGGCGATGTGCGCGGTCATCGGGATCCCGGACGCGGACTGGGGGGAACGGGTGCACGCCGTGGTCGTGCTGCGGCCCGAAGCGACCGCGACGCCGGAGGACCTGATCGCGCACTGCCGGGACCGGATCGCCGGGTACAAGTGCCCGCGCACCGTCGAGCTACGGGACGCGCTGCCGATCTCGGCCGCCGGCAAGGTGCTGAAGGCTCAGCTGCGCGTCAGCTACGCCGCGGCCAATGCCGCCGAGACCGCGCCCGGCGGTGCGCGGTGAACGCGGACGTCGCCGCGCGCCGCGCGGCCCTCGCCGCCGCGTGGCCGGTCTGGCAGCCGGTTACGCTGAGCGAGTTCCTGCGGCAGTCGGCCGGCCGGCATGGTGACCGGCCATTGATACTGACCGACGACCGCATCTTCAGCTACACGGACGTCGACCGTGAGGCGACCGAGCTGGCTGACGGCCTGGCCGCCCTCGGCGTCCGGCCCGGGGACAGGGTCGGCATCCTGATGGCCAACTTTCCGGAGTTCGTGCCGGTCAAGTTCGCCATAGCGCGGACGGGTGCGGTCGCGATCCCGTTCAACTACCTGTACCGGACCGCCGAGCTCGGCTACGTGCTGCGCCAGTCCCGCTGCCAGGCACTGATCACCATGACGGGCTTCAGCGGGCTCGGCTACCTGGAGATGCTGGACGAGATCGCGCCCGGGTGGCAGTTCGGTCCCGTGGCGGAGCTGCCCGACCTGCGCACCGTCGTGGTGCTGGATACCGGCGGCAGCGGCTCCCGGGACGGACTGCCGGACATCGCCGCGCTCGCCGCGGCCGGCCGCGGTCACCCCGGCGGCGGGGATGCCATCGGCGTGACGCCGGACAGCCCCGGCGACATCCTGTACACCTCCGGCACCACCGGTTCGCCGAAGGGCGTCGTGGTCACTCACGACGCGGTGCTGCGGACCAGCTACGCCTCCGCGCTCACCCGCGCCTACGAGGACGGCCGCCGCATCCTGTTCTCGCTGCCGTGCTACCACATGTTCGGCTACGTCGAAGGCCTGCTGTCGGTGATGTTCGCCGGCGGGGCGATCATCCCCCGCACGGTGTTCTCCCCGGCCGATTACTGCGCCTCGATCGAACGGCACCGTGCGACCGAGATCCTGGCGGTGCCGACAATGACCGTCGCCCTGCTGGAGTACCCGCGGCTGCGCGTGCACGACCTGTCCTCGCTGCGGGCGATCCTGTCCGGCGCCGCGCCGGCACCGGTCTGGCTCTGGCAGAAGGTGCAGACCGAGCTCGGCGTCACCGAGATCACCACCGGCTACGGCATGACCGAGTGCGGCGGCGCGATGACCATGACGCTGCCTGAGGACCCGCTGGACTACCATTCCTCGACCGTGGGCCGGCCTAAGCTCGCCGGCGCGGCGGGGATGCCCGACCGCGGCGGCGACCTGTGCGCCTACCGGACTGCCGACCCGGTCTCGGGCGAGGAGCTGCCCGCAGGAGCTGAGGGCGAGCTGATCTCCAGAGGGCCGACGCACATGCTCGGCTACTTCGACAAGCCCGCCGAGTCCGCGCAGGCCCTGCGGGACGGCTGGGTGTACTCCGGCGACCTTGGCCTGGTCCGCCCGGACGGATACTTGCAGGTCACCGGGCGGAGCAAGGATCTGTACAAGAGCGGCGGCGAGCTGATCATGCCGAAGGAGATCGAAGACCTGCTCACCGGGCATCCGGGCGTCAGCCAGGCTTTCGTGGTCGGCGTGCCAGACGAGCGCTGGGGCGACGCCGGCTGCGCCTGGATCGTGCCCGAGCCCGGCGCCAGCGTCACCGCCGAGGAGCTGCTGGCGCTCTGCCGGGACAAGCTGGCCCGCTTCAAGGTCCCCAAGCACGTGCTGTTCCTGAAGCCCGCCGAGCTGCCGACAACACCGACCGGCAAGGTGCAGAAGTTCCGCCTGGCGGAGCGCGCGGCCGGGCAGCTGCGGTCACCCGGATCCTGAGCCTTCCGCCCCCCCGCCTGTCGGCCTCAGGGCATGGACGAGCCGCCCCCCACGGCGATGACCTGCCCGGTCACCTGGCGTGCCGCGCTCGGCGAGGAAAGCCACACGACCGCGCTCGCGATGTCGTCAGCGGTGGTGAGACGGCGGAGCGCCTGCGTCTTCAGGACGTAGTCCGTCTGCTCAGGGGTAAAGATCGCCTCCGGCCCATCGGCCCACACGCTGTGCGGGCCGACCGGGGCGTCCGGGATCACCAGGCCGGGAGCGATGACGTTCGAGCGGATGCCGTGCCGGCCATGCTCGCGGGCGACCGTGCGGGACAGGGAGATCAGCCCGGCCTTTGTCGACCCGTAGATGCCTTGCCGGATCGCGCCGAAAGCGGAGTCACTAGAGATGAACACGATCGCGCCCGCGCCCGCCGCGCGCATCGCCGTGAGTGCCGCCTGGGTGCTGGCATACGCGGTGTAGAGGTTGACCTCAATGGTGTGCTGCCACAGGGCGCGGTCGGTCTGCTCCGCGAAGAAACCCGGCTTGCTCCAGCCGGCGTTGTTCACCAGCACGTCGAGGCCACCCCAGGTGGCTGCCACGCGGTCCACCATCGCCGTGGCTGCGCCGTCCTCGGTGAGGTCGGCGCCGAACACCTCGGCCGCCGCCGCGCCTGCCGCGAGTGCCTCGGCAGCGACCGCCTGAGCCTGCTCGCCGTCGATGTCGGCGAGCAGGACCCTCGCGCGCTCGCGGGCAAAGCCGAGTGCGATGCCCCGGCCGATGTTCGCCGCCGCTCCGGTGACGATTACGCGGGCGCCGCTCAGTCCAAGGTCCATGCCGGCTTCTCCTCTGCTGGGTGCAGCACGTCCGTTGCCTCGGGTGCGGCGCGGCCAGGGCCGCCGGGCGCTGGCGCCAACCGCGTCGTGCGATAGTCTAATGTGACTTAAAAATCAGGAGTAGCCCGAATGACAGCACCCGGCTCCGCAGCGGAACCACCCGTGCTCGTGCGGCGGGAGCAAGCGGCATGCGGCGAGGTCGGGC
Organism: Streptosporangiaceae bacterium; assembly: GCA_030041195.1. Next base: position 20,620 of record JASHOI010000535.1, on the reverse strand, counting down.
ACATCACGCTGAACCGGCCGACCGCGCGCAACGCGATCACCGTGCGCATGGCCCGGATGCTGACGGAGGCGCTGGCGGCCTCCGCTGACACCCGGGTGATCGTCATCCGGGGGGCGGATGGCACCTTTTGTGCGGGCGGCGACTTCACGGAGGTCGCCGCGCTCCGCGCCCGGGGGCCTGCCGCGCTGCGGGAGCTGTTCGATGCGTTCCGCGATGCGTGCCAGCTGATCGCCAGCCTGCCGGTGCCGGTGGTCGCGGCCGTCGAGGGTTACGCGATGGCCGGAGGCTTCGAGCTGGTGCAGTCGTGTGACATAACGTTGGCCCGCGATGACGCCGTGCTCGCCGACAATCACCTCAACACGGGGATGATCCCGGCCGGCGGGGGATCGCAGCGGCTGCCGAGGATCATCGGCGTGCCACGGGCACTTGGGCACATCCTGACCGGCGACCGGCTGACCGGCGCGCAGGCCGCCCAGTGGGGCGTGATCTACCGCAGCACGCAGGCGAGCGAGTTCGAGGCGGCGCTCGCGGCGCTCGTCGCTAACCTGGCCGGCAAGGATCCAGCGGCCGTCGCGCGCGCCAAGCACCTGGTCCGGGCGGGCCTGAGCCTTCCGCTGACGGACGGGCTCGCGCTGGAGACCGACACGATCATCGAGCATCTGGTGAGCGACGCGACGGCCGACCGGGCTGCCAAGGTCTGAAAACCGCGCTGCGCCGGACTGGGGAGTGAAGCATGACGCGGCAGCTGATCGGCGAGGGGATGGCCCTGCTGCACCTGGACGACGACGGCGTCGGCCATCTGATGCTGAACCGCCCAGAGGCGTCCAACAGCATGAACGTGGAGTTCCTCCGCGCCGTCCACGAAGCGATCATGACCGCGCATGGCCAGGCAGGCCTGCGGGCGCTGCTGCTGTCCGGGGCTGGACCGAACTTCTGCGCCGGCGGCGACGTCAAGACCTTCGCCGGCAAGGAGGCGGACCTGCCCGGTTACCTGCGGGAGGCCACGTCCTGGCTGCAGACGTGCGTGCAGGGCCTGCTTGCGCTGCAGGTCCCGGTGATCGCGTCGGTACACGGGTACGCGGCGGGTGGCGGCGGGTTCGGGCTGGTGTGCGCCAGCGACCTGGTCATCGCGGCAGAGTCGGCGCGGTTCCTGGCCGGCGCGACCCGGGTCGGCATGGCTCCCGACGCCGGCGTATCCGTGACGCTGCCCCTGCTCGTCGGGCTGCGGAAGGCGCTGGAGATTATCCTCACCAATCCGGTGCTGAGCGCGGCCGAGGCCCTCGAGATCGGCCTGATCACCAGGGTCGTGCCGGACAGGTCGCTGCCGGCTGAATCACTGGCGATGGCGCGGCAGCTGGCCTCCGGCCCGACGAGCGCGCTGGGCGCGGCGAAGCGGCTGGTCTGGGCTGGCCTGGGCGCGCGCGTTGAGGCCCAGTTGCCTGAGGAAGCAAGGACGGTGTCCGAGCTGTCTGGTCAGCCGGATGCACGGGAGGGTCTCGCTGCCGTCATCGAGCGGCGCGAGCCGAGGTTCACCGGCCGGCGATGCTGAAGCCGGGACACACCGCCGGCCCCGCCGCGCAGGCGCGTTGAGCGCGCGGGCCTCGTCCGGCTAGCGGGACGCCGCCCCCGACTTGCGCGGCCGGGCCTGCGCGGACGCGGCTGGCGGCGCTTCATCCGCCTCGCCGCCCGCGCTGAGACCCGACCGCACGAGCGTCTTCGCGGTGCGGATCAGCTGCTCGAGAGAACCGCGGCGCGGATTCCACCACTCAGCAGCCCAGTTGAGCGCCCCGAGGACGAGCATCCGGGCCGCGCGCGGGTCCAAGTCGGGATGCAGAACCCGGTCATCAACCGCGTCCTGGATCAGCTTGCGCCAGACGTCGCCGTAGCTGTTGGCCTCGGTGACGTACCGGAGCCGGATCTGCTCCGGGATCTGGCCAGCATTGCGGATCGCCGCAGTGGTGTAATCGGATATTTCAAGCTGGTAGCGCAGGTGGGACTCCACCGCCACCTCGATCCGGTCGAGCGGGCTCGCGGAGCCGGGCACCGCGTCGAGTTGCTCCTGCACGTGCTCGCGCATGTGGGCGATGCCTGACCACATGACCTCCTCGATCAGGTCGTCGCGGGAGGCGAAGTAGTAGTAGATAGCCGGAGCCTGAATCTGGGCCACTTCCGCCACATCGGTCAGGCGGGTGCCGGCATAGCCGCGTCGGCTGAGCACGTGCGCGGCTGCATCAAGGATCCGCTGCCTGGTGCGCGCCGACTTGGTCCCGGCCGGACTGGGCAGGCCGGGATCGGCAACCGCAGGCTTTCTATCCATGACTCAATTCTACCGGCGCCAGCAGGCGAAGGCCGACGGGCAGCGCAACCGCCGGGCTCGCTCAGCGCGGCCGCCGGAGTCGATGTGCGCTGACGCGCTCCCGCCCGCTACGGCGCCCCGACATCCCTGCTCGCCAGGAGCTGCGCGCGATCGAAGGCATAGCCGACCATCCACGACGGCGCCAGCCGGTAGAGACGGATGTCCTCGCCCCAGCCGAGCGGGGAACTGCCGTAGTGCGCGCTCCAGTGGGCGAGCGTCTCCTCCCAGAGAGGATCCGAGAGCCGCAGCCGCTCGGCCGTGCCGTGCGCGAAGACGGCCAGGTCCTCGTTGTCCACGTGGGCGACGCTCACGGCGGGCCGCGCGGCGAGATGCCGCGCCTTGGCCGAAGTGCCGTCGGTGCTCCAGGTCCAGGTTCCGTGCAGGAAGTGACCGTCCACGGCGCTGATCCGGGGCTCGCCGCGAGCGGTGACCGTGGCCAGCGAGACCACCTTCATGTTCAGCAGCAGCCCGACGATGTCCCTGGCCGAGAGCGCCCGCTGGTCGTTGATGATGCCGCGCAGGTGCTCGGTCGCCCCGGAGCGCGACCGATCGAGGAGCTGCTGGAGCGCGTCGAGCTCTGCTTCGGTTTCGAGCACGTCAGTCTCCCTTGCTACTCGCCGGTGGTCGCGTCGATCAGTTCCCGCGCGACGTCCAGGCCGGCCTGGCTGACGATGGCCCGGGTTTGCTCGCCGGTGGTCTGGAGCGCAGCGATCAGCGTGGCCGGCGTGTCGCTGGGGTCGGCGTGCCAGCGCCCGGCCTGGTTTTGATCACCGCGGGGGTCGGCGACTTGCTCGGCGCAAAAGCCCCAGCGAAACCATCGCCGCTCCATGTAGACGAGGTGCTTGACCAGCTCCAGTGGTGCCCAGCCGGATGGCAGGCGGCTGGTGCGCAGCTCGGCGTCGGACAGGCCCTCGATCTTGCGGGCGATCACCGACCGGTAGTAGTCGAGGAAACCCAGCAGCAGTTCTTTGGGGTCGGCAATCTCGCGATCAGGTTTGTGCGCGCGGGCGGTCACGCTTCTCCCCTCTATGGTGCGTCGGCGCTGCGCTGAAGCTGCCACGCGGCTTCGAGGGCGTCCTCGATCGCACCGGCGTCGCCTCCGGCAAGGTCAGCGACGACCATCATGTGCTTGAGGTACCGGGTCGGGACGCTGAAGGTGTCCGGAAATTGCCGCAATATCGAGTCGCGATAGTCGAAATCGGCGCGGATGACCACATGGGCGTCATCGATCTGGCGCGCGACCAGCCTGCCGTGGTACCGCCACTGGGCCAGCCCGTCCGGCGCGGTGCGGCGCACGCCCGCCAGGACCCCGGCCAGGCGGGCTACGTCATCCATCTCCATTGAGGCTGACTTCCCGCTTCGCTGCGATGACGATCACCGGCAATCATCGCATGCGCCGAACCTGGCAGGATCGACGGCATGATCGGACGGATGCACCACGTGGTCCTGGACTGCCCGGACCCTGCCGCCCTCGCCATGTTCTACTCCACACTGTTGGGGCTCCCAGTGACATACCGTGACGATGACTGGGTTGTGGTCGCCGCCAACGACAGATCCTCCGGCCTGGCATTCCAGCGCGCCCCAGGTCAACAGCCGCCGACCTGGCCCGATTCCGCGATACCCCAGCAGATCCACCTCGACATCATGGTCGAGGACCCCGTAGCTGCCGGCCCGCGTGTGCTGGCGCTGGGCGCGGTAAAGCTCGATGACCAGGACGTCTATGCCGATCCCGCAGGCCACCCGTTCTGCCTCATCCGGCGGCCACGATGGGCCCCATCCATTCCTGAGGCCGGAGGGGAAAGGACAGCTCAGGGAAGCTGACCAGTCCGGATTCTTTGATGCTCGAAACGGCGCATCACTGATGCTAGCCTTGGCCTGTGCGCACAACGATCAGGCTCGACGGCGATGTGCTGGCTGCCGCGCAACACCTCAGCCGCGAGGAGCACATCAGCCTCGGCGAAGCCGTCAACCGGCTCGCCCGCGCCGGGCTGCGAGTGGGACGCCCCAGCCGGCGATCCTTCCGGCAGCGCACCGCCGACCTGGGCCTGCGGATCGACGTCTCGAACGTGGCGGACGCACTCGAGCTGCTTGACGGCGCCGAGCATCCGTAGATGATCGTCGACGCGAACGTGCTGCTCTATGCGGTCGACACCCGCAGCCCTTTTCACGAACCCGCCAAGGCCTGGCTGGAGAACTCGCTCAACGAGCCGGCCCGGATCGGGCTGCCGTGGGCATCGCTGCTGGCGTTCCAGCGGATCTGCACCCATCCCCGAGCGTCGGCAAATCCGCTCAGTCCGAGCGAAGCCTGGTCGTTTGTGGCCGACTGGCTCGATGCCGACGCCGCCTGGGTGCCGGTTCCCGGTGACCGGCACGCTGAGATCATTCGTGGTCTCATCGTTGCGGGCGACCTGCGGGGCAATCTGGTCACCGACGCTCATCTGGCGGCGCTGGCGATCGAGCATGGAGTAGGGGTGTGCTCAACGGACTCCGACTTCGCGAGGTTCCCGCAGATCACATGGGTTAACCCGATCCTGCTTTAGTGGGGGCTACTCTGCTGCGATGAACAGGGCGGTCGATCCCATCGCCGGCATCGGGTCGAGACCGAGCTTGCGGTGGTCCCAGGACCGGATCCGCTGCGGGACCAGCTTCACCACGATCCGCTTGCGCATCATCAGCTCGAGGACCGGCCGGGCGTCCGGCGAGTACGGCCCGGTGTACCGCTCGTAGACACTCTTGGCGGCGGCCCAGTACTCCTCGCCGTCGGACTCCTCGATGATCACGCCGTTCCCTTCCAGGGACACCCCGCGGAGGCTGTCGTAGCTGGTGCCCGCCTCGACCATGACGACCATCCGTGGATCGCGCCGGAGGTTGACCGCCTTCTGCGACTTGGACTTGGTTTCGATGCAGACGGCGTCGCCGACGATGCCGTACCACATGGCGACGACGTGCGGCATCCCGTTAGGTCCGATGGAAGCCACGGTGGCGGTACGGCTGCGTTCCAGGAACGACACGACCTCGGCCGGGGTCATAACGATCTTCGCGCGCTCGTTCGTGCCCATCTGATTCCCCTAGTCTCTGCGCTGTCTGCGCTACCTGCCGCGCCAGTCCGGAGCGCGCTTGGCGAAGAAGGCGCGGATGCCTTCCGCGACGTCCTCGCTGGCCAGAAGCTGCTCGTGGGCTGCGTCGCTGTACCGCCAGAGCGCCGTCTCGTCGCCCCGAGTCACCTGGGCACTGGTTCCGAGCGCGGCGCGGGTGGCGAGCGGAGCGTTGGCGCAGACCCGGGCGGCCAGTTCCAGCGCACCCTCGAGCGCGGCTCCCGGTTCGGTCAGCACGTTCACGAACCCGAAGCTCGCCGCGCGCTGCGCATCCAGATCCTCGCCGGTCAGCAGCATCTCTCGTCCGATGTTGACGGGCAGCGCCCGGACCACGCGGAACGCTCCGCCGAAGTCTGGCATCAGACCGCGCTTCACCTCCGGCAGGCCGAACCTGGCGTCCCGTGCCGCAACCACCAGGTCACAGCACAGCACGAGTTCCATCCCGCCGCCAAGCGCGAAGCCCTCCACGGCTGCGATCAGGGGCTTGACCCGGTCCCGCCGGATGAGGCCGATCAGCCCCCCGCGCGGAGTCGGCTCGCCCGGCCCGGTGGCGAGATCCGCGCCGGCGGAGAAGAACCTGCGGCCGCCGGTGAGTATCCCGCACCACAGCTCCGGTGAGTCCTCGAGCTCGTTCATGGCCTCGTCCAGGCCCCGCGTGACGTGGGCATTCAGCGCGTTCCGCTTCTCCTCGCGCTGGATGGTGATCACCAGGACGTGGTCCCTCTGCTGCCTGGTGACCGTCATCGGCCGCGAGCCTGCGCCGCGGTGCTCATGCCGGGGCTCCTTCCGCACCTGGGCTACGAGCTATTGTCGGGCAGCCTGCCGGGTTTCGCCGAACGGGGCGTCCCGCCACGAGAGCGCACTGCGCAGGCCGTGCTCGGCGATCCGCCGGTTGAACTCGTGATAGGCGGGCGTGGTGTGATACAGCGCGTCCATGTCGACCATCTCGAGCGCAGCCACCCGGGCGCCCATGATCTCGCTCCAGCGATTCACGGCCTGCTTGTGAATGGACAGCGCGTCCATCGGCAGCATCGCAGCCCGCTGGCAGTAGTCCATCGTGCGGCCGTCGAGGTCCTCAGGCTCCACAACCCACTCGACCAGCCCCCAGTCCAGGGCCTGGCCGGCGTCGATAAGGTCGCCGGTGAACAGGATGCGCTTTGCCTTGGCCGCGCCGACCTTCAGGGGCAGCATGCCCATCAGCAGCGGGATGCCGACGCCGCGCGCCGCCGGATGGCCGAACCGCGCGCCGTTGGCTGCGAACGCCAGGTCGGTCGTGCTCAGCAGGTCAAGCCCGCCCGAGAGGCAGTACCCGTGGACCTGCGCGATGACCGGCTTGCGGTAGTTCCAGATGCGTAGCCACCGCTCGGCCTGCTGCCGCATTCCCTCTCGCTCGAGCAGCGCGGAGGACTGCCCGCAGTCCGCGAGGGCGTGGGTGTCGTCGCCCGTGGCGTACGTATCTCCTCTATCGGCCGGGCCGTGGCTGCGCTCCGCGGGGTCGGTGGACGGGCTGAGGTCATACCCCGAACAGAACGCGCGCCCCGCTCCGCGCAGCCGGATGACCCGGACCCGGTCGCCGGGCGCCAGCGCCGTCAGCGCGGCGTCGTAGTCGGCGACAAGACCGGCGCTCAGCGCGTTGAGCTTGTCCGGGCGGTTCAGCGTGACGGTCGCGACCGGCCCGTCGATCGAGACGGTCAGGTTCTCGAACTGCACGGCCCAGCCTCCTAACTGGCGTATGCGTCACGAAGCACGCGGCGCTGCACCTTCCCGGTCTCCGTACGGGGGAAGTCGGAGATGAACTCGAACCGCCGAGGGCACTTGAACGAGGCCAGCTCCTTACGGCAATGCTCGAGCAGCTCGTCGGCCAGATCGGCGCCCACAGTCGCGCCGGGCGCGGGCTGGACCACCGCCACGGCGCGCTGGCCCCAGTCCGCGTCGGGCACGCCGATGACGGCCACGTCGAGAACGGCGGGGTGGGTGATGAGGTGCTGCTCGATCTCGGCGGGGTAGATGTTCACGCCGCCGGAGATGATCAGGTCGGTCCTGCGGTCCAGCAGGAACAGATACCCGTCCGCGTCGACGTAGCCGTAGTCGCCGGCGGTCACCAGGTTGCCGCGCCTGCTGGCGGCCGTTTTCTCCGGGGCGTTGTGATACTCGAAGGACGGCGGGCGCCCCGGATAGCCGAAATAAATCGTCCCCGGCTCGCCGACCGGTGCCTCCTCGCCGTCGGCACCGAGAATCTGCACGGTCAGCCCGGGCAGCGGCCGCCCCACCGTTCCGGGCCGGGTAAGCCATTCCTGCGGGCCGACCCGCGACACCGATCCCTCGGTCGAGCCGAGGTACTCCCAGATGACCGGGCCGAGCCAGTCGAGCATCTGCTGCTTGATCCGGACAGGGCACGGCGCACCTGCGTGGATCACGGCCTGCAGGCTGGACAGGTCGTACCGGGAACGCGCACTCTCGGGCAGCCGCAGCAGCCGGTGAAAGTGAGTGGGGACCATGTGCACCGTGGTCACCCGGTGCTGCTCCACGGCGCGCAGCATGTCCTCCGGATCGAACTTGTCCTGGATGACTACCGTGTGCCCGGCATGCAGAAATCCCAGCGCGTGGCCGCCGGGGGCCGCGTGGTACATCGGCGAACACACCAGGTGCACGCCCCGGTCGGCGGCGATGCCGTAGCCGCGCGGAATCCCGGCGAAGAACCCGGCCAAGGTCTCCGGGTCATCGGTGGGAAGCGTGGTCCGCACGCCCTTCGGGTGGCCGGTGGTGCCGGAGGTGTAGAGCATCATGCCGCCGGCCCGGCGTCCCTCCGGTGCGGTCGCCGGCTCGGCAGCGCCAAGCTCCGCGTACGGTAGCCACCCGGCGGCGCCGCCGCCGATGACGTACCGATGCGCGGGGAGGTCATGAAGCGGCAGCCTGCGCGCCTGATCGTCGTCCGCGACCACCAGCTTCGCCTCGCTGTCGCGGACGATGTAGAGGACCTCCCCGGCGGTCAGGTGCCAGTTGACCGGAACGGCGATCACGCCGGCCTGCCCGGCCGCCAGCAACAGCTCCAGGTACTCCGGCCCGTTGTGGACGATCGCGGCGACCACGTCGCCGGGGCTTAGGCCGTGCGCGCGCAGCGCGTGCGACACACGGTTGACCCGCCGACCGAGCTGGCCGAACGTGAGCATCCTCGCGTCCGGGCCGACGACGGCCGCCCGGTCCGGGTGCGCGGCGGCCAGCTCGTAGAACCCCGTCGCGGGAGTGCCGGGAGCGGCCGGCGCCGAGGCCGCCGCGCCTGAGTCGTTCATCGCAGACACCGCGCTTCTCAGGCCGTGCGGCGCAGCACGCCGTGGTCGATGACGACAGACCCGTTGCAGCGAGTGCGGAAGTACACGGTCTCGCCGTCGGCCCACCCTTCGACCGTGACGGTGTCGCCGGGATAGACCGGGCTGGCGAACCGGCCCGACATCGCCTTGAAGCGGTCGACCTGGGAGCCGCACGCCTCGTGCAGCAGGATGCGCGCCGTGTACCCGTAGCTGCACATCCCGTGCAGGATCGGGCGGTCGAACCCCGCCCGCTTGGCGAACACCGGGTCGGAGTGCAGCGGATTCCGGTCGCCGGTCAGCCGGTACAGCAGCGCCTGGTCGCGCGGGATGGCCTCGGCGCAGGAGAAATCGGGAGCGCGCTCGGGCACTGCCCACTGCGAGGCCGGGCCCCGGTCACCGCCGAACCCGCCGGCGCCGCGGATGAAGGTTGCGTTGCGGACCGTGGCCAGCAGCTCGCCGGTTGCCGTGTCGGTCGTGGTGGTCTCGGTCACCACGACCGCGGCCTTCCCCTTGTCGTAGATGCCTGCCACCGTGGGTACCGTGCGCGCCGTGCCCGCCACCGGCAGCGGCTTGTGCACCTCGAAGGCCTGCTCACCGTGCAGCACCGCGCTCAGGTCGAACGTGCCGACCATGCCGATGCCCGCGCCGAAGCCGAGCATGTTGGCGAAGCTCGGCAGCACCTGGAGCGCCACGCCGTCGGAGTTCTCGGTGCTGAACTCCAGTTCCGCCGCCGGGTCAGCCTGGCCGGCGCCGACGGCCAGCGCGTACAGGAGGACGTCGTCGGCCGTCCAGGAGCGCTCGACGGGCGGCCCGGTCATGCCGACGCTGTCCAGGTTCAGAGCCATGGGGTCCTCCTTATGGCCGTTCGCTGGCGAAGATAAGGCTTGCCGAGGCGGCGAAGTACATGCCGACGCCCTGCACGAAGCTGGTGCGCACACCCGGGACCTGGGCTGTGGCTTCACCGCGGAGCTGCCGGATCGCCTCTTGCATGGCGAACATCGAGTACATGCCGGTATGGGTGTAAGCGAGGCCGCCGCCGTTGGTGTTCATCGGCAGCGATCCGCCGGGACGCGTCGCGCCCGACGCGATGAATGAGCCCGACTCGCCGTGCCCAACGAAGCCCATGTCCTCGAGCATGTACAGCGGCACGTGCGCGAAGGCGTCGTAGCACATGAGATGGTCGATGTCGGCGTGGGTCAGCCCAGCGCTGCGGAACGCATCAGCGCTCGAGCTGCGGAATCCGGCGAACGAGTCGACGTCGGTCATCTGCGACATGATCGGTGACTCCGCGGCCTCGCCGGATCCGAGCAGGTAGACGGCCCGGCGACCGCTCGGCAGGTCGGACGCGCGCTCCGCGGATGTCAGGACCAGCGCGCCGCCGCCGTCGGTCACGACGCAGCACATGTCGCGGGTGAACGGGTACGCGACCGGCGGCGAGTCGTTGAGCACCTCGTCTACGCTGATCGGCTTGCGCCGGAACGCGCGGGGGTTGCCCATCGCCCATTCGCGCTGGGCCACGACCACTTCGGCCAGGTCCGCACGGCTCATCCCGCGCTCGTGCAGGAACCGCAGCGCGGGCACGGTGAAGGTGGCGAAGGGCATCAGCGCGCCGTAGGGCGCCTCGAACTGGCCGGACACGGTGTCGGGAGCCCGCACGGCGTACCTGCTCATGCCGATGCGGGACCGGCCGGATTCGCCGTGGGTGATCAGAACCGTGCTGGCGGCGCCGGCCGCGATCGCCGCGGCAGCGTGCCGGACATGCAGCATGAAGCTGCAGCCCCCGACCATCGTGCCGTCAACCCAGCTCGGCACGATGCCGAGATAGTGTGACACTTCCATGGGCAGCGGTCCGGCCGTGGCTATGCCATCGACGTCCGCCGTGGTCAGCCCCGCGTCGGCCAGCGCGCCGCGCGCGGCATCGGCGTGCAGCTGGATCATCGACTGCTCGGGCAGCACGCCCAGGCCGGTGGTCTCGGCCGCGCCGACCACGGCGATGTTCCCGTTGTGCATGGAGCTCATTGGTCACCTGTCAGGCGGAATACGGGCAGCCTCCAGTCGCCGCGCGGCTCGAACTCGACGTGCACCGGCGCATCGAGCGGAAGAGCGTCGGGGTCTGCCGGGCTGCCGACGATGTTCGTCAGCATGCGCACGCCCTCGTCGAGCTCGACCAGGGCAATGATCTGAGGCGTCTGCGGGTCCGCTGGCGGCAGCGGGCGGTAGTTGATGACGTAGGAGACCAGCCGGCCCGACCCCGACACCGCACGCCACCGGACATCGCCAGATGAACAGCGTGGGCAGTGGTCCCGTGGATAGAAGTAGTGGCGTTCACACGACTGGCACTGCTGGATCTCGAGCCGCCCGTCCCGCGCCGCCTCCCAGAACGCAGCGGTGTCGGGTGTCGGCGTGGGCAAGAGGCCATCTGGCAAGGCTTCCTCCGAAGGGCAGAATCGTATCTCGGGCTTGCGCCGCGGCTATTGAGCCGGGGCAGCGCGGAAGATGCTCGGCGGCAGGCCGTCAGCGACCGGGCGGAAGCTCCGCTCCATGGCAGCGGCGAGCCTTTCGTACTGCCACGGCCCGGGCGCGGACAGCTGGCGGATCAGCTGCGGGTTCTCGTACAGCCCGACATCGAAGCCCATGGCGGAGACAACCCTGCCGGTCAGCCAGTCCGACCGTTCGCTGGCCAGGTAGAGGGCGACCGGCCCGATGTTGTCGGGTGACATCTCGGGCCTGACGGACTCGTCGATGGACGCCAGCTGCCGTTCTGCCGGGATGGTCGCGGTCAGCCGGGTGGCCGCGCCGGGCGAGATCGCGTTGGCGGTGACCCCGTACCTGGCCAGCGCCTGCGCCAGCGAGTACGTGAGACCGACGATGCCCATCTTGGCCGCCGCGTAGTTGGGCTGGCCAGGCGAGCCTTCCAGTCCCGAATTTGAGGTGAAGTTGATGATCCGGTAGTGGCCGTGCGGATTTCGCTGTTCGCGCCAGTACGCCGAGGCCGGGCGCACGGTCGAGTAGTGCCCCTTCAAGTGCACCCGGATCACCGCGTCCCAGTCGGCCTCGGGCAGGTTGAAGATCATCCGGTCGCGCAGGATCCCCGCCACGTTGACCACGATGTCCAGCTTGCCGAACTGATCGACCGCGGCAGCGACCAGCCGCTCGCCGGTGGCCACGTCGCCGATGTCCCCGCTGTCGGCCACCGCCCCGCCGCCAGCGGCGACGATCTCGTCTGCCAGCTGCTTGGCCGGGCCCTCGTCGCTGCCGGTGCCGTCGGTGCTGCCGCCGAGATCGTTGATGACCAGCGACGCTCCCTCGGCCGCGAACAGCCGGCTGATCGACGCACCGATACCTCGTGCTCCGCCGGTGATGATCGCCACCCGCCCGTCAATGACACCCATGCCGAAGTCCTCCGGTTATCATCAAGTCTCCCAGGCCCACCTGCGGCCTCTAGCGAAGAAGCAGAATGGATTCTGTTTACCAAGACTCGGCCGCGCCCGTCAACGCCCCGGCTGCGGGCCCGCCCGCCGTTCGACCCCGTCCCGGCCGCACCCGGACCCGGGTGGCCGGGGTCCGTGGCGAGGAGAGTGGCATGACCGTTACCCCAGCTCAGCCGGTCACCGAGGCGCAGCAGGCCCGCTATCGGCGGATGGTGGAGGTTGCCACCATGCTGGTCACCACCGGCGGTGAAGACGCGCTGCAGATGAGCGAGATGCCGGCTCTGGCCGAGGTCTCCCTGGCGACGCTGTACCGGTACTTCCCGTCCAAGGAGCACCTGCTGTACGCGGTCGTCCAGCAATACCTGGAGTCGCTGCTGGCCAGGGCGCATCCGAGCCAGCGGGCCGGGCTCACGGTGCGCGACAAGGTCGCGCACAACCTGCTCCGCGCGTTCGAATTCGACCAGCGCGTCCCCACCCTCGGCGGCGTCGTGCGACGGCTGGCCCGGCTGTCCGATCCGGCGTTCCGCAGCCAGCGAGAGCGCGTCGGGCGGCTGCAGATCGACATCGTGCTGAAGGCCGCCGCGCCGATGTCAGAGCACCAGCAGCAGGTCCTGTGGGTGGTCCTGGCCGCGGCCGCGTCTGCCATCGAGAGCTGGATGGCCGGATCGGCGCCGGCCGCCGAGGTGCGTTTCGCGATCCACACCGCGTGCCGCCTGCTCGACCTGCCGCCCGGGCAGATCGACGCGGACCGCGACCTGGCCGACGCGCCGCAGCGCTGACCATCGGGCTCCTCCGCGCGTTTCCGGCAGAACGTGTTCTGGGTGAGCCTCGCTTAGACCCGGTCGGCCGAGCTGTGCGATACCCGGATGGCCAGGTCAAGTTACTAACGGGTACTTAACAACGATGAAATGGAGGGTTGACACACGCAACTTCCAGAAACGATTCTGGTTTCGAGCCGGGAGGGTCGCTGTCGCTGCGCGAGGCTAGCTACCCGGGCTTCCGAAGGAGGGTCCGAATGATCACATCGGGAGTTTCCGCCGAAGTTTCGCCCGTCGACCGCCGCCTCCAGGCGACCGGAATGCCCATCGAGATCTCGATCGCGGTGCTGGGCGGCCTGATCCTGCTGGTGGCCGACGCGTGGGGCCTGTCGCTGGTGCCGCTGGTCGCCAACCTCGAGAAGACGTACGCGATCAGCCCGAGCGAGGCGGCCTGGACGCTGTCGGTGGCCGGGCTGGTCGCCGCCGGTTTCGTGCCGACGGTCGCCAGGCTCGGAGACAGATTCGGGATGCGGCCACTGGTGCTCGCCAGCCTGGCGGTGGGACTGGTCGGCAACGTGCTGTGCGCGGTGGCGCCGGGGTTCGTGCTGCTCCTGATCGGCCGCGCGGTCCTCGGCGCGAGCGCTGCCCTTCCGCTCGTATATGCCCTGCTGCGGGCCAGGGGAACCAGCGCCGCGCGGGTCACCAGGGGTGTCGCGATCCTGACCGCCGCCTCCGGAGTCGGCGTGGCGGTGGCGTACCTGCTGAGCGGACTGATCATTCAGGCCAACGGCAGCGTGCGGACCGTCTTCTGGGTGATCTCGGCGCTGGCCGCCCTTTCGCTGCTGCTCGCCTGGTTCTACCTGCCGGACTCGCACCACCGGCAGACCGAGCCGATCGACTGGGGCGGCGCGGCGGGCGTGTGCATCGGGCTGGTGTTCGTCGTGCTCGCTATCACCGAGGGCAACACGTGGGGCTGGACGGCCGCGAGCACGCTGGGGTCCCTCTGCGGCGGGCTGGCGGTCCTGGCGATCTTCGCGTTCTACGAGACCCGGCAGGCCAACCCGCTGATCAACGTGGCCCGGATCTCGAACCGCATCGCGGCCCCGTCGTTCATCGTGATCGCGGTGCTGGGCACCGGGGCGATCTACACCAACCTGGCCCAGGCCACGTACACCGAACTGCCCACCGCGACCGGGTACGGGCTCGGGCTGACCGTGCTGCAATCCTCGCTGGCCCTGTGCGCGATTTCGCTGGCGCTGCTGGTCGGCGGCATGGTCGCCCATCCCGTCATCAACCGCTTCGGGCCGCGGCCGGTCATGGTCATCAGCTCGCTCATCATCGCCGCCAACTTCGTGGTGCTCGCCTACAGCCACAACGGGATCTGGCACTTCATCGTCTGGGACTTCATCTGGGGCTTCGTCTGGGCGTTCGACTACACGGCCGCCATCACCGCCTTCCTGCACGACGCGACGCCGGGCGAGGCCGCGATGTACTCCTCGGCCAACACCGTGATCACCTCGGCCGTCGGCGGGCTCGGGCCCGCGCTCTTCACGGCCATCCTCACCTCCAAGTTCATCCCGCACACGCCGATCCCGGATCCGTCGGTCTTCAAGCAGATGTGGGTCTACGCCGCGATCGCGATGGTGGTGGTGGCCGCCATTGCGCTGCTCGTCCGCCGGCCGACCTTCGTCTCACCTGAGCCACCAGCGGCCGCAGAGCCGGCGGGGGACTGATGGCGCCCAGCGGGCCGCTGCACGGATACCGCGTCCTTGACCTGGCGGGCGAGGCGGGCGCGCTGTGCGGGAAGATGTTCGCCGATTTCGGCGCGGAGGTCATCAAGGTCGAGCCGCCGGGCGGCTGCCCGACACGGCGCATCCCGCCATTCCTCGACGAGCGGGCCGGGCCCGACGACAGCTGCTACTTCCAGGCAACGGCAGCCGGAAAGCTGTCTGTCACGCTCGACCTGAACCAGGCCGAAGGGCGCGACCTGCTGAGCCGCCTCGCCGAGCGGGCCGACTTCCTGGTCGAGTCGTTCCCAGTCGGTTACCTGGACGGTCTTGGCCTGTCGTATGAGGCACTCGCCGCGCGCAACCCAAGGCTCATCTACACATCCGTTACGCCCTTCGGCGACAGCGGACCCGGTGCGGACTGGAAGGCGGCCGACATCGTCGGCTGGGCCGCGGGCGGGATGATGGCGATGATGGGGGCTCCCGGGCGGCCGCCGCTGCAGGTGAGCGTCCCGCAGGCGTGCGCTCACGCTGGCTCGGAGGCGGCTGTCGCGAGCATGCTGGCGCACCTGGAACGCGAGCGCTCGGGCCTCGGCCAGAAGGTAGTCGTCAGCCTGCAGGCCGCGGGCGTGTGGGCCACCAACAGCGAGACAGCCTTTCCGGTGCTGGAGGGGCGGTCGGTGCAGCGCAGCGGCGTCATCCCGGCGGGGATGCCGCGCGCGTCGATCTACAGGTGCGCCGACGGCTACGTCCAGCTGATGGTCGGCGGCGGCATGTTCCTGTCCACGACGCTCGGGCTGCTGGACTGGCTGAGCGAGTTCGGGCCGGTCCCCGAGCAGATCGCCGCCATCGACTTTGCGGGGTGGACTCCGGACCGGTTCCGCTCCGGCGATCGCGGCTTCCTCGCCGAGATGGCCGCGTGCGAGGCGGCGATCAGCGAACTGCTGCTCCGGCTGACCAAGGCGGAACTTGCCAACCGCGCGGACGCCAGCGGCTGGGTGATCGCGCCGGTCAACACGATGGAAGATGTCTCGCGCGACCGGCAGTTGCTGGCACGGGACTACTACCAGCGGGTGACGCATCCGGGCCTGGATCGCGAGCTCACGCTCGTCGGGCCGTTCGCCAGGCTCAGTGCCTCGCCGGCCCGGCCGGCCAGGCGTGCCCCGATGCTCGGCGAGCACAACGCCCAGGTACTCGCTGGCGAGTCGCCAAGACAGGCAGCCACCCGGTGACCGGAGTCGCTCACGGCCTGCGCGTGCTGGACTTCACCTGGTTCGGGGTCGGCCCGATCACCACGAAGTACCTGGCGGACAACGGCGCAGAGGTGATCAAGGTCGAGTCGGTCCGGCACCCCGACGGGCTGCGGCTGGCACCGCCGTTCTCCGGCCAGCCCGGCATCAACCGCAGCCAGTACTTCGGGAACTTCAACTCCTCGAAGAAGAGCGTCCGCATAGACATGACCACACAGCAGGGACGCGACCTCGTCCGTCAGCTCGTCCCGCACTGCGACGTCGTCGCCGAGAGCTTCCGGGCCGGAACGATGCAGAAGTGGGGACTTGGGTACGAGCAGCTGCGCGAGCTGCGGCCGGACATCATCTACTTCGCCACGTGCCTGCAGGGCCAGACCGGGCCGAGGGCCGGATTCGCCGGCTTCGGCATGCAGCTTGCCGCGATCGCCGGCCTGTACTACCTGTCCGGGTACTCGCCGGACGAGCTCACGCCGCCACACGGGCCGTACACCGACTTCATCGCGCCCCGGTTCGGGTGCTTCGCGCTGCTGTCGGCGCTCGATCACCGCCGACGGACGGGCGAGGGACAGATGATCGACCTGTCTCAGCTCGAGGCCTCGCTGCACTTCCTGGCACCGGCGATCACCGATTACTTCGCAACCGGCGCCGTTGCGCAGCCTGCCGGGAACCGCTCACCGCGGTACGCCCCGCACGGCTGCTACCGCTGCCGCGACGAGGCCGCGAGGGAACGCTGGCTGGCGCTCGCCGTCGAGACCGACCCGCAGTGGAAGGCCCTGCTGGCGGTGCTCGGGGACACCGGCGGGCCGCCCAGGTTTGCCTCCCACGCCGGGCGCCTGGCCCGGCCAGACGAGCTCGACGAGTACGTCGGCGGCCTGGTCGCCTCCCGGTCCGCGGCCGAGCTTGCCGCAGCGCTGCAGAAGGCGGGCGTGTCCGCCTATCCGGTGCAGGACTGCGCGGACCTCCGCGCGGACGAGAACCTCCGCGCGTGGGGGTTCTTCACCGACCTTGACCAGTCGGAGTGCGGCGCTATGCCCTACGACGGCCTCGCCTACCGGCTGTGCCGCACGCCGGGCCGCCAAGGCGCGGCGCCGAGCCTGGGCGAGCACACCGCGGAGGTGCTCTCCGGCCTGCTCGGCCTCGGCCCGGCCGAGATCGAGCGGCTGCGCGACGCGAAGGTGCTCTACTGACGTGGGGGCGGGCATGGACCGGCGGGAGCTAGAGACCGTCATCTACGAGAAGGACGGACCGGTGGCCCGGATCATCCTGAACCGGCCCGGCAAGGCCAACGCGCAGAACGCGTCACTGGTCTGGGACGTGGAGAACAGCCTCAAGGACGCCGAGGCCGACTACGCGGTCAAGGTGGTCCTCATGAAGGCCGCCGGGGCCGGCTTCTGCTCCGGGCATGACGTCACCGGCGCGCTGACGTTCCCCGAGTTCGTGGCGGCCAGGGAGGCCGGGCACCCGTGGGGCGGGTCGGACGCGCTCTTCCTCTGGCCGGTGCTGCACCTGTGGGAGTTCAGCAAGCCGACGGTCGCCGCGGTGCACGGCTACTGCCTCGGCGGCGGCACGTACTTCGCGCTGCTGAACGACATCGTGGTGGCGTCGGAAGATGCCTACTTTCAGATGCCGCTACCGCAGGGCGCGGGGCTGCCCGGCGCGGAGACCATGGTGGAGCCCTGGGTGTTCATGAACTTTCACCGCGCCTACGAGTACCTGTACCTGTCGCAGACCCTGGACGCGCACCAGGCGCACCATCTGGGCCTGGTGAACCGCGTGGTGCCGCGTGACGAGCTGGATCTCGCGGCCGAGACGGTCGCGCAGCAGATCGCGCAGGCACCGCTGTCGGTTCTCATGGGGATCAAGGCGGGCATCAAGCGAGCATGGGAAACCATGGGAATGCGGGTCCACCTGCAGTCCCAGTTCCACCTCATGTGGCAGGTCGGTGCCGCCGGTGACGTGGCTGCCTGGCGCGAGGAGAACATCACGCGAGGGTACGGGCCCTATCCGCGCCGGGTAGCGGCCCAGCGGGCCGAGGCGGCCGCGCAAGCGGCGGAAAGGATGAACACGCATGAAGCTCGGTCTGATGGTGGGCTACTCGGGCGCGAAGGTTGACGTCCCGCTGCAGGAGATCAAGCTCGCCGAGAAGCTCGGATACGACTCGGTGTGGACATCCGAGGCCTACGGATCGGATGCGATGACCCCGCTGGCGTGGATTGCCGGGCAGACCTCGCGCATCCGGCTGGGCACCGCGATCGCCCAGCTGGCGGCCAGGACCCCCGCGATGTGCGCGATGCAGGCGATGACGATCGACGGGCTCGCCGGGGGTGGCCGGATGATCGTCGGTCTAGGGGTTTCCGGGCCGCAGATCGTGGAGGGCTGGTACGGGCAGCCATGGGGAAAGCCGTACTGGCGGGTGCGTGACTACGTGCAGATCATGCAGAAGATCTTCCGGCGCGAGGGCCCCGTGTCACACCAGGGCAGGGAGATCTCCCTGCCCTACACCGGAGAGGGAGCGACCGGCCTCGGCAAGCCGCTGTACTCGATCCTGCACCCGTCCGGCAAGATCCCGATCTACCTGGGCAGTGGCTCCGAGCCAATGCTGCGGCTGTGCGGGGAACTGTGCGATGGCGTGCTGCCGTTGCGGTTCGTTCCGCGGGAGATGCCACGGTTCCGCCGGGCCATCGAGGAAGGATTCGCACGCGCCGGTAACGGCAAATCCTGGGACAGCTTCTCCTTCGACGGGCTGGTGGGCGTCACGGTCACCGAAGACGTGAGGGGGGCGTTGGCGGCCCAGAAGCCGGGCATCGCGCTGTACGTCGGCGGCATGGGACATCCGACGGTCAATTTCCACAAGCGTGCCATGGAGCAGCAAGGCTACGCCGAGGCAGCGGCACGGATCGAGGAACTGTTCCGCGCCGGGCGCAAGCAGGAGGCAGCAGACGCCGTGCCCGACGAGTTCGTTGACGAGCAGGCTCTGGTCGGGACGCCGAAGCGGATCCGGGAGAGGTACCGGCCCTGGGCCGACTGCGGCATCACCGGGCTGCACATCGCCACGCGGCAGCCCGCCGCGATCGAGCTGATGGCAGAGATCGTTCTGGCTGACGACCCGGTCACCGTGGCCGGGTGAGGGTGGCCGCGCACCCGCAGCAGCCCAGCCGGCCACATCACCAGCGTCGGCTCGCAGGCCGCCGTCGTCCCAAGGCTGCATGACGCCGGGATCCAGGTGTGGTCGGATGTCGCCAGCGTCCGGCACGCAACGCGGGCGATCGAGGCGGGCGCCGACGGGCTGATCCTGCTGACGGCCGGCGCCGGTGGCCAGACCGGCTACGCGAACCCGTTCGCGTTCGTGCGCGCCGTGCGGGCGATGTTCGACGGCCTGATCGCCGTATCCGGCGGTCAATCCGACGGCTGGTCGCTGTGGGCTCTGCAGGCGCTGGGCGGCGATGTCGGGTACATGGGCACGCGGTTCATCGCCACCGCAGAGGCCAATGCGGCCGGCGCTTACAAGGACATGATCGTCGAAAGCGAGCTTGACGACATCCACCTGACGAACGCGTTCTCCGGGCTGCCGACGAACATGATGCGCAAGTCCATGGTCGCTCAGGGCCTCGATCCGGACGAGTTCGGCATCCGCAAGCGCGAGTTCCTTATGGGGGCACTGTCGGGCAGGCCGGCGCCCGGCCCCAGGCGTTACCGGGACATCTGGAGCGCGGGCCACTCCGCATCCGGGGTTCGCGACATCGCGTCCGTCGCCGAGGTCGTGGACCGGCTGGCCGCCGAGTACGCCAGCGCCCGTGCCGCCTCTGCGGCCCGGGTTTGCCGGGCCGGCATCTGCGCGTGATCCGCGTCGTGGAAAGGGTGCTTGTGCGGCGCGCGCACAGGACGGAGTCTTTCGGAGGATCTGATCCTCCGAGCCGGCGGGGTTGCCATGCCAGAGCGCACGACGGCCAGGGCGACCGAAGTCCCGGTCCCCGAGCCGGGCCTGACGCGGCAGGAGATCGTCGCGCGGGCGCAGGCGCTGATCCCGCAGATCCGCGACCAGCAGGACGAAGCCGAGCGACTCGGCCACCACACCGGTGCCCTGGACCGTGCGTTCGTCAACGCGGGGCTGTACCGCATGCTGCAGCCGCGCCGGTACGGCGGCTACGAGTTCGACATGCCGACGTTCTGGAAGGCGATGCTCGCGGTCTCCACCGGCGATCCCGGCACCGGGTGGGGCCTGACCCTCGGCAGCCACCATGCGCTGGTCGTCGGGGCCTACTTCACCGAGGACGGCCAGCGTGAGATCTTCGGGCCGGACGGGGACTTCCGGTGCCCGGCGCGCGCCGCGCCCATGGGCACGGCCGAGCCCGCCGACGGCGGCTTTGTCGTGACCGGCACCTGGGACTATGCCTCCGGCATCGCCCACGCCACCCACTTCATGGGCAACGCGCTGGTCCCTCCGGGCGGCGGGCGTGACGAGCCGCTCAACATCGTCATGGTCGTCCCGGCGAGCCAGGTGACGGTGCTGGACGACTGGGGGGACGGGGTCACGCTGGGGATGAACTCGAGCGGCTCCAACGGGGTCAGGGTCGACCGGGTGTTCGTTCCGCACCGGAGGACCTCGGTCAGTAACTGGACCCGGATGACCGAACCCGCCCCGGGCATGGCGTGGCACGGCAACCCGCTGTACTGCGGCCGGATCTACGCGATCTA